>JAIUPE010000007.1 GCA_020160875.1 Pseudomonadota bacterium
ATAAGCGCGAGCTCTGGTTCCTCTTGCAGGGCCCCGATCAGGAAGTGCTGCCCGCGTACATGGATCACCGCGTGTCGGTGGCCGGCCTCATCAAGAAGCACCACAACTACGGTGGCACCATCGACGTGCGGAAGTACTCCGCGAAGAAGGTCGAGTCGGCCGAGCCCGTCGTCGAGGCCGTGCCTGACGAGGCCAAGCTGCTCCTCTTCTCGCCTGGCCAGATCGAGACCATCAGCCAGCCCGGAATGGCCGTCGGCCAGAAGGGCTACGCGACCCTGCGTGGCCGCCTCGAGATGAGCGGCGAAGAGTTCTACCTGGTCGTCACCAACCACGGCACCCGCCAGCAGGTGGCCTTCACGATCGAGGGCAAGGCGCAGAAGGGCCTCAAGAAGTACGTCGGCGAGATCATGGTGGCCACGGGCGTCATCGAGAAGATGACGGGCTGGGGCGGCACCATTCAGGCCGAGGTCTGTGAGCCCCGCGCTCCCGAGTACCCGCCCGTGTCGCGTGACACGATCGAGATCGCGACGGTCGAAGGCGCCTCGAGCAACCCCAAGACGGCCACCGTGAAGGTGAACCACGGCCTCGTCGTGAAGCTGCCCGAGAAGCAGGGCTATGTCTGGGCCATCGAGCCCTCGACCGCCAAGCGCCTCTCGCTGCGTGAGGTGAACCTCGACCCCCATGGCCCCGTGCGTGAGTTCTTCTTCACGCCGCGCAACCCCGGCCTGCTCGACGTCGACTTCTTCCTCGCGAAGACGCACAACCCCATGCAGGTCTCGAAGCAGTTCCGCCTCACGGTCGACGTGAAGCCCCTCGAGGTCGTGCTGCCCTGAGTTTCAAAACCTGCGCACCCCGGCGCGATGCCGGGTCTACCGCGCGAAGCTGAACCCCCTCTGGAGGAATGCCGTGAAGCGACTGTGCGTGGCAGTGCTGGTGACGATGAGCTCGATGGCGTTGGCGCAGGAGATCGGCACGGAGATCACTCCGGTGACGCCGGGCTCGGGCACCACCAAGCCCGCCAACCAGCCCAACGACAACCCGTACGCCAACAACCCGCCTTCCAACACGGGCGACAAGCAGGCCGAGGTGAAGCCTGCCGCCAAGCCGGTCTCGGCTGACGGCATTCTTTCGGCGCAGAAGGGCGCCTTTGGCGTTCGCGCGACGTTCGGCGGCCAGGGCATCGGCCTCGCGGGTCGCGGCACCGCCGCGGCGCCGGTCGACACGGGCTCGCTCGGCTTCTCGTACTGGGGCAGCGATCAGTTCACGCTGCTGTTCGACGTCGGCGTCGGTCTCGGAATCTCTGGCGGCGGCGTGCTCTTCGGCTTCGGCGCGACGATCGGCATGGACTACCACTTCCGCAGCTCGACCGACGCACTGCGGCCGCTCATCAACGTGCAGGTCGGCATTGGCAGCGGCATCGCGGCCGACATCGGCAACGCGCTTCAGCTGACCGCACAGTTCGCGGGTGGTGCCGAGTACTTCTTCAGCCCCAGCTTCTCGGTCTCGGGCCGCATCGGCCTGGGTCTGCGTCTTCCCTTCTCGTCGGGCAGCATGACGCTCACCACGTTCACGCCCGCCGCGATTCCGCCCGAGATCAAGAAGCGCGCGAAGCGACTGGCGAGAAGGGTGCGCGCGAACGTCATTGGACCCTGGCCGCCATTTCTCGTGCTACGCGCACCCCCTCCGATATGCCGCGGTCTTCGGGGTAGTAGGACGACGTGTCGGCGATTTGCAGGCCGCGAATCTCGCTCTCGATCGGCGGCAGCATGTCGCGGAAGCCCGGCGGGCAGATTGGTTGCGCATATTTAAGACGGCCCAGGGCGGAGGTGATGCGGTCGCTGTCCTGCAGGTTGGGATTGATCCGCTTGAGGTAGCCGAACGACTCCGCGATCAGGGCGTCATCGCTCCACGCGAATTTCGGATGCGTGATCGGCATATAGTAGGGCACGTAGACGACGGTGTCGCCAACGGGGCGGAGATTCGAGAACTCGACAATCCCGGGGATCTCAATGGCTGGATCGTTGATGTTCAACCAGAAATTTTTGGTCACGGAGTGTTTGAGTTTATGCACGACGCAGACCACACCGATGTTCTCCAGGCGCGCGTAGGCGTCTTTCACCGGCGCGGGCAGGCCCGGAATCAGTTTCGGGACCAGCGGCAACGGCATGGTCGAGATTATGTGAGTGAAATCGTGACGCACGCCGCCGGCGGTCAATCCTGTCACCATCCCATTTTCGATATGCACTTCGCTGACCGGCGCGCCCAGATGAATGCGCCCGTTCATTGCTTCGATTCGTTCGACCAGGCGCTTCACCAGCGTCTCGGAGCCACCTTCGATATAACCGAGCTCTTCCTGGAAAAGGTTACGCCGCGACGTGCCGACACGCTTGAGGCGCGTCCACATCCAGGCGGCGGAGATCTTGTCGGCGTACTCAAAGAACTTTAGGGCGAACAACTTGTCCCACAGCACGTCCCAACCGCGCTGTCCGCACCAGTCCTTGAGCCATTTGTCGGCTGTGATTTTGTCGAGCTTCGACCAATCGCTGCGCTTGGTGGACAGAAAGGCCATCAGGCCGTAGCGGATCTTTGAGATGAGTCCGAGATGCGGGAACGTCAGCAGCGAGATCGGATCGCCCCATGGATAAAGGCGGCCATTATAGAAGTAGCCCATCGCCGTGGGCCGCCAGCGCATGGCCTCTTTAAGTCCAATTTCATTGAGCAAATCAAAGGTCGGTTGATCGGCCTTGCAGACAAAATGGTAGAACCGCTCGATGCTGAGGCCGCCGAGATCGAAGTGCGCGGCCATGCCGCCCGCGACTTTGTCCGCTTCGAAGACGTCAACCTGGTGGCCGGCTTTCGCGAGATGGTAAGCGGCCGCGAGACCCATGGCGCCGGCGCCGATGACTGCGACCTTGACCATCAGAACTCCAAGACCACGTCGGCGTAACGGCCTTTGAACGTTTCACGCACGGCGTCCGGGAACGGCGTGGCCGGCACGTTGAAAATATCCCACCAGGGAATCAGCTCAAATTCTTCGGGAATCACCAGCGCTTCAAGTTGTTTGGTCGTGAAGGGCGGGTCCTTATCGAACAGCGCGTAAACCTTCAGCAGCACCCAGAACATGGAATAAGGAATGCGCACGATCATGGCGCCGGCCCCGGCTTCGCGTTTCACGGTGCGAATGATGTCGATGTAGTCGACGCGGTCACGGCCTGTGATGTTGTACGTGCCTGTGGCGCGCTGTTCCAAGCAGGCACGGATGATGCGGCAGAAATCCAGGACGAACAGAGGCTGGCGCAGATATCGCCCGGATCCAGGGATTGGAAACACCGGCACACGCCGCATAAACCGTGAAAGCCAACCCAGATGCTTGCGGTCGAACCAGCCGAACATCAGCGTCGGGCGCAGCACGACATGACGGATGCCGCTTTCGGCGATCACCTTCTCCTGGGCCTTCTTGCTTTCGGTGTACCAGTCGACGGCCTGGGAATTGATCACGGACGAACTGATGTGAACGATATAGGGCACATCGTATTTCTTGCAGGCGGCGATGGCCTGAACGGTGGACTCGACGTTGTTGCGCGTGAACGCGCTCTCGTCCTCGCCGCCGATCTGGGCCTGCAGCATCACAACGGAATTGGCGCCGGCAAATGAGTCCTGCCATGAGCCGGACGCGGCCATGTCTGCTTCGATAACGGTAAGCTCGGGATGCAGTTTGCGTAGCACAGCGACGTTTGGCGCGTGTTTGTCCACGATGACGAGGTTGGTGAACCCTTCGTCTTTCAATTGAACGACGAGATTCTGGCCGACAAGGCCGGCGCCGCCGAGGAGGACGATTTTATCGGTCTTATTCAGGCTCATTGCGGATGATCTAGAGACGGGTACGCCGAAAAATGGCGTCGGGGACCGATCTGATGATCAGCATGATCCAGCGCCAGAACCACGGCGTATATAGTATCGCCGCGGCGCCTTCCATGGCGGCTTTGATGTCCGCCGCGACCTTTGCGGGCGTTGCCCACAAGGGCCCCCCCTTGGCGAGACCCGCAGTCATCGGCGTGTCGACGAAACCTGGCTTCACCAATGTGACATTGACCCCATGACGGCTCATGCGGTGGCGCAGGCCTTGCACGAAAGCGCCCAGCCCTGCCTTGGCGCTGCCATAGACGTAATTGCTTTGGCGGCCGCGGTCGCCCGCGACCGAGCCAATCACAGCAATCGAGCCCGCGCGTTGCAACTCCATGACATTGGCGATGTGCGTGAGCAACGAGGCGGCGCTGAGGAAATTGATCCCGATTTCCCGCACCATCATCTCGGCGCTGGTCTCCGCGGCGCGCTGATGGGTCAATGTCCCATGCGCGATCAGCACGCGGTCCAGCGTTCCGAGGGCGCTTTGTGCGCGGGCGACCAGGTTGGCGTGGAGTGAGAGGTCGCCGAGATCGGCGCCAGCGGTCTCGACGTGGGCCGCGCCGCGCGCGCGCAAGTCGGCGGCGATGGTCGCGAGCCGCTCTTCGTTGCGCGCCACCAAAAAGAAGCGCGCGCCTTTTTTTGCGTAAAGCCGTGCGACGGCCTGAGCAATGGCGGACGTCGCGCCGAAGATGACCACGTTCATGCCGCGGCCCCTGCGCTTACGCGGCGCCAGAAGCTGGACGAGAACCCGGGATCGATAAGACGCGCGAAATCCGTCCACTGCGGATAACCGGCCTGAAAGTCGGCGGCGGAGACCCGACCATCCTTGGCGGCGTAGATGCGGCCACCGGCCGCGCGGGTGATGGCGTCGAGGCGGGACAGCAGGGCAAGTGTCGGTGCGCCGTCATTGGCGAAGTCGAGGGCGAGGGTCGTTCCAGGCATGGGGAAGGACATCAATCCGGGCGAGGGTTTATCACCGAAGGTCTTTAGCACCGCCAGGAAAGATCCGACACCGGCTTGCGAGATCTCGGTGAGCAGTGCGCGGGTCGCTTCGCGCTCGGTCGCCGCAGGAACGACACATTGGTACTGATAAAAGCCCCGGTTGCCATAAAGGCGGTTGAACTGGCCGATAGCGTCGAGTGGGTAGAAGGCCCCGTCAAAGGGCACCACTTTGCGTGTGGGTTTGCGCGAGGCACGGCGGATATAAAGCGCGTTGAAGACCGCCAAGGTGACCTTGTTCAATGCGATGTTCGGCAAATTGACCGGAAGCGCGAGGCGCGGGTCCTGAAGCGGTGGCGCGGGACGGGTTGCGGCGACATGGCGTGAACGCGAGAAGATGCCGCGCCCCATGGACCTTCCCCGCGCCAGGCAGTCGATCCAGGCGACGGTATATTCCCAGTCTCCGAGCGACTCATTGGTCAAGGCGTAGAAATCGTCCAACGTGTCATAGCGGATATCTTCGTTTTCGACCCAAGGGCCGGGCACGGCCTTCAATGCGATGCGCGCCGATAGGATCAGTCCCGTCAGCCCCATGCCGCCGAGGGTGGCGCGAAAGAGCGCGGCATTTTCATCGGGTGAGCACGTCAGTACCATTCCGTCGGAGCGCATGAGACGCAGCGATAGGATGTGATTGCCGAAGCAGCCGGCGCCGTGGTGGTTCTTGCCATGTACGTCGTTGGCGATAGCACCGCCGAGGGTGACGAACTTCGTGCCCGGTGTGACCGGCGGGAACCACGTTCCGCCGTGTTGCGCGCATAGCTCCAGGACGTCCTTCAACGTAATGCCCGCTTCGGCATCGAGCACGCCGGCGGTCGCATCGAAACTACGGACGTGATCCAGCGCGCGCATGTCGATCAGGACATTGTCCGCGTTAAGGCCGCTGTCGCCGTAGGAGCGGCCAAGCCCGCGCGCCAGGACGGGGCGCGGGCCGCATTCCTTGAGAATAGCGGGCAATTCGTCGGCGAAGGCCGGCTGCGCCATATGATGCGTAAAGTGGTGGGCGCGGCCCCAGCTCAGCGCATCCTTGCGTTGATGCAGGGCGCCCATCAGAGATTTGCAAGCAGGCCGAGGATCGCGCACAGCGCGCCAAGGGCAAGCGAGACGCGGTCCTTCAAGGCGAAGACCACCACATCATCATGCATCTCGCCGCGACCCGCGAATAACCATGCTCGCCCCAACCAATAAGCGAGGACGGCGCACACCATCCACAACAGCTCCGGGCGGTTGTATGCGCTCACGGGCGATAAGGGATCGATCAGGAACAGGAAGAAGACCAGGATCGAACAGAAGCCGCTGGCGATGCCGAGCGCCATCAAGGTCGCGGCGTCGGCCGCGTGGTAGCCGCGTCCTGTCAGGTGGCTGCGGCCTTCGGCGGCCATCACGCGGCATTCGCTGTAGCGCTTCACCGTCGCCAGGCTAAAGAAGAAGAACATGGAGAACACGAGCAGCCACGGCGAAATGGAAGTTTCGGAGGCCGCGATGCCCGCGAGGATGCGCACGGTGAAAAGGAAACCGAGCGCCAGAAGGTCGAGGATCGGCGTGCGCTTAAGTGCATAAGAATAGGTGAGGGTCACGCCCAGATAGACGAGCGCGACAGCGGTGAACGTCCATGGCAGTTGGGAGAGAAGAGCGGCGACGACAAGCGCCATCGCCGGCAGCGCCCTGAACGCGGAACGCAGCGGTAATGTCCCCGAGGCGAGCGGACGTTTCGACTTTGAGCGGTGCATGCGGTCCGCGCGCAAGTCCACAAGGTCGTTGAAAAGATAAGAAGCGGATGCGAGTAGGCTGAAGGTGAAAAAGCCGAGGGTCACCCGGCCGATCAGGCTCAGGTTCAAGAAATCGCCCGACAGCAGCAGCGGCACAAACAACAGCGCATTCTTGGCCCATTGCTGTACCCGGAACGCGCGCGCCCAGGTGGCTGCGGTGACCTTCGGCGTCGCGAAAGCGCCCACGACGGTGACCGCGGGCGAGAGGTGGTCCCGCAAGTTGCAGCCGCGGCCCGCCAGCACGGCCGAGCGGCAATACTCCCAGATCACGATGTCGCGCTGCTCATCGCCGACATAGGTGAAGTTCGCGCCGAAGCGCGCCTTCAGCGCGTCGAGTTTACGGCCGCCCGCGAGGTTGGCCGTACCGTCGCTGCCCTGCACGATATCGAACAGGTCGCCAAACCGCTCGGCGACACGGCGCACGATGCCATCATCGGATGCAGAGACGAGCGCCAGCGTGCGTCCACGCGCTTTTTCGGCTCGCAGCCACTCCAGAAGCTCCTCGTTGACGGGCAAGGTATCCACATCGAGGTCAACGCGCCGCGTGAATTCGCGCTTCAAATAGGCTTTGCCGCGCAGGAGCCAGAAGGGGATGAGCGCGAGGATCCAAGGTGTCGAGAACAACAGCAGCGCGAATTTTTCGTACAGGAGATCGGTGCGCAGTAGCGTCCCATCGAGGTCCACAACCAGCGGCACCTGAACGTCGTCGATCGCCGGCCGGGCATTCTCGTTCATCGAACCTGTCTCGCGAACGTCCATAAGTCCTTGGGTCTCTGCAATTTTACGGCACCGCTGGCGCCGCGTCAGCGGAATTCTCAACGCGGCTTCTATACCGGCGCCAAGCAGCGAGCGCAAAGCCCGTGAGAAGGAGAAGGGCGGCGCCCGCCGCGCCGAAGGCCGCCGCGGCGAAACCAGGCGGTTCGTAGCGAAAGGCGACCTCGGCCGATCCCGCCGGAAGCTCAATGGTCTGGAACGTATGATCGGCAAGTCCGATCGGCGTGTCGTTGCCGTTTACCGTTGCGGTCCATCCCGTCATGTGGACATTCAAGCGAACGAGCTGCGAGGCGCGCCGGCAGGACGTTTGCATTTTATCGTAAGAACGTAAGGTCACGTCGCAGTCCGGCGCCGAGGCATAGGGCCGGACGTTCTCAAGTTCAAAGATCGACATGGACCGGCTGACATGGACTGGTTTTGGCCGGCCGGCGGGGACAAAGGCCAACTCGATGCCGTAGCCATCGGTGAGCGGCGAGGGGCTTTCCAAGGCACGCTGCAGCGGCGCATCGCCGCCCCGTGGATAGGTCCAGAGGACTCCGGCAGTCTTGCCTTCCTTCCGGAATTCAACGGTATAAGCGCCCCCGGCCTCCAGTGTGAGCGGCCGATCCAATGGGATGAGGGCAAGTTGACCGTCCTCGATATTCGCGAAGTCCGCTGTGCCCTCCGCGCATGTGTCGCCGGAACACAACCGCGCGGCTAGAAGGCCGGTCGTTGTATTGCGGAAATTGCTGGTGCGTACCGTGAGTGCTTCCACCTGTGTCGTTGTGGTGGTGTGCCGGCTTGCGATCCTCAGAACGCCGCCTTGCGGAAGAATGATCGGCTTCTCATCGCGCCAGATCACCTCGCCCGCCGGTTCGGCATAAAAGTTCGGAGCCGCCATCACATATTTTACACCCGCCTGTGCGTAGGCCGGCAAACGCTGACGCAGAAGCCGTCGGCGGTCGCTGAGTTCTTTGCCCGCGAGTGCTGGAGATTCCGGTAAGAAAATATTGCTGGCATACTCGTCGATATGCCTGCGCACATATTCAATTGTGCGCAGCGGTGAGGGCAGGTCATCAAAGTTGATGAGGCCCACGCCAAACGCCGCGCCGAAGTTTGCGCCCAGACCGAAGCTGTCGGTCTTGGCGACACGTTGATAGCCCGTGTTGGCCTGAAGGAACGCAAGTGCTTTCCAATCGATATCGCCGTCACGCGGATAGGCAAA
Source organism: Pseudomonadota bacterium (assembly GCA_020160875.1). Lineage (GTDB taxonomy): Bacteria > Pseudomonadota > Alphaproteobacteria > Rhodospirillales > Rhodospirillaceae > SHVO01. Next base: position 8,650 of record JAIUPE010000007.1, read on the forward strand.
GAAAGGCACTATAAAAAGAGCGCCGGCTTCAAGAACGGCGACGGCAATTGCGACCCGCCGCAAACGCGGCGCATGCAGCGCCGTTACGATACAGATCGTAACCAGCGTCCCCACCGCAATGCTCAAGATCACGGAGAGGGGGACGCTCTGCCAGGCGCGCGGGAGCATTTCGGCCGCGGGCGTGACGGTGGCGGCGATCACCACCATCAAAATCGCGATGGCGCCGTGCACGCACCGGCGCCGCTCTGCGGTCGTCATGTGCGGCAATCGGTCGATCATCAACGCCGCGAGGAAGATGACACAAAACAGCCAGCTTGGGTTCAGATAGCGGCCCGGCACCGCGAGTTTCATGAGCGGAAGCGACATGAACGCCGGATAGATCCCGGGCCACCCATGACTTGCGCCTAGCGCGATCAGCAGCCACGCGCAGAGCAGAAGTTTCACGGTGCGGTATCCGGGTGCGAACAGCGACGCGGCGGCGAGGACCACCGGTGCGACGGCGATATAGCCACCAGAGCTGATGGATAGGCCGCCGATGCGCGCATCGGCGGCGGCAATGAAGTTGCCGTAAAAGTAGGGCAGAAGATAAAGGATCGCGGTCTCCTTCTCCTGCGCCATCCCGACGAATTCCTCGCCGTGTCCGCCGATGCTGGCTTCCGGAAGGTAGGTGACGAAGGCCACGAGGATCGGCGCGCTCAACGCAAGCGCGAGCCCCGCGGCGATGGAAAGATCCAGAAAGACGGCAACGGCTTCGCGGTGTGTAAGTCCGGTCAGGCGAAAAAGAGCCCACGCGATGACGAACAAGCCATAAAGATAAGCGGTCTCGGGAAAGCCGGCATAGAGCGCGAGGGCGCCCATGGCCCCGGTGACGCAAATGGCCGTGAATCTCTCGCCGTAGCCGCGTCCACGCGCCACCAAATCGCGCGAGGATTCTACGCCGAACAGCAGCCACGGCAGGAAGGCGACAGGATTGAACGCGGCGTTGCGCAGGGTCGCGAAGACGCCGTTGAACTCGTACAGGATGGCTCCGGCAATGGCCGCTGTCGTGCCGAGACCGAAGCGGCGGAAGAAGAGATACGCGCCGGCGCCGCCGAGCCACTGCAAGAAGATGTGTTCAAGCGCTTGCCCGCTCGGTAGCAGCAGGAGGAGCGTGGGCGGGAAAAGCGCGGCCGACTGCATTTCACCTAGCAGTGGAGCGCCAAAGCCCTGAAAGTGATTCCAAAGCGGAAGGTGACCGGCGATCGCATCTTGGGCGGCGCGTAGTCCAAGCGCAAAGGATGTGATGGCGATGTTCGGATCGATCGTGGGGGCGCCCCCCAGTATCTTGAGTCCGACACCAACACCCAAGCCGCTGTGCGTATAAGTCGGGTCGATCAAGAAGGGGCCGAACAGAACGAACAGCACCAGCACAAAGGGCCCCGCCGACACGGCAAGGAGCGGTGACCAATTCCGAAGGCGTGCGGTTGGATCGCGAAAGGTCATGTAATGAAAACGCGGGCACGGTGGGCTATGTAGCTTATGGGCGTGCAAGGCCGTTCACAACACCGGCATGAACCATGCTATTGATACGGCGGCCGAAATTCAAAGCGTTCCATGAATCCCCTTCCCATTCGCCACGGCACCTCGCTGCCCCCATGGCTCGATCGCATCGCGCGCCTGATCGAACGTGTACCCGCCGCCGCTCTTTCGGTGATTCCCATCGCCTTTTTCGTGCTGATGGTCATTGGGTTGGTGCGTTGGTATAGCCCGGTACCCTTCTGGGACATGTGGGATGCCTATCTGGCCGGTTATATCGCCTATCTTGACGGCGATTGGCGGTGGCTTTTTGCGCAAACCAATGAACATCGCATCTGGTTCTCGAACGTCCTGTTTTTTCTGGATCTACGCTTTCTCAACGGCCGCTCCCTTCTCCTCATTCCCGCCAATGTAGCGCTTGTTCTGGCCCTGTGGCTGACGCTCGGACTTATTTCGCGGGCTCTACTAAAGGATACGCCGCGCCTCTGGCCTGTCGTATCCCTGGCGCTCGGCCCCTTATGCCTATCGTGGCTTCAGGAGCAGAATCTCAGTTGGGGGTTCCAGAGCCAATTCTTCGTTGCCTATCTCTTTCCACTCGTGGCCTTCGCGTGTCTCGGACTGTCGGACAGATCGCCGCATGGCCGAGCATGGTTTGTGGCGTCGCTGTTGTTTGGCCTCTTGTCGCTCGGCACCATGGCGAACGGCATCGCCGTACTTCCGCTTCTTGTGTTCATGAATCTTGCGATGCCGCGCGTCTCGTGGCGCCGCACGTTCATCATCGTCGTGGTAGCTGTTCTTTCTATAGCGGCATGGTTCCAGGGCTACTTCACCGTAGCGCGCGACCACGCGAGCCTGACTCAAGCCGCCACTTTTGTTTTGACGTTCTTCGGACTGCCCGTCGGCGAGATGCTCGGCAGTGAAAAGGCCAGTTATGTGGCTGGAACGTTTTTTATAGTCTCAACGGGGGGCTTCACGCTGTTCTGGCTGCGAACCCGCACGATTGAATCTCCTTTGGTTCTTTCTCTCGTCGCGTTCCTGATCTACGTCGGCCTGAGCTGTGCCGTGATTGCTCTCGGTCGCGCCGCGATTCAACCTAATGCCGCGTTGGTCTCACGCTATGCGACGCCATCACTGATGGCATGGTGCGCCCTTGCGATCCTCTTCGCATACCTTTTCCGTCACCAACGAAATGTCCGGTCGGTCACGATCGTTCTCGGGATTTTAGCGGCCGCGGGACTCTGGTCGGCACAACGGCAGGTATTCAGGGATACGGGGCCGGAACTCGTGCATCAGAGGATGGTGGGCGCTCTGGCGCTAAAGATGCGCGTCGCCGATCGCCGCGCTATCGGCGCCATTTATCCGACGGACACCGACGAGGCCTTTAATCATGTGCGCACGGTCGCGGACATGGCGGAGGTGAAAAAGTTATCGGTTATGGCGGATCCTGATCTTACTTTTGCCGTGGGGCAGATTGGCAAACCGGCGGGTCAGGGTTTCCATGAATGTGCAGGCGCGCTTGACCAAAGCGAGGACATCGACGGCGAGCCCAATTACGTGCGGGTCTCGGGATGGGTTTTTGATGAAAAGGCGCGCCGTGTTCCGGCCTACGCTTATATTGGCGTAAATGGCGTCATCGAAGGATTGGCGGCGGCAGGTGGTGTCCGTCGCGATGTGGCGGGCGTGCGCGGCGAGCCCGCGGTCAGGAGCGGCTTTACGGGTTTCTTGCGCGGCGTCATCGCAGAAAATGCCAGCACGCTTTACTGCGCTGACGAGCCCTAACGATATAACGCCAGAAGTTTGTTTGCGCGCGTAAGCGCATGGGAGACTTTGTGGATCACCATGTGATCGAACATCGCCGCAAGATCGGGATGACTTTCACGCAAGCGTTTCAGATCCTCCCGCCGCAGCACGTAAACGGTTGAGTCGACGTCCGCGACGATGGCTGCTGTGCGTGCCTCGCCCGTATAAAAAGCGAGTTCGCCGACCACCGATCCCGCATCCAGTTTCGCCAACCTTAAGACCCGCTTGTCGGTTGTGACTTTCACGACCTCAAGGCCGCCGCTTTCGAGGAAGTACACTTCGTTCGACATGTCGCCGTCGGCGCACAGGGCCTCGCCGCGGGTGATACGGCGTTGCTCGCAATAGCCAAGAAATGTCGCGCGCGCGCTGGCATCTGCCAGGAACTGTAGCGCGGTCGCGCGTCCCGGTGTTCCGCCGCGTCGCGCGATCAAATGGTCCTCGGCGGTTTCGATGGCGCGGTCAAGGGCGTCGAAATAGTGAATGCGCTGCGCCGCCGACGTCAGGGTGATGGCGCGTACGGCCCGTTCGGTCGGCTCGCTATAGACGAGGTAGAACGTGGTCCCTTTGTCCTGATGACGCCGGAGCATGCGCTGAAAGACGCCGACCGCTGAGCTATCTATACCGCTGACGCTGGAAAAATCGATTACGATCGCTTCGATATCCGGCGCCATGGCGCGAAATACCTTGTCGATCTTACTGGCTGATCCGAAGAACACATAACCGCGCAGGCGGTAAAGCAGTGTTTTCTCGCCGTGTTTGCGTAAGAGGTTTGTGCCGGCTTCGGATCGCGCGACGGAGCTGGTGAAGAGCGCGAGGTTGGTCGAAACGCTGGCAATGGGCAACCGGCTGTATGTGACGATGAACACGGCGCAGGAAAGAAGCACCCCCGCCAGGAAGCCGACCATGAAGCCGAAGTTCGCGACAAGCAGAAGAATGGACACGATCTGCGCGATTTCGAGGCGCGAGGCGCTGCGACAGGGATCCCACAGCCACTGCCTGAGCATTCCGATCCCGAGGAAGAGCACGAGGCCGCCGAGGGCGGGCTTCGGCACATAAGAAATCATGTTCCCGGCGCCCAACAGCGTGGCGAGACAGAGTGCGCCCGCGATCAGCCCACCGAGCCGGTCGCCGCCGGCGCGGTGGTTCAGAAGCGAACGGCCGATCGAAAGGATGGGCGAGAACCCGCCCACCATCGCTGAAAGGCCCGCTGCGGCGGCCTGTTGCTTCAGGATCTTGTTGAGGTCGAATTCCCTCTGATAGCTCAGCTCCAGGCTCGCGATCGATAGAAGTGTCGTCACAAGGCCGACAAAGGCGACGATCAGCATCTGCGCCAGATTGTCGAACAGGAATCCCGTATCCGACAAATCTAGTGTCAGCTCCCAAGGCGGCGTCCATGGTAATGCCGCCATGTTCTGGAACAGCCATGTATGCGCCGCGCAATATTCCGGCGGGCAAAAATCGCTTTGGAGGGCAAAATTCACGATCGCCGTCGCGCCCACCATGACGGCTGGGATGAGGACGGAACTGGCAACCCGTGGGGCCAGAACGAAAAGGATGAGCGCGATGGCGATGCCGAAAGCGAGCTCGGGTCGCCATGGATTGGCCAGGAACCTGCTCAAACCCGCGAAGCTCAATGGAATCCCAGCGATGATGTTGAGCGCGCCGCTTGCGATCAACCACCCTGTCGCCGCCAGAAAGCCGGCCATAACCGCGAACGGGATATAACGCACCAGTTGTGCGAGGTTGGCGCGGGCGACGAAAAAGAACGTCAGCGCCAGGAAGACGCCAGTCAACGCAACCGCCGCAAGCGCGAGCTGAAGCGCGAGGGGACCGGACGGGCCACCAGGCAGCTGCATTGAGCCGAGGACGGCTAAAATGCTGGCAAGCACCGTGATGGTGTTTGAATCCGGACCGACGATGAACGACCGGCCTTCGGACAAAACACCGACCACCGCGCCGATCACGGCGGTGATCAATGTGATGGTGATGGCGTACGCGACTAAGCTCGAAAGCGGCCCGGCAAACAACAGGGCGCCGTAAGAGAGCGAATAGATAATCGCCGAGAGTCCGGTAATGACGCCGGCCGATCCTTGGCGTATCAGGGCGGCGGCCGACATTTCAGGCGGCCGCGGGCGCCGCTTCCGCGCCGATGAAAAAGTTAAGCGCGGCGTCGACGAGCGCATCGTTGGAATCGACGAATTTCATCGGGTTGGCGCGATATTGACGTTCCATGCCGAACGGAATTTCCGTGCAGCCCAGCACCACAATCTCCGCGCCGCGATCCCATAGGCGCTGTGTGGCTTCATCATATAAAGGTTCGGCCTCGGCCCATTTGCACGCTTTGTTCATCGCGATGGCTGGCGAGATCAATGTCTCGAACTCATGATCGGTCGGCGTCACGACCTCGTAACCGATGGCGGTCAATGTATCGTGATAGATGCCCATGCGGTGCGTGCCGAGGGTCGAAAGCACGCCGACACGCGCCGCATTGGGATTCTTTCGGTGAATCTGTGCGGCGCTGGCTTTGACGATGTGAAGCAGGGGCGCCGGCGAGGCGGCCTGCATTTCGTCGTACCAGCAATGCGCGCTATTACATGGGATGCAAATCGCACGCGCGCCTTGGGCGGCGAGGAAGCGGATGCCTGCCAGAAGATGGGGAAGCGGCGAGGGCCCTTGACCGATCACGCTCGCGGTACGGTCCGGTGTCGTGCAGTCGCCGTAAAGAAGGACGGGAATATGTTTCTGATCGACGTCGGCCGGCGTCTTTTTCACCAGTTTCCGCAGAAAATCGGCCGTCGCCAGCGGCCCCATCCCGCCTAGGACGCCCAGAAAGCTCGTCTCCATCGTACGCCCCCATATCTCGTTCGGACCATACGCGAACGCGCGGACGAACGCATCTTTTCCGTTACATTGCATTCGGATGTCGGCCTGTCGCCCGCTATACTTGCCCGCAGGGAAGGCGAGGGGGAAATGCAGGCGGTTTTTGCACCAGCCGATACACGGGTATCGGGCTGGATGTCGCGGGTTTGGGCGGCGATGGGGCGGCCAGCCGTTCTCTGCGTCATTCCCGTTGTCTATTTTGTCCTCCTCCTTGTTGGCGTGGTGCGCGCGTACACGCCGGTCCCAACCCACGATATGTGGGAAGGCGCGTTGCTTTCGTACCTCCGCGCGTTGGAGAACGGCTTTCTTTGGGAGACCCTCTCCTTTTGGAACGAACATCGTATCGTTCTTTCCAAGCTCCTTTTCTGGATCGACTTCGAATATTTCGATGCGCGATTTGCCTTCTTGATCGCGGCGAATGTCGTCCTCCTGCTTTCGATCTGGATCGCATTGTGCGCCCTTGGTCGGCGTCTTATCGCCAGGCGCGGCGACTGGCTCGCCGTGTGCGCCGGTCTGTCGGCGATATCGCTCTCGTGGTTGCAGCGCGAGAATCTTGACTCGCCCTTTCAGAGCCAGTTTCTGCTCGCCTATCTCGTACCGCTGCTCGCCTTCTGTGCGCTGGCGCGCGCGATGCGCGACGCCGGGGGATGGCGCTGGTTTGCCGCTGCGCTTGTCCTCGGCGCGGCGTCGCTCGGCACAATGGCGAACGGCCTTCTGGTCTTTCCACTCCTCTTCGCCATGCAGGCCGCGCGGTGGTCTTGGCATCGCATCGGCCTAATTGTCGCGTGCGGCGCTGTGTTGACGGCGATGTGGTTCCGATCCTATTCCGGCGCGGCGGCAGCGCCGCCCATGCCGCGGGATTTTTTCTCCTTCGTCGCGACATTCATCGCGTTCCCGTTTGCAGACCTCACGGGGTCGATCGCGGGTGGGGTGATCGGCGCCGCGCTTTATATCTCGGGCCTCGCGTATGCTCTGTATCGGTGTTGGAAGGTGCGCGCCCGAATGGAGATCGATGTCTTCGCTCTTCTCGCGCTCATCGCTTTTGTTCTCGCGACGGCGATCCTCACGGCGTATGGCCGGGCGGCCGAACTCGCCAACGCGGCGCTAGTATCGCGTTATGCCACGCCATCTCTTGTCGCATGGGCCGCGCTCGCGCTACTCCTCGCGGCGGTGTCGCAAGATCGCGTCCATGCGGGCCGGCTGTTCGTTCGCATGAGCTTTGCGGTGGCGCTCTTTCTCCTCCCGATTCAATTGATACGGCCTCTGGGCGATGATGGGCCGGCGTTGGTGCAGGGAAGTTTCCGGGCGGCGCTGGCGTTCGAGCTCGATATTCCCGATCCGAAGGCCACGGCCTGGGTCTTTCATGTGCGGTCCAGCGAACAGTACGAGGTCCTGAGGGATGTGGCCGCCCAACTGTCATCGACACACCGCTCAATCTTCGCCGATCCGATGTGGGGGGACGCGATTGGACGCCTGGGCGGGCCTGCGGGGACCGGATACCGCGCGTGTGAAAACGCCGTCGAAGGCGTGAGTATCGTTCCGGGTGACGTCAGGTACCGCGCCGTGCGTGGCTGGGCCGTGGATCTGCGAAGCTGGCGTCAGCCGCGTTTCGTCTACTTCGCCGCCGACGGGAAAATCGTCGGACTCGCGGTTCGCGGCGCCCCCCGATATGACGTGATCGACATTTTTTATCCGCGTAATGGATATCGCGGTTTCGACGGCTATGTTCTGGCTTCAAGCGCAACGCGGTTCGAGGTGCTTTGTCCGGAATAAGAAAGGCCCCGGCGCGTGGTTCGCCGGGGCCTAGCTTACGTACTTATATTAATAAGCGAAGCGCGCGCCGATTCGGAACATCCGGCCGGTTCGATCGAAGTTGTCGTTATCGAGGCCGCCGTAAAAGCCGTTTTGGAGGCCGGCGGCGATCATCGGCGGATCGCGGTTGAGCGCATTCTGGATGACCGCGTACATCGTGACGTGATCGTCCATGATTTTGTAGTTAGCCGCGAGATCGATGTACTGCACCGCGCCGATGCTGTTCTGATTAATCGTCGGCGCCGTTGCGGTCGACGCGGGACATCCGGACGAACAGACAACAAACGCGTTGTTGTAGACGCCTGAGCCCGTGCCGCGCCACGTCACCGTGCCCGAGAAGGCTTCCAGGGTGTAGGTGAACGACGTCGTCCAACGGAAGTGCGGCGTCGCGAGGCCCGGCGACAAACCAATACCGCCGCTGTCCGGCATCACGCCGGCGCCCTTGATAATCGTGGTCACGTTGGTGACGGGATCCGTATCGCTCGTATCCAGCTTAAAGACGTAGTTCGCAAGACCGCGTAGCGCGACTTCGCCGTTCATGCCGTCGATGATCCGGTCGAGCGGCGTGTTGTAGGCGAACTCGAAATCGAGCCCGTCCGTCTTCTGGGTCAGCACGTTCTGAGGCTGGACCGCCATAAACGTAATCGGTCCGACGGTTTGACCGGCGGGCACTGGGCCGCGCTGAATGCCCGCGCACAGCGATGTGACGCCAGCGAAGCAGCGATTGAGCACGCGTTGCCCATCAAGGGTGGTAATCGCGTCCTTGATGTGGATCCGATAGTAGTCGAGCGAGGCGGTGAAGCCGTCCAGCCAGCCCGGCGAGTACACGAGGCCTAGCCCTGTCGTATCGGCTTTCTCCGGCTGCAGGTTGGGATTGCCGACGTCGGCCGAAACGATGGTAACGCTTTCGTTGTTGCGGAACGGATCGTTCACATTCCCCGTTCCGGCGCGGCCCTGATTGAACAGATCCCCCAGGTTCGGCGCACGAATGTCCCGCGACTGCGTAACGCGTAAGGTCAGGTCGCTTGTCGGAACATAGATCAACCCGGCTTTCCAGGTCAGATTAAAGCCCGACTCACTGTACTGCGCGCCGCGCACCGCGGCGTTCAGTTCCAGCGAATCCGCCCACGACTCTTCCTTCGCCAAGGGCACGACGGTTTCGACGAAACCTTCGGTCACATGCCATTGTGCATTTGTGGCGATGTAGTTCCCGGCGAAGTACCGGCGTGCCACGTCGTCGGTGCTGGCCAAGCCGCGTACTTTTTCTTTACGGTGCTCGCCGCCGAACGCGAGCGACACCGGGCCCGCCCAAGTTGAGAAGGGCTCCCCGGTGAGGCTCGCGGACATCACGTCCTGCGAGAGGATCGTGATGGCATAACCGGGTCGCGGCGCAAGGTATTTCCATTCCGTCGGTCCGTTCACGTTCGTCCCGAAGATATTGTACGGGATGCACCCATCGTTTGGGTTGGTGAGGGTCGACCGGCAGACGATCGATCCGTTGGCAGGATTGCGTACGGCATCGATGGCCTGGTTGAGTCGCGCGGGCTGAATATTGTCCGGAGAGCGTGTCGAGTTGTGCGTGGAGCTGCGTGCGTAGTAGGCGTCCCACTTCCAATTTGCATCCGCGACGTTGAAATTGCCTTCTAAGCCGGCGACATAGCGGCGCAGCGTGCGCCCGTTGTCCGCCTTGATGTCGATCGGCGTGTTGCCGGTCGCGGGATCGGTGATCGACGAGCGCGGTCCGGCAGCCATGAACGAGCCCATCGTCAGGCTGGCGACGCCGAGCGTCGTCATCTGCGAGCGGATGTTCTCGGGCAGGAAAGCGTTGTCGACGCGCACGTTGATGTTGCCGAGACGGAAGTCCGGGACCAGCGATCTGTTCAGCGCGTGGGTATAGGCCCAGGAAATCTCGGTATAGACGTTGACGTTGTCGGCGAGGTCATAGCTCAACCGGTTGAAAATGTTTGTCCGCTGAACCTCAAGATCGAGCGACGGCCATTTCCAGATATTGGATTGATCGTAGTCGCCGCCGACCATCTGCAATCCCGAGATCTGACCGAAACGGAACGGCGCCTGCTTGCCGTCGGCCAGGAACTGAATACCGCGGAACGGCGAGTTCGTGCCGTTCAGGTTGTCGCTTAGGATCAGGCCGCCCGCCGTGGCGTTCGATAGACCCACCGGGCCTGTGATGATGTATTGGGGCTGCCCGTTGCCGGCGACATAGGCCGGATTGACAATCAGCGCCGTCGAGTATTTTGGATCGTTCCAAGGGCGTGGATTGCCGACGATGCCGGCGGAGAACGTGTGTTCGCCGAATAACAGGATATGGCCCCGTCCGCCCGCGAACGGCGTGCCGCCGGTCAGGCTCAGCTTATAGTTCTCGTCATCGCCGTAAGTCGTGACGCCGCCCTGAATCTCACCTTTGATGCCGGTGTATTCGCGGTCCAGCACGAAGTTCACCACGCCGGCCAAGGCGTCCGAACCATAAACGGCCGACGCACCGCCCGTCACAACATCGACGCGGGATACAAGGCCGCCGGGAAATCCATTGATATCCGGTGTCGAGCCGTTGTTCTCGAAGCCGGCGAGAGTCGCGCCGACGATGCGCTTTCCATCGAGCAGCACGAGTGTGCGCACCGCGCTTAACGCGCGCAGGTTCAGCTGATTCACGCCGCCAGTTCCCGAGCTCACGTTGGTGCTGGCGTTGGTGGTTCCGAGGCTGCCTTGCAAGGCCGGCAGGCGGTTCACAGCGTCCGCGATGTTGGGCGTGGAGATCACATTCAAGTCGTCCGAGCTCAGCACGGAAACTGGCGTTGGCGCTTCAAACCCATCGCGCACGATGCGCGATCCGGTGACAACGATTTCGTCAAGCGACGCAGGTTCGCCTTGCGCCGTTTGCGTTTGCGCGAAGCTTTGCGTTGGCGTGGCCAAGGCGAGCAGAGCCGCGGCGGCCGTGGTGGAAAGTAGATTTTTGGCAAAGACAGATTTTAAGTGCGCATGCATCAGAGTTCCCTCCCAGGAAGCTGTGAATTCCGAACTCAATTTCTCTAAAGGGTGAAACCAACCATTAATCCCCCCGTCCTTGTAACACGCCCCGAGGCAAAACCTTCGTATATGATTGGAATTACGTACGATTCCGCATTGCGATAGCGCGCTTCCCCAACGAGCTTCATCGCAGCCCTCACGCGATTATTTTTGAATAAACTAATGAGATCAGAAGGCGTTAGGGCGCGACGGGGTACGGTCCTTCTGCGAACGCCGTCGCGTGATAACCCTTGCTGCTGATCTCGGCGGCCAGCGGGCTGCGGAAGTCCCGGCCCGTGCGCAAGGCGTCCAGCGCCTGAATAAAATCATATCCCGGTTCCCAGCCGAGGGCGCCGCGCGCGGCCGCGTTCACATAGACGCGGTCGATCGATGGAAACATCTTCCAGCCGCGCCGTGCATAGATTTGGGCGGCTTCCGGGAACAGGCGCGTCACGACCCCGCGCGCATCGCGGCGGAGCTCGGCAAGATCATCGGTGGAAAAGGGCGTTGTCGCCGAGATGATGTAGCTGCCAAACCCGAGGGCGGGTGCCCGCGTGGCGGCGAGCAGGTGCGCGTTCACGATGTCCGCGACGTCGGCGCGCCGATGCAGCAGTTCGTTCACTTGCATATTGGGCGTTTGATAGGCGCCACGCATCTTTTCATTGTCGTCGGCCTCTGGGAAGAAGCGCGATGTGCGAAGAACCACGACCGGCATGCGGTCCCGCCGCGCGAACAATTCGCACAGCTGCTCGGCGGCGATTTTGGTGGCGCCGTAGATGTTCTTCGGGACGGGAGCGGTCTGCTCGGTGATCCACGCGGCTGGCGCGCCGGCTGGCGGGGTCAGCGCGGACCCGAAGGCGCTGGTTGTGCTTGTGAAGACGAAAGCGTCGACGCCGGCTTTCGCGGCTTCTTCCAGCAGGCAAAGCGTGCCGGCGACATTGGTGTCTATGAAATCCTGTTGGCTATGGGTGCCGACGTGAGGCTTGTGGAGCGCCGCCGTATGAAGGACGGTGCGAACGCCGTCCATGCAGTTGCGCACGAGTCCGCGGTCGCCGATCGAGCCGATATGGTCGGTGAACGGCGATGATTTCAGATCGAGGCCCCGTGCGGCGCGGCCGTCGCGGCGCAGGGAGCGCATCAGTGCTTCTCCCAGATGTCCCGCACTGCCGGTGACAAGCACAGTCATTTTAGAAGGCCTTCAAGATCGTCAATGCCAACCGGTCCGCGCACGGACTGCTGCAGGTCTGCGCTGTGTCGCCGTGATAGCGCAGGTCGAAGGTTAGTCCAATCGCTTCCGCCACGAGACCGGCCTGCATTAGACATAGTCGGCGCCGGCGGGGCTGGCATCGAGAGTCAAACTAAAGACTGCGCCGAGGACGGGACGCATCAAACGTGCGCGAGGCAAAGCAGGGTGCAAGAAAAGCTATCCTTGATTTTCGACCTTCGCGCGCCATTATTGGTTTCTCTTCCGGGGCCAGCAAGAGGCTCCGCAACAAAGGTTTGTGTCGTGGCGGAGTTCAATCAGGTTTACGCGCGCGCGTCGTACTACGACATCGCTTTTCGCCGCGATATCGATCCCGAAGTCACCTTCATCATGGAAGAGTATCAACGCCTGAACGGGCGCCCGCTCTCCTCGGTGCTCGAGATCGCGTGCGGGCCGGGCTATCACGTCTGCGCTTTTGTGAAGCGTGGCGTATGGGCCATCGGTCTCGACCTGCGCCCCGAAATGATCGCGTTCGCGAAAGGCTATGCGAGCAGCCAAGGCGTTGAAGCGGAGTGGATCGCCGCGGACATGCGGGGTTTTTCGCTTTCCAAGCCCGTCGATGCGATCATCACGATGTACGACAGCATCGATTGTCTCGCGACCGGCGATGACCTTGTCGACCATTTCCGCACGGTGGCCAGGAATCTTACGCCCGGCGGGATTTATCTGTTCGAGGTCACGCACCCGCGTGACTGCTCGATGTTCAATTATGGATCTTATAAATACGAAGGCGAGCGCGACGGCACGAAGGTGGAGATCATCTGGGCTGTCAACGATCCGGTTCCCGATCCCATCACCCAGATCGCCGAGGTCGAGACGATCCTGCGCGTGACCGAGAACGACCGTGTGATGGAATTCCGCGACAAGGCGCGCGAGCGTTTCACCATGCCGCAGGAATTCATGGCTTTGATCAAGCTCGCCGGCGGTCTCGACGTCGTCGAGGTGTACGGCGATTTCGTTCAAGGTTTGCGCATGGATAATTCGCCCGCCTCGCGCCGCATGATTTTTGTTTTACGGAAGCCGGCTTAGTCCGATGAGCGCCTCGAGCGAGCTGCCGTCTCACGCCAATTATCTGTCGCCGAAGCTGACGGTGCGCGATTGCGTGGATAAACCCGGCCGCGGCGTTTACGCCGTCGAGCCCGTGGGCAAGGGCGAGCTGGTGGCGGTCTGGGGCGGACGCATCGTCACACAAGCGGTCGCCGAAGCTTTGCCGTCCGAAATTCGCCGCTACGTCGTGCAAGTCGAAGAGGCGCAGTTTCTTGCGCCCGTGGAACCCATCGACGCCGCCGAACTCATCAATCACTGTTGCCAACCCAACTGCGGGCTGAGTGGCCAGATTGCGCTTGTGGCGTTGCGTTCCATCCGGCCGGGCGAAGAGATTACCTTCGACTACGGGACGACGGACTCCAGCGCGTTCCTGTCTTTCTCCGTCGCCTGCGGCAAGTCGCCCTGCCGCAAGCGTCTGCGCCCCGACGATTGGCAGCGCCCGGACGTGCAGGACGTCAATCGTGGCCACTTCTCGCCCTATCTTCAGCGCCGCATCGACGAGGATGCGAAGCTCATCCAGGTCGCCGAATAGCTTTAGGCCGCCGCTAGCAGGCGATTGGTTTCGCGCAAGCGCGCCCCGAACATTTTGCAGATGTGAAACAGGACTTCCGGCCGCTGCATCACCAACGTTGAGAATCGGTCGCGGTCGAGGGTCAGAAGCGTGGTGTCGGCAAGGGCGATGATGCTGGCGGAACGCGGTTGATCGTCGAACAGCGCCATTTCGCCGAAGAACTCACCTTCCCCAAGCTGCGCGACTTCCTTCTGTTCCGCGCCGATACGTACAGAAGCCTTGCCGCTTGCCAGGATGAAGAGTGCGGCGCCGCTTTCACCTTCATTTACGATGGTTTCTCCGGCGAGATAACTGTCATTCCCGAGCGCTTCATCGACCGAGAGCAGGTCATCGAGGGACAGACCCTCGAAGAGGGGAATGGTTTTTAGGAAGATCAAGCGGCTCATGATGGCCTCCTTGTCCTTGGTGCTGACGGTCTCAATGGCGTTTTGAACGATGGGATCGATGTCGCTCGCGACGGTAAGCCCGAACTCCACGCCGGTGAGGATGGCGCCCGCGCGCATCCAGCGGTTCGAATCCTCGAGGGCGTTCTCGGCGACTTTCTCGAGTTCGTCGGCGGTGCTGTGGCCGCGCCGGCTGGCGGTGGCGTCCATGCCGCCTTCCAGAAGCGGTAGAAGCGGCAGCACAAAGCGGCGGTGGCCGATGGACGCCACCGTCTCAACGGCATTCGCGCGGCTGCGCGCATCGCCCCCAGCCATGATGCCGCGCATGGCCTGAAGCGTGCGGCGATAACCGAGCGCCGCGACAACGGCCAATGTCGTCTCGAACGCCTGGCGATTGCGATCGGCGAGCGCGGCGGCCAGCGGCGCCCAGCGGTCATTCGCGCGCGGCGGCGGCAGCATGGCGAGACGCTTTGCGTTGCGACGCAAGGTTTTGAAGTGACGCTCCTGTAAGTGCGCGTAGAGGATATCCTCGATCTCGGCTCCACCGATTCGTCCGGCCGATTCAATGGCGGCGGCTTCGATCAGATCGTCCCCGCGCGCGAGGCTGTCGCGTAACGTCGGCAGAGCCAAGGCGCCGAAGCTGGCCACCGCTTTTGCCGCCTGCAGGCGCACTTCCTGCAACGGATCGCCGAGCGCCTGGGCGAGCACGGGCAGAGCAAAACTGTCCTGGCGCGCGGCGAGCAAACGGCAAGCGGCGCGGCGCGCGGCGCCGCGCGCGATGTCTGTAACCGCGAGCGCCTCACGCGCCCACATGTCGGCTTCTGGCGGTGCGGCGGCGCCCAGCGCGGCGGCCGCGTCGAGAAGTTCGGGCAGGCTCGCCGCGGATGTTTCCCCGCGCAGCCGCATCAAAAGCGGCCGCAACGCAGGGTCCCGTGTGCGGCGCACGATATGGAGCACGCGAATACGAAACCGTTCCGGCCCCGCCAGGAAGCGCGACAGCGAGTCTTGTTGCGCTTGACTGGGAGCTTGCCGACGAAGAATGGCGATCACAGCCAGGGCGGCGACCGTCGGCGCCGGGTCTGCGGCGAGATCGGCGAGGCGCATGTCATCCAGGGCGCCCGGTGCGTTCATCAACGCCTCGAGTGCAAGCGCGCGCACTCCGGCGTCTTCGGCTGCCGTCAACGCGACGAGCGCGCGTGTAGAGGTCTCGCTCGGATATCGATCGATCAAGGTGAGGAACAACGCGCTCACGGCTTCCTGGCGTTTGGCGAGAAGGCTCTCGATCTCGCCCAGGACCGTTCCCAAATCGCTGCGCACCGCGAGTTCGAGCCCGGTGCTCTGAGCCTTGGGGTCGCTACTGAGAAGCAGACGCCGAATATCGTCCTGAGGGATCTGCAGTTCGCGCGCGGTGGTATCGCCGAACTCCATCGCGCCGGCCCGCAGCATGTCGCGCAACGCCTTGGGGTAGGCGTAGCGGATCGCGACGCCGCAGGCGAGGAACGCCAGAGCGAGGCCGAAGCCCACCCAGGTCACCATGCCTTGCGCGACATGGTCCTGTACCAGCCACAAGGCGCCGCCGGTTACCGCCATGGCGAAGGGGTAGACCAGGCCGTCATTGAAGATGCGCACCTTGCCGACAAAACGGTGTGGCATGGCGTTGTAATTCGAGACGAAAATCGGTGCGTCGACGCTATGCGCCCATGGATCGTAGACCACATGACCGTAGACGGCCGAGGGCAGGGTGAATGACGCGCCCAGCGCCCCGAAAGCGCTCACCGCCATCACCGGATAGACGATGTTCATGCGCGCGACGCCGAGGCGGTTCAGCAATGGCCCCGTGATCAATGTGCTGGTCAGGATGTTCAGGACATTGAGCGCGCCGTTCAGGATGCCGAGGAAACTTGTCAGGTCCTGTTCGTCCGGGAAACGCTCGGCGTAAATCACGAAGACCTGATACTCGATGACGCTCTGCACGACGATGTTGAGGAACACTCCGGCTGAAATCAACGCGACAATAGGGTAGCGCGCGACCAGCGGCGCGAAGGCCGCGAAGCTCTCCCGCAGGCTTTCGTCCTCCTGGGGCCCGGGTTCACCTAAAGGCTTCGTGCGCCGCCGCAGCACGATGAAAGCGCCCAGCGTCGCGGCCAGCAGGGCGGGCATGCCGAACAAAAGCGTGGCGGGGCTGAAACCTTCCGCGCCAAGGCCTGCAAGCGCGCCGCCGAAGAGGCCGCCAAGCGCCATTCCGACCGCCAGCGCCGTCGTGCTGCGGTTGGTCTCGACCGACGTGAAATAGTCCGCCACCAACACATAGAAGATGCTGTAGCTCGTCTGCTCGAACACGCTGATGACGATGTACAGCCCGTAAATGAGGGCGAGCGATTCGGTATGCGCGGCGGCCGCGGCCAGCACCATGACGGCCGCGCCTCCGCCGAGAAACGTGGTGAATAGGGCCGCGCGTGACCAGCGGTCGATCAGCCGTGTGAACGCGATGGAGATCGGAATCGAGATGACGGCGTAGACGACGTAGTAGACCGGGATCGCGTCCGCGCCCGCGCGGTTCAGGAACAGCGCGGCGGCCAGGGTCGAGCCGTAGGTGTTGGCGGTCGCCAGGACGGTCGCCAGAAGAACAAAGCTTAGAATCCGGGGAGATAAACGTGCCACACCCACCATGGGGCGCGTTGTAGCAACATCCGGCGCGCGCGGCTACCGGGCGAGCGGAAGTTGTCCGCTCGCCCAGCCGATTTTATTGCGCGGGCGTGGCCGCATGCGCGCGCGGTGGCGGCACACGCGCGTGCGAGGCTTGTTCATAGTCGTAGGCCAGCGCCAACAACGTGGCTTCGCTCCACGCCGTGCCGGCGAAGGATAATCCCACCGGCAATCCGTTCACGAGGCCCATGGGAACGGAGAGGATCGGATAACCGGCGACAGCCGTCGTGGTCGTGAGCGAAGCGGGGGCGGTGCCGCGTTCGGCGGGGATGGGGCCGCTTCCCGGTGTGCCGTCGGGCGGCAGCACGCCCGCCGGTCCACCCGTCGGGGTGACAATGGCGACGACATCGTATTCCTTGAGGATGCGGTCGATGCCGTCATCGCGCGTCATCTTCAAGGCTTTGGTCATGTTCTCGATGTAGGCCGGGTTCTGCCGGCCGCCCTGTGTCGCCTCGGAATCTTCCCACAGATCCATCTTGTGCATGTTTTCCCGCGGATCGGCTTTGCTGAAGGCGATGAGATCGGCGAGCGACTTCACCGTCACCGTATCCGGCGTCGCGGCCAGATAGGCCGTGAGGTCTTCCTTGAAGTCGTGCAGCAGGGTCACGCGCATTTCAGGACGGGGATCGATCAGGATATCCGCAGGCACCTCGATCAATTCCGCGCCTTGCGCCTTCAGGGTCGCGAGCGCCTTGTCGAACAGCGCGCCCACAACCGCTGCATTGTCACCAGACGGACGGATGACGGCGACGCGTTTGCCTTGAAGCGCGTCTTCGCTCAGCGCCGCGACATAGTCCGTTTTATGCGCATCCGCTTCCGCCGACCATTTGTCCCAGGGGTCGCTTCCGGCCATCACCGTCAACACCATCGCGGCGTCGCGCACATTGCGGGCCATGGGTCCGCCGGTATCCTGTGTCAAACTGATTGGCACGATCCCGCGGCGCGAGACCAGCGCGATCGTGGGCTTCACCCCGACCACGCCGTTGACGTTCGCGGGGCTGACGATGGACCCGCCGGTCTGCGTGCCGATCGTGGCGGCCGCAAAGCTCATCGCCGCCGAGATGCCCGACCCGTTGCTCGAACCCGCCGCCGTGCGCGTGATGTCGTAAGGATTCTTCGTGCTGCCACCGACGGTGCTGCCGTTGAGCAGCGAAGACGTGCGAAATCCCGCGAACTGTTGTGTGTTGGCCTTGCCGAGAATGACCGCGCCGGCCGCGCGCAGGCGCTTCACCACTTCAGAGTCCGCGGCGGGATAATTCTTTTCAAGCGCGAAAGATCCCGCGGTTGTCGGCATGCCGACGGCGTCGAAATTGTCTTTAAAGAGGAGCGGGATGCCGTCGAGCGGGCCGATCGCCTGCCCCGCCGCGCGGCGCTTGTCGGAGGCGCTCGCTTGCTCCAGCGCATCCGGCGCGATCATGATGATCGCGTTCAGCGGCTCTTCCATGGTCTCGATGCGGTGGATGTAAGCCTTGGTGATTTCGACCGAGGTCGTTTTGCCGGCCGCGAGATCGACGGCGACCTGAGAGAGCGGCGCTTCTTCGACGGAATAGGCTTCTGGCGCCTTTTTCTCCGAACAGGCCGCGAGCGGCAGAGCCAACGTCAGCAGGACCAGCAGGCGAGTGCGCATCTTCTATCCTCCGGGCAGCGGCGGGAAGGACAGGCAGCTTGGCGACAACGACGGCCAAAGTAAATGCGCGGCGCGTATGATGGTGCCCACTGCCGGACTTGAACCGGCACGTCCCTTTCGGAACTACGGATTTTAAGTCCGTTGCGTCTACCAATTCCGCCAAGCGGGCACGGGCGAGGATAGATGGGGCGTAACCTAACGGTCAGCCCGGTCGGGCGCAATCGCTAGAGGCCGCGCATGCTTGGCATGCGCTACGCTAAGATTGTACGGCCGAATAGCGCCGGAAGAGAGCTGCGTAGGGTGTATCGGCCGTCATAAGAAGGCCCTTTGCCGCGCCGGCCGTGAAAGCAAGCGTCCCGTCTATAGACGCTCCGTCAACGCGCGCGGTTTCTGGTCCGTAGAGCGTCAAATGCGGGCGGCAATGAAGCCATGCGGCAAATAGCGCGTATTGATCGGCACCCCAAAATGGCTTGTGCATAAGGCCATCGAGGATGTTCGCGATCGTACGCGCATATCCGGTTGGCTCCTTTCTCAATGTCACGACGCAGGCGCTGAAGTGATGCACGGGTTCAAAACGGCCCGCCCGTATGCGCATGCCGCAGCCATTCGCCAACAGATGCATGGGATTACGCACCACAAGACCGTCGGCGTCGATCGTACAAAGTGTGTGCTCCGACTGAGCCGCCGCCTCGGCAAAGCGCAACATCCTTGCAGTGTTGTAGTAGGTTTCGGGTTTGATTCCATGCCCCGCGATAAAAGATGCCGCGTTTTCATGCGTGCTGGTGATATCGAGATCAAGTGGCGCAAGGCGGCGCCATTGGTCGGCGTCGGTATCCATCATATGGATATGGATAGGAGCTCCGGGAGATTGAACCGCGAGGGAGCGCAGTAAGGGCGCGGCAAAGATCTGAAAATATCTTTTGTCGCATGCGATAAAGAATGATGGCCGGTCAGGCCACCGACCGTGTATCGCGGGCAATCCGGATGAGGGCGGTGAATTCGGGCGAGCGGCGAACCGCATCTGGCCCATGTGCTCGGCTGGAGCCAGGTTTTGATATACCGCCAATTCGCTGTCGGCATCGGCATAACGTCCTATTAAGACCAGAACGAATGCACGTATCAGCCGGAGCGATGGGTTTGTGGGGTATTGCCGAAGTGCTTCTGCCGTCGCGGGATCGAGCTCTGAAACAATTTGTTTGCTGAAGCGAACCGGGAAATCGGAAAAGTCGAGGACATGATCCGGCGGGAGGCCAAATGCCTTCCGGCCTTCTCGTTCTTCGTTCGTAAGGCGGTTTAGTAGATTCTGAATGAGTTGAGCGACATTCACTAGCGGCGAGCCTCATCTTCACGATGATCGCACCCTACCGTTCAGCTTCGTTCCAGGCAATCGCTAGAGGCCGCGCATGGCCTGGGCGAGAATCTCATAGGAACGTACGCGCGCCGCATGATCGAAAATCATGCCGGTGGCCATGATTTCATCGGCGCCGGTTTCGGCGATGGTTTTGGCAAGGCCCGCGCGGACGGTCTCGGCCGATCCGACGAAAGTATAGCGCAGCATGCGTTCCACATGCGCCTTCTCCGCCGGACTCCAGATCGCATCCATATCATCAACCGGCGGCGGTAACTGCGTGCGGGCGTTGCGGATGATGCCGACGAAGGCCTGTTGCACTGAGGTCGCGATGCGTTGCGCCTGTGCATCCGTATCGGCGGCGACAACGCCGACACCGACCACGGCATAAGGTTTGGCGAGTTGCGCCGATGGCTTGAAACGGGCGCGGTAGATGTCGAGCGCTTCCATCAAGGCATCCGGAGCAAAGTGGGAGGCGAAGGCAAACGGAAGGCCCATGTGCGCGGCGAGCTGTGCGCCGAACAGGCTCGAGCCCAGCATCCACAGCGGCACCTGCGTGCCGACACCGGGCACCGCGCGGATGCGTTGATCCGGTTGCGCGGGGCCTAACAAGGCCTGCAACTCGGCGACGTCCTGCGGAAAACGTTCCGCGGCGCCGGGATCGCGACGCAAGGCGCGCCAGGTCAGTTGATCGGTGCCCGGCGCGCGGCCAAGCCCGAGATCGATGCGGCCCGGATAAAGCGACTCAAGCGTTCCGAACTGCTCGGCGATCACGAGCGGGGAGTGATTGGGCAGCATGATGCCGCCCGAGCCCACACGGATGGTTGACGTGCCGCCCGCGATGTGACCGATCACGACCGAGGTCGCCGCGCTGGCGATGCCCGGGAAATTGTGGTGCTCGGCGAGCCAGTAGCGCGTGTAGCCCCAGCGCTCCGCATGCTGCGCGAGGTCGAGCGAATGGCGTAAGGATTCCCCAGCGGTTGTGCCTTGGGGGATCGGTGCGAGATCAAGAACGGAATATTGGGTCATGGACGCCTCAAATGTGTCAGTAACGTAGGGAGCGCTATGCTCTGATGCAACGCGCGCTTGACCCGGCCCGTATCTTTGCGGCAAAGCCTCGTCCATGCCGAACCCCGCAGCAGCGCCCATTTCCCAGGCCGAGATCGAATCCCGCGTGCTTTACCGCGACGCGATGATTTTGGTGATCGACAAGCCGACTGCGATGCCGGTGCATGCCGGCTTCGGCGGCGGTCCGAACCTTGAGCAATCCTTCGTGCATCTGACCTTTGGTTTGCCGCGCACGCCCTCGCTTGCGCATCGTCTCGACCGCGATACATCGGGCTGTCTCGTACTCGGCCGGCATTCGAAAGCGCTGCGTCAGGTCGGCGATCTGTTCGCGAGCGGGAAAATTCGCAAAACCTACTGGGCCATCGTCGATGGGCGTCCCCGCGAAGACGAGGGACGTATCAAACTCGCGCTCGCCAAGATCACTGGGCAGGGCGCCGGGTGGAAGATGAAGGCCGATCCCAATGGCCAGCCGGCGATCACCGACTATAAGGTGCGCGGTTCTATCGAGACGCCGGATGGGATCCGTAGCTGGGTTGAATTTCATCCTCACACGGGCCGTACGCACCAGATCCGCGTGCATGCCGCGTTGCTCGATTGTCCCGTGATGTGCGATCGCGTCTACGGACGCGCTGGCACCAAGGCCGCCGAAGGTCAGCTCATGCTGCACGCCCGTGCGGTGGCGATCCCGCTTTATCCCAAGAAGGACCCGATCCGCGTGCGTGCGCCGGCGCCGGCGCATATGATCGAGTTGCTGATGGCATGCGGTTTTAAGGGCGATACGCCCGAAAAAGATGGGGCGAAGGACGCTTAGGCATCGCTGCGCGGATCGCCGCCCTGGGCGCGCATCAGCGTCGCGACTTCTTCCAAGGCTTTGTCGATCAATGCACGGTCCGTGCCGCGCGCGACAATGCTGGTGTGAAAGCCGCCGTCGCGCATCGAGGGATAACTGCCAATCGCGACGCTTGGATATTTCTTCTGAATCGCCGCAAGGCCAGTGGCGATGTCGCCCTCGCGTACGCCGGCGCCGATGTTCCCCGACAGCATCGGCGCCCCGCCTTTCAGCTGCGGCGCCAGCGATTCAAACATCGCATGGGCTATGCTCGGGACGCCCGCGAGGACGAAGACATTCTCGATGCGGAATCCCGGCGCGATCGTCATTTCGCTCTCGATCAGGCTGACGCCCGGCCCATCGGGCACTTCCGCCATCTTGAGGCGCGCTTCATTGAGCCGGTCGCCGAAATAAGCGGTCATGCGTTGCACAACGCCTTCATGCCGGATCACTTGGCGGCCAAACGCGCGCGCGACACACAGCGTCGTGATGTCGTCATGGGTGGGGCCGATCCCACCCGTCGTGATCACATAGGTGTATCTGGCCCGCATTGTATTCAACGTATCGACAATGACATCGGCGTCGTCCGGGATGACCCGGGCTTCTTTCAGCCGCACGCCGAGTTCGGCGAACCGCGCTGCGAAATACTTGAGGTTTGCGTCTTGCGTGCGGCCCGACAGGATTTCATCGCCGATAATAAGGACGCAAGCCGTGGGGGCGTCGCTCATAGCCAATCCTGCAGGATAGGGATCAACGGGATATCCGCCGCCGGCATCGGATAATCGCGCAGTTTGTCGGCGCGCACCCAGGCCATGTTCTGGTTTTCCCGTGCCGTCAATTTGCCGCGCCACTGACGGCATACATACAGCGGCATCAAAAGATGGAACTTCTCATAAGAATGAGAGGCGAAGGTCAGCGGCGCGAGGCAGCTGGTACGGATGTCGACGCCGAGCTCCTCGTGCAACTCGCGGATGAGCGCGGCTTCGGGCGTCTCGCCTTCGTGCACCTTGCCGCCCGGGAATTCCCATAAACCTGCCAGCGGTTTTCCTTCAGGACGCTGCGTCAGAAGGATGCGGTTGTCCGCGTCGAGCAGCGCGACGGCGACGACGGTGAGAATCGGCAGGCCCACGCGCGGCTCTTCGCCGGCGCTCCAGCAGCCGTCTTCGTCGTCGAGATGCGCGCCTTCAGGTGCGGTAGGAGCCATTGATGTCGATATAGCCATGGGTGAGATCGCAGGTCCACACAACAGCGGCGCCGTTGCCGATCCCGACGTCCACATCGATGCCGATCTCTTGGCCCTTCATATGGGTTACCACCGGCGTTTCGTCGTAGTTCGGCACCGGGGCGCCGTCGCGTGTGATGGTCACGCCACCCACCGCGATCGTGAGCTTGTCGCGGTCGGCGCGCTCGCCGGCCTTGCCCACGGCCATGACGATACGGCCCCAGTTGGCGTCTTCGCCGGCGATGGCCGTCTTCACCAGGGGCGAATTGGCGATGGAAAGCGCGATGCGGCGCGCCGCCTTGTCGTGCTCGGCGCCCGCGACGCGGATCTCGATGAACTTGGTGGCGCCTTCGCCGTCCCGCGCGACGAGCTTGGCCAGCTCGATCAAAAGGGAGTCGAGCGCGCTCTTGAAGGCGCCGACGCGCCGATCACTGAGGGATTCAATGGGTGTATGGCCAGCTTTTCCGGTCGCGAACAGGAGCAGGGTATCGGACGTCGATGTATCGCTGTCGACCGTCATGCAGTTGAAGCTGAGATCGGCGCCCGCGGAAATCAGGTGTTGTGCCACGCCGGGCGCGAGCGCGGCGTCGGTGAACACATAGGCCAGCATTGTGCCCATATCCGGCGCGATCATGCCGGAGCCCTTGCAAAAGCCGTTGATCGTCACGGCCTTGCCGTCGATGGACAGGCTGCGTGTCGCGAGTTTGGGGAAGGTGTCGGTGGTCATGGTCGCCTGCGCCGCGGCCAGCCAGTCGGTGGCGCTGAGCTTTTCCGCAATCAGTGGCAGCGCGTCGGTGATCTTCTCGACCGGCAGCGGCACGCCGATGGTCCCGGTGGAAGAGACGAACACTTCCTCTGGTTTGCAACCGAAGGTCTTGGCCGCCGCCGCGCAGGTCGCGCCCACATCGGCGACACCCTGTTTCCCGGTGAAGGTGTTGGCGTTGCCCGCATTGACGACCGCTACACGGCCCGACCCGCCCTTCAGGTGGGCGCGGCAACTTTCGACCGGGGCGGACGCCGTCAGCGAGCGGGTCAGGACGCCCCCCACCGTTGTGCCGGGCTCCATGACCGCAACCATAAGGTCCGAACGCCCCTTGTAACGGATACCCGCCGCATAATGGGCAAGGCGGACGCCTGCGATCGGTGGAAGGGTGGGAACGGTCGCGGGCGCGAGCGGCGAGACTTTCGTGGCCATTCGGGTTCTTCGAGCAGATGGGTGGGCGAAAAAGGGTGTGCGCTTCAATGGCATAAGCGCCTGCGGCGAACAAGTTTGTCCGCTTTACATCGGAACCGGCGGGCGATTGCCGCGCAATCACGCGACCGTTATCCGCGTCCCAGCTGAAAAAGGCCCGAATAATCAATGAATTCAGCGAAATCTTCGGTCCCTTCCGTTGACTTCACCCCCCTCTGCTTCTATCTCTCTCGCCAGCGTCTACCGGCGGTCGGCTTCGGCCACGCGCCTTCCTGTCTCCCTCCTTGAGGTTCCAATGCTCGGCGCCCTCGCCAAACGCATTTTTGGGTCGCGCAACGACCGTCTTATCAAGTCCCTTCGTCCCATCGTCGAAGCCGTCAATGCCAAGGAGGCCGAAGTGGCCGCCCTGGACGATGCGGGCGTGCGCGCGCGTACCGAGTGGCTCAAAGGCCGCCTCGCGGCGGGAGAAAGCCTGGACGATATCCTCGTGGACGCCTTCGCGACCGTGCGTGAAGCCGCCAAGCGCACCCTGAAGCAGCGCCATTTCGATGTGCAGATGCTGGGCGGCATCGTCCTGCATCGCACCATGATCGCGGAAATGGGCACCGGCGAAGGCAAGACCCTCGTATCCACCCTTCCGGTGTATCTCAACGCGCTGTCCGGCAAGGGCGTGCACGTCGTGACCGTGAACGACTACCTCGCCAAACGCGACGCCGACTGGATGGGCCAGGTTCACCGCTTCCTCGGGCTTACCGTCGGCTGCATCCAGCACAACATGAGCGATGCCGAGCGCCGCGCGGCATACGCCTGCGATATCACCTATTCGACCAATAACGAGCTCGGCTTCGACTATCTGCGCGACAACATGAAGTACAGCATGGAGGACATGGTCCACCGCGACTTCAATTACGCCATCGTCGACGAAGTGGACTCGATCCTTATCGATGAAGCGCGCACGCCGCTGATCATTTCCGGCCCGTCGCAGGACCGCACCGATCTCTATGAGCGCGTGGACAAGATCATCCCGGACCTGAAGCCCGAACATTTCGAGAAGGATGAAAAACAGCGTTCCATCACCTTCACCGATGCGGGCAGCGAATTCGCCGAAGGGCTGCTGCGTGAGCGCGGCATCCTGAGCGAAGGCGACCTTTACGATCTGCACAACGTGGCGCTCGTCCACCACCTGAACCAGGCGCTGCGCGCTCACCATATGTTTAAGCGCGATGTCGACTATCTCGTGCGCGACGACAAGGTGCACCTGATCGACGAATTCACGGGCCGCATCATGGAAGGCCGCCGTCTCTCCGAAGGTCTTCACCAGGCCATCGAGGCCAAGGAAGGCGTCGCGGTGCAAAGCGAAAACCAGACCCTCGCCAGCATCACCTTCCAAAACTACTTCCGCATGTACCCGAAGCTGGGTGGCATGACCGGCACGGCAATGACGGAAGAAGAAGAGTTCGGCCAGATTTATGGCCTGGAAGTCGTCGAGATCCCGCCCAACGTGACGCGCGCGCGTAAAGACGAACACGACGAGGTCTATCGAACCGCCGAAGAAAAATACAATGCGATCGTGACGCTGGTGGAAGAGTGCATCGCGCGTCAACAGCCGGTGCTGGTCGGCACGGTCTCCATCGAAAAGTCGGAAACGCTCGCTAATCTCCTGCGCAAGAAGAGCACGGTCGTCCCGCAGGTCCTGAACGCCAAATACCATGAGCAGGAAGCGCTCATCATCGCCCAGGCCGGCGTGCCGGGCGCGGTGACCATCGCGACCAACATGGCGGGCCGCGGTACGGACATTCAGCTCGGCGGCAACGCCGAATCCCGCTTCCAGTTGGAAGAGGCCAAGCTCGGCCGCCCGCTCACCGACGGTGAAAAGGACGCCATTCGCGCCGATATCGCCGAGAAGAAGAAGGTGGCGCTTGCCGCGGGCGGTCTCTACGTCGTCGGCACCGAACGCCATGAAAGCCGTCGCATCGACAACCAGTTGCGCGGCCGTTCGGGTCGTCAGGGCGACCCCGGTGCGTCGAAATTCTATCTGTCGCTCCAGGACGATCTGATGCGCATCTTCGGGTCCGAGCGTATGGATTCGATGTTGCAGCGTCTGGGCCTTCAGCCCGGTGAAGCCATCATCCACCCCTGGATCAACAAAGCCATCGAGAAGGCGCAGCAGAAGGTCGAAGCGCGCAACTTCGACATCCGTAAGAACCTGTTGCAGTACGACGATGTGATGAACGATCAGCGCCGCGTGATCTTCGAGCAGCGCAAGGACATGATGCGCACCGAAGACCTTTCGGAGATGGTCGCGGATATGCGGCACGAAGTCATCGACGACATCGTGGCGAAGTTCATTCCCGCTGGCCAGATGCAGGAATCGTGGGATTGGGCGGGTTTGCATGAAGAAAGCCTGCGCCTCCTCAACCTCGACCTTCCGGTGAAGGAATGGTCGGCGGAAGAAGGCGTCGCGGAAGAGGAAATCCGCGAGCGCATCACCAAGCTGTCGGATGAAAAGTTCGCCGACAAGGTGGGCGCTATCGGCCCGGACATCATGCGCCGCGTGGAAAAGAGCATCGTCCTGCAGATGATCGATCAGGGCTGGCGCGATCACCTCGCGCAACTCGACATGCTGCGTCAGGCCGTCAATTTGCGCGCGTATGGCCAGAAGCAACCGCTGCTGGAATACCAGCGCGAAGCCTTCGACATGTTCAATTTGCTTCTGTCGAGCCTACGTGAGCGCGTGACGGGGATCTTGTCGCGCGTCGAACTGCGCGTCGCGCCGCCGCCCGAGGACCTTGAGCCCCGCGCGCCGCAGCATGTTCAGGAAATCAAGGAGCAGGTGCAGCCGGTCGTTGGCAGCATCGCGCCGCTGCCGTCCGCGATCGACGCCCAACGTATGTTGCCGCGTGTGCAGCCTTCGCAGCGCAATCCCAGCGATCCGTCGACCTGGGGTAAGGTCGCGCGCAACGAAGCTTGCCCATGCGGTTCGGGTAAGAAGTATAAACACTGCCACGGGACCGTCGAAGAAGTCGCCTAAGGCTAGATCCGGAGTTCGAGGATGCCGCGTGCGCGCAAGCAGGACGGCGTGAACGTCGCCGTCATCCGGCACGTCGCTTTTGAGGATCTCGGCACGCTCGGCGAGCTGTTCGCCGCGCGTGGCTGGAACGTACGCTACATCGAAGCGCCGGTTGCCGACTGGAAGGACTTCGACCCGCTCGCGCCGGATTTGCTGGTTGTTCTCGGCGGGCCGATCGGCGTCTACGAGGACGACCTGTATCCGTTCCTCAAGCAGGAAATCGCCGCGCTTCAGAAGCGCCTGAAGGCCGACAAGCCCACCCTCGGGATTTGTCTGGGCGCGCAGCTTATCGCGGGTGCGCTCGGCGCGCGGGTCTATCCGAACCGCGAAAAGGAAATTGGCTGGTCGCCCCTGATTCTATCGAAGGCGGGCTATACGTCGCCGGTTCGCCATCTCGGCCCGGAACATACCTTTATGTTCCATTGGCACGGAGACACCTTCGATCTGCCGCAGGATGCCACGCTCCTCGCCGGTACGGGTGTGTGCTTTCACCAGGTCTTCAGCTGGGGCAGGAGCACGCTCGGCTTCCAGTGCCATCCCGAGGTCATCGGCCTTGATCTTGAAAAGTGGTATGTCGGGCACGCCGTGGAAATCGCAACGACCCAGGGCGCACATGTGAAGGCGCTGCGCTCGGACGCCAAGCGTTATGCGGCGAATCTCGAAAAACAGGCGAAGCTGTGCTTCACCGAATGGCTGGATAGCCTCGGCCTCTAGGCGCTCTGGCCGTTTGTCGGCAGATCCGGGTTCAATCCCATCAAGCTCCGGGCGAAGTGATGTGATGTGAACGGTCGCAGGTCGTTCGCACCTTCGCCGACACCCACATAGTGCACGGGCAGGCCGAACTTCTCGGCCAGCGCCACGACGACACCGCCCTTCGCGGTCCCGTCCAGCTTGGTCATCACAAGGCCCGTGACGCCGGTCATGCTCTTGAAGACCTCGACTTGCGCATGGGCGTTCTGGCCGACGGTGGCATCGAGCACCAGAAGCGTCGCGTGCGGCGCGCTCGGTTCGACCTTCTTGATGGCGCGGACGATCTTCTGCAATTCGGCCATCAGCTGATCTTTGTTCTGCAGGCGTCCAGCCGTGTCGATCAACAGGACGTCGTCGCCGCGCTTCTTGGCCTCTAGCAACGCCTCGAACGCGAGGCCTGCCGCATCGGCGCCGGTCTCCTTGGCGAAAACCGGTGCGCCCGCCCGGTGGCCCCAAACTTTCAGTTGCTCGACCGCGGCCGCGCGGAATGTATCGCCGGCGGCGAGAGCCACCTTCTTTCCGGCATTTTTCATCTGATGGGCGATCTTGCCGATCGTTGTGGTTTTGCCCGCACCGTTCACGCCCACCACCAGCACGACGAAAGGCTTGTGGTCCGGGTCGACAACCAACGGCCGTGCGACGGGTTCAAGGATGCGGCGGATGTCGGCGGCAAACGACTCGCGCACGTCTTCCGGTGTGATGTCTTTCCCGAAGCGCTCTTTCGCGAGCGCCTGCGTGAGTTTGGACGCCGTCGCGGTCCCAAGGTCCGCGGTAATCAGAAGATCTTCCAGTTCGGTCAGCGTCGCGTCGTCGAGTTTGCGCTTGGTCAGAATGTCGCCGATGCCGGCGACGATCTTGCTTGACGATTTGGCGAGGCCCTCGCTCAGTTTGAGCTGCCACTCGCCTTGGTATTGGTGATGAACATCATCGGAGGTTTTGCCTCCGGGCAACATATCGCGAAGAGACATTAGATCACGCCAACAAGAGCCGTTTCCGTGGTGCTCACGATACGTGCCGTGAGCATGGAGCCGGGCGCCGCGTCGGCGATGTTCACCGGCAGATAATGTTCACTGTGGCCCCGGCCATCTTTTTCCATCAACACACTCACGGATTTACCGACGTACGCGGCAAGACGGCGGGTGAAAGCGTCCATCCCCTTGGCGCGCAAACGCGCGGCGCGCTCCTTGATCACTACGCCGTTGACTTGCGGCATACGTGCCGCCGGCGTGCCCTGCCGGATCGAATAAGGGAAGACGTGAAGCAGCGTCAGACCGGCGTCATCGACCAGAGCCAGGCTGTTTTCGAACATCGTTTCGTCTTCGGTCGGGAAGCCGGCGATCAGATCGGCGCCGAACACGGCATCGGGGCGCAGGGCTCGCACACGTTCACAGAAGGAAATGATATCGGCGCGGCTGTGACGGCGCTTCATGCGCTTCAGGATCATATCGTCGCCGGCTTGGGCGGAGATATGGAAGTGCGGCATCAAGCGCGGCTCGTCGGCGATCAGCTGGAATAAGTCCTCGTCCGCTTCGGCGGGGTCGAGTGACGACAGCCGCAGACGTTTCAATTCGGGCACCGCCATCAACAAGCGCCGGGCCATTTGGCCGAGGCTCGGTGTTCCCGGCAGGTCGCCGCCGTACCCGGTGATGTCCACGCCGGTGATCACGATTTCCTGATAGCCGCCCTGCACCAGGCCGCGCACTTCCTGGACGATGCGGCCCATGGGCACGCTGCGATTATTGCCGCGCGCGAAGGGGATGATGCAGAAGGTGCAGCGGTGGTCGCAGCCCTGTTGAACCTGTACGAAGGCGCGTGTGCGCCCATCGAAGCCTTCCACCAGATGTTCCGCCGTCTCGCGCACGGTCATGATGTCGCTGACGAGGACCTTCTCCGCCGGTTCGGCATGGAAACTCTCGGCCTTCATCTTGTGCTCGTTGCCGAGCACGCGGTCGACTTCGGGCATCGCAGCGTAACGCGCGGGATCGAGTTGCACCGCGCAGCCGGTCGCGACGATATGCGCGCCCGGATTTTCGCGGCGCAGCTTGCGCAGGGTCTGCAAGCCTTGACGTTCTGCTTCCTTGGTGACCGCGCAGGTGTTCACGATGATGGCGTTGGAAAGACCGGCGTCGCGCGCGTGCGCGCGCATCACTTCGCCTTCATAGGTGTTGAGGCGGCAGCCCATGCTGACGACGCGCGGCGCGTGATCGCGAGGTCCCTGATTGGGCGCATCGGGCGCGGTCATGCCTGCAAGCCCCGCGACAGATGCGCGTCGAGCGTGCCGCGAAAGCTGTCTTCCGCCGGGCCGGTCATGACGACATGGCCGTCGTCACGCCAGGCGATGAACAAATCGCCGCCGTCGAGGGTCACGATAGCTGAGCGGTCGGTGAGATTACGGCGCGCGGCGGCAACAAGGGTTGCGCATGCCCCGGTGCCGCACGCCATGGTAATGCCCGCGCCGCGCTCCCAAACGCGCATCCGCAAACGCCCACGGTTGATCACCTGCACAGCTTCCACGTTGGTCCGTTCGGGAAACAACGGGTGATGCTCAAGCTTTGGCCCGACCGCGGTAAGATCAACGGCGCTGGCATCTTTCACGAAGAACACGGCGTGCGGGTTCCCCATGCTGACGCCGACGGGATCCTGGAGCGGGCCTTCGCCGATGCCGAGGTGAAGCGTGTCGATTTCCTTGGCCAGGGGGATGCGCTGCCAGTCGGTTTGCGCGGGTCCCATGTCGACCGCGATCGCGCCATCTTGCGCGCGCCATGCGATCACCGGGCCGGCCAGTGTTTCGATGGTGATCTTTTCCTTACCCGTTTCCTCGAACAGGACCTTCGCGATGGCGCGGCTGCCGTTGCCGCAGCTCTGTACTTCGCTGCCGTCGGAATTTCGGATTCCCATGAAGGCGTCGCCACCATTGCGTGGGCGTTCAAGGATGAGGATCTGATCGCAGCCGACGCCCGTGCGTCTGTTTGCAATGGCGCTTGCGGACTCGCCCGTGAAGCGTAACGGCGCCGTGCGGCCATCGAGCACGACAAAGTCGTTCCCGAGTCCGTGCATTTTGCGAAATGCCAGGCCAGCCGATTGTGGTTGGGCGGAAATCATGGGCGGGTTATAGGTGGGGGGGGTCCCGCTGTCCAGGGGCTGTAAGTGGCGAATGGGTGTTAATCATTTGAATTATAAAGAATTTTTATCGTTTGGTGTGTCTGGAGAAATACGATGACGGGCGCGCGCGACAATTCCTCTGCGGTGCGCCTATTTCTAAAGAGCGAGGCCGCCGGCGGTATTCTTCTTATGGGTGCAGCCGTCGCGGCCATGATTGCCGCCAATAGCCCGGTGGCAGGGCTCTACACGCAAGTTTTGCAAACCTACCTCGGGCCTCTCTCGGTGCTCCATTGGGTCAATGATGGACTCATGGCGGTTTTCTTTTTCCTCGTAGGGCTGGAAATCAAGCGCGAGTTCGTCGCCGGCCACTTGGCGACGTGGTCGGACCGGATACTGCCGATGTTCGCGGCAGCCGGTGGAATGGCGGTTCCCGCAGTCGTCTACCTATTCGTTACACGCGATACGCAAGGTCTAGGGCGCGGCTGGGCAATTCCGTCCGCGACGGATATCGCCTTCGCTATTGGCGTCGTGACATTGCTTGGCAAGCGCGTGCCGATCTCGTTGAAGCTCTTTCTAACGACGGTCGCCATTGTCGACGACATGGGTGCGGTCGCCATCATTGCGCTTGCCTACACCGACAATATCCGCGGAATCGCACTGCTCGCCGCGCTGCTTATCATGGGCGTCATGTTCGTGCTTAACCGCACGAAAGTGACCCATCTCGCACCTTATTTGCTGCTGGCCTTGGCTCTGTGGGGGGCGATCTTTATGTCCGGCGTTCATGCCACAATCGCCGGTGTGCTTGCCGCATGCATGATCCCGATCCGCAATACCGTCCTTGAAGCCCAGCAGAGCGTTTCCCCGCTGCATCGGCTTGAGCATGCGCTTCATCCATGGGTTGCCTATGCGATCGTGCCGCTGTTCGGCTTTGCGAACGCCGGGGTTTCATTGGCCGGGCTTGGGCTAGAGCATGTGCTGGCGCCATTACCGCTCGGCATCGCGCTCGGCCTGTTTTTGGGTAAGCAGGTTGGCATCTTCTCGACCGTCTGGATTTGCGTACAGCTTCGCCTGACGCAAAAACCTAGCGGCGCGACGTGGGCGCAGGTCTATGGGATCGCGCTCTTGTGCGGCATCGGCTTCACAATGAGCCTCTTCATCGGCGGCCTCGCCTTTAAAGACCCGCTTCTTCTCGATGAAGTGAAGATTGGGGTCTTGGGTGGCTCGGTGATTTCCGCTGTTGTCGGATATTCGTTGTTGCGGCTATCCGGACGCGAGCCCGAATAACATATTGTAATAAAAACAATTTTCTGAGGTTTGTTGACTCTCGGGCCGGAGCCGCGTACACCACCGCCCGCTAAAGCCTGACAATCCGGGTTTTCGCTTCCCCTCCGGGGCCGCTCGTCCGCGTTATCGCGCACGGGCGCGGTACTGCTTTTTGGTTCTGGAATTCGTAGCGGCTGATGTTCGACACGCTGACAGACAAGCTGAGCGCCGTCTTCTCCAAGCTCACCGGCCGCGGTGCGCTCTCGGAAGCCGACGTGGCCGCGGCCATGCGTGAAGTGCGCGTGGCGCTGCTCGAAGCCGACGTCGCGCTGCCGGTGGTGAAGGACTTTATCGCCAAGGTCAGCGAGCAGGCCGTCGGCGAAGCGGTCGTGAAATCCGTCACACCGGGCCAGATGGTCGTGAAAATCGTTCACGACGCGCTCGTCGACATGCTGGGCGGCAAGGACGCGCAAGGGGACATCGATCTTGCCGCGCCCGCGCCCGTTGCCGTGCTGATGGTCGGTCTGCAGGGATCCGGTAAAACCACGACCACAGCCAAGATTGCCAATCGTCTTCAGTCTCTTTTCAAGAAGCGCGTGCTGATGGTCAGCTTGGACGTCTATCGTCCGGCCGCGCAGGACCAACTCGCCATCCTCGGTAAGCAGGTCAACGTCATCACCCTGCCGATCGTCGCCGGTCAGCAGCCCGTGGACATCGCGCGCCGCGGTCTTACCGAAGCGCGCAATGGCGGCTTCGATGTCGTGATCTTCGACACCGCCGGCCGTCTCACCATCGACGAAATGATGATGAGCGAAGTCGCCGCCGTGCGCGACATGGTGAAGCCGCACGAGACGCTGCTCGTCACCGACGCCATGATCGGTCAAGACGCGGTCACCACCGCGCAGTCGTTCAATGAAAAGGTCGGCATCACCGGGATCGTGCTGACGCGCGTCGACGGCGACGCGCGCGGCGGCGCGGCGCTGTCCATGCGCGCCATCACCGGCCGTCCCATCAAGCTCATCGGTGTCGGCGAAAAGGTCGACGCCCTCGACACCTTTAATCCCGAACGTATCGCCGGCCGCATCCTCGGCATGGGCGACGTGGTCAGCCTCGTCGAGAAGGCGATCACGACGATCGATCAGGAGAAGGCCGAGAAGCTCGCCGCGCGCATGCAGGAGGGCAAGTTCGACCTCAACGACATGCTCACTCAGTTGCAGCAGATTCAACGCATGGGCGACATGAAGGGCCTGCTCGGCCTCATCCCCGGTCTCGGCCAGGCGGTGAAGCAACTGAAGAGCGCCGATCTCGATCCCAAACAGTTCAAGCGCCTGGAAGCGATCATTCAATCGATGACGCCGAAAGAGCGCCGTAACCCGGATCTTATCAAGGCCTCGCGCAAGCAGCGCATCGCCACCGGCTCAGGGACTTCGGTACCTGAAGTGAACAAGCTCCTGAAGCAGCATCAGCAGATGGAGACCGTCATGAAGCGCATGAAGAAGATGGGCGGCCTCGGCGCCCTCGGCGCGATGATGGGCGGTGGCATGCCCGGCCTCGGTGGTTTGGGCGGCGGTGGGCTTGGCAAATTACCCGGCGGTGGCCTTCCGCGCCCCGGCGGCTTTCCTTTTGGTAAACGCTAACAACAAACACGCACTTGGATAAGGAGACTACATATGTCGCTTAAGATCAGACTGACGCGCGGTGGCGCGAAGAAGCAGGCCAGCTACCGTATCGTCGTCGCTGACTCGCGCAGCCCGCGCGACGGCCGTTTCATCGAGAAGGTCGGCACCTACAACCCGCGCGTTCCGCACGATCACAAGGAACGCCTGGTCGTGAAGGAAGACCGGATTAAGCATTGGATCGGCGTTGGCGCTCTGCCGACCGACCGCGTCGCGCGCCTGTTCTCGAAGATCGGCCTCGCGGAAGCTCCGAAGGTCAATCCGCAGACCAAGCAAGACAAGCCGAAAGCCAAGGCGCAAGAACGTCTGAAGGCTGCTGAAGAAGCGGCGAAGGCTGCGGCGGAAGCGGCGGCCGGCGGCGAACAAGCTTAACGAAGGCGATCCTCCGTGGACCGCTCCTCGCGCGTATGCCTTGGCGTCGTTGTCGGCGCCAAGGGACTGAAGGGCGAGGTGCGGATCAAAAGCTTCACGGAAGATCCCTCGGACGTCGGCGCCTACGGGCCGGTGACGACAGGTGACGGACGAAAGTTCAACGTCATCGTCGTCGGCGGCAAAGAGGGTGTGGTGATCGCGAAGCTCGCGGGCGTCGCGGATCGCACCCAGGCCGAAGCGCTCAAGGGCGCGGAGCTCTTTGTGGAGCGAACCGCTCTGCCGGCGCCGAAAGAGGGCGAGTTCTATCACGCCGATCTGATCGGCGCGGTGGTGAAGCTGACCAGCGGGGAAGTGCTGGGCACGGTCAGTGGCCTGCACAACTTCGGCGGCGGCGACATGATGGAAGTGGGCGAGGGACGCGCGTCCGTCCTGATCCCACTGACATCGGAAGCGATCGCCGAACTCGACGTGAAGGCTGGCCGGGTCGTGGTTCATCCGCTGCCGGGCCTCTTGGGCGGCGACTCGGAGACCGATGACGAGAATGGCCGGGAAACAGACGGGACGGACGGTTGAGCCTTGGAGAAAAGTGCCTCCTTTCGGGCCGTTGTGCTCACGCTGTTCCCGGAAATGTTTCCGGGCCCGCTTGGATTTTCGTTGGCGGGCAAGGCCTTAGAGGACGGTTTGTGGTCGTTGGAATCGGTGGACATTCGCGGGTTCGCGCGCGATAAACACCGCACCGTCGACGACAGCCCTTTCGGAGGCGGGGCCGGGATGGTGTTGCGACCCGACGTTCTGGATGCCGCCATCGGCGCGTCACACGTCGAAAGCACGCCGCTGATATATCTCACCCCGCGCGGGCGGCTGATGGATCAGCCTTTCGTGCGCAGATTGGCGGCGGGTCCCGGGGTGACGTTGATTTGCGGGCGCTATGAAGGTGTCGATCAGCGCCTTCTTGAATCCCGCGGCGTGGAGGAGGTCAGCCTCGGCGACTTCATCCTCTCGGGCGGCGAACCGGCGGCGCTGGCGCTACTTGATGCTGTGATACGGCTTTTGCCCGGTGTCGTGGGCAAGACCGCAAGTTTGGAAGACGAGAGTTTCGAAACGGGTCTTTTGGAGTATCCGCATTATACGCGGCCCGACCCGTGGAATGGGCGAGAAGTGCCCGAGGTTTTGAAGTCCGGTCATCATGCCAAAGTGCAGGCATGGCGCCGGGCGCAGGCGGAAGAGATCACCCGCGCAAGAAGGCCCGATATGTGGGCTCGCTACGCGGAGCAAGAGAAGAAGAAAACTTAACCCGGTCCGTTCCAAGGACCTCACGAAGACCAAAAAGATAGATACGAAAAGGACGATTACGATGAATACGCTGCAACAGCTCGAAAAAGATTACATGGCCGAGATGAAGGCCAAGCGCGCCGTTCCGGAATTCTCGCCGGGCGACACCCTGCGCGTTCATGTGAAGGTCACGGAAGGCCAGCGCGAACGTATCCAGGCTTATGAAGGCGTGTGCATCGCGCGCAAGAACGCCGGTCTGAACTCCTCGTTCACCGTGCGCAAGATTTCCTTCGGCGAAGGCGTGGAGCGCGTGTTCCCGCTGTTCGCGCCGATCGTCGACAAGATCGAAGTGGTCCGTAAGGGCCGCGTCCGCCGCGCGAAGCTTTATTACCTCCGTGATCGTCGCGGCCGTTCCGCGCGTATTGCCGAGGAATCGACGGGCGGTAACGACGGCGAAGGCGAAAACGCCTAGACCTCAACGTGGCCGACTC
Source organism: Pseudomonadota bacterium (assembly GCA_020160875.1). Classification (GTDB taxonomy): domain Bacteria; phylum Pseudomonadota; class Alphaproteobacteria; order Rhodospirillales; family Rhodospirillaceae; genus SHVO01. The sequence continues at coordinate 44,934 of JAIUPE010000007.1, forward strand.
GGCGGGATTTGTTACAATTCCCGTAAGCCCCCGTTATTAAATGCAAATGCCCCGCGAAAGCGGGGCATTTTTTTGCAACCATTCGTTAATTTCGGGCGTATTACCCTTTGGCGAAATGGGGTAGTTTATCTGCACTCAATAGTGTGGCCCCGGGGCGAAGTTTCGGGCGTTCTATCTCCCGAATGGGGATGTCATGGCGTTAAGCGCGACCGAGATTCAGGCGATGTCGACGACCGACATCGGGAATCTATCCACGACAACCGTCGGTCAGCTGACATCCACCGAAATCAATCTTTTTACGTCCGTCCAATTCAGTGCGCTGAGTTCCGCGCAGCTCGACTATCTGTCGGTGCGTGCCATCGGCGCAATGAACGTCGGCGTTTTCAGCGGCATGAGCGCCGATCAGTTCCAGAGCTTGAACTCCAGCCAGATCCGCGCGATCGCCGTCACCAATATTCCGCAACTCACGACCACCCATATGGCGGGCCTCGTGGCGGCGCAAATTTCCGGTTTCACGGTTTCGCAGCTCAACGCGATGTCGACGACCATCATCGCAGGCCTTACGACCGGCCAGCTTGACGGTCTCACCACAGGACAGATCGCCGGTCTTTCCGTTACCGCATTCGACGCGCTCAGCGCCGATCAGATCCTCAGCTTCTCGGGCGCTCAGCTCGGTGCGTTGAGCGGCGCGAATTTCGGTGCGCTTGACCCCACGGAAATCGATGATTTCACCGACACGCAGATCGACGGGCTCAAGACCACGCAGATCAAGGCGATCGATTCCGTCGATGTCACGGGCCTGACGTCCACCCAGATCGCCGGGTTCAGCACCCTGCAGATCAAGGCGCTCGATACGCGCGCGATCATGGCCATGTCGACCACGCAGCTGCAGGGGCTCAATGCGACATTGATCGCGGCGCTTTCGACGCAGCAGATCAACGCGATGTCGACCCTGGCATTTTCTTCGTTGTCGACGACGCAGATCGCCGGACTCACGCGCTCTCAAATGGGCGGCCTGGACGCGCTGCATATGAGCGCGATGTCCGATACGGCGATCGCACACCTTACGAGCGCACAAATCAAAGGACTGAAGTCGAGCCAGGTCGCGGCGCTTTCGACCACGCAGCTCCAGACGCTCTCGACCACACAGATCGGCTCCCTTATGCGGACGCAGGTGTCCGGGCTTAGCGATTCCGACATTGGACTGCTCACGCCTGCGCAATACGAGGCCTATTTGATGGTGCGCGGCACGCCGCTCAGCACCACGCAGATCAGCCAGTTATCGACGACGCAGTTCAGCGCTTTCTCCGCGACCATCATCAAGTCGCTGACGTCTTCGCAAGTTGCCGCTCTGACGCCGACCTTGATTGCGCAGATGACGACGACGCAGATCGGCGGCCTGACGATGAACAATATCAAGGGGCTGACGACGACGCAGATGGCGGTGCTGTCTACGGCCAACTACGCGGCGCTCACCGAGACGCAATTGGGTGGGCTCTCGTCGAAGCAGATGGCCGCGATGAAATCAACGCAAATTGCCGCGATCTCCACGGCGAATATCGCCGCCCTGACCACAACACAGCTCGCCGGCTTCAAGGCGACGCATATCAGCTCGCTCACGTCGGCACAGATTGGCTCCATCAGTCTGGGCAACGTCATCGAACTCACCGCCGACCAGATGCGCGCGTTCAAGTCGACGCAAATCACCGCGTTTTCCACGGCGCAGTTCGCGGCCTTCACATCAACGCAAATTGGTCAATTGGCGGGTTCGCAGGTCTCGGGCATCACCACCGCGCAGTTTGCGCAACTGACCTCCACCGAAATCGGACAGCTCAGCGCCACGGCACTCAAGGCCTTCACGACGGCCGCGATGTCCGGCCTCACCGTGGCCCAACTCGGCGGACTGGCGGCGGACGGCATCGGCGCGCTGAGCGCCACGCAAATCGGCAGCCTGTCGACGGCGATCTTCGCAAGTCTTTCGACGACGCAGCTCTCCGGACTCACGGCGGCTCAATTCAAGGCCGTGAGCATTACGCAGCTTAACGCGCTGACCACGACCAACGTCGCCGGCCTTGACGAAGACCAGATCAAGTCGCTCGCCGCGACCCAGATCGGCGGCTTGACGACGGCCCAGTTTGTCGCGCTCACCAGCACGCAGTTCAGCCAGCTCAGTAACCAGCAAATCGGCGGCATTACGATCGGTCAGCTTTCGCAGATGACCTCCACGCAAATCGGCGACCTCTCGTCGGCCTCATTGCGGGCGTTTAGTGCGACCGCCATCGCGAGTCTCAGCGCCGCTCAATTCGCGGGTTTGTCGGGTACCGATATCGGAGCTCTCTCCGGGTCCGTCGTCTCCAATCTTTCGACGGCGATCTTCGCCAGCCTGACGACCAGCCAGGCCTCGGGCCTCACGGCCATGCAGATCAAGGCGCTGACGACCGTTCAGATCGCCTCGTTGACGGCGGCGGCGATCGGTTCGCTCGACACCACGCAAGTGCGAGCCTTGGCCGCTTCGCAAATCTCGGCCATGACTACGACCCAATTCCGTTCGCTTACCTCGACGCAGATCGGCGAACTCTCTGCGCAGCAGATCGCAGGCGTCACCGCGACGCAAATCGCGCAAATGACCTCGACGCAAATCGGTGAACTTTCGTCTACGGCGCTCAAGGCGTTCAGCGCGACCGCCATCGCCGGGCTGACGACCACGCAGTTCGCCGGCCTCTCGTCGACCGCGATTGGCGGTCTGACGTCGTCGCAAATTGCACGTTTGTCCTCGACGCTCCTCAGCGGCCTGACGATTGCGCAGTTCTCGGGTTTCAACGCCTCACAGATCAAAGCATTCACGACGACGCAGATCACGGCGTTGACGGGCGTGACGATCGCATCCCTGTCGGTGACGCAGGTCGGCGGGCTCGAGGCCGCCGACATCGCGGCCTTCTCGACGGTGCAAGTCACCTTCCTGACGACAACGCAGCTTGGGGCGATGAGCGCGCAGCAGGCGGCCGCGTTCACCGGACCTCAAATCTTCGCGTTCACGACCACGCAGATCCACGCGCTTTTCGGCTAGCCTGAAACCCGGGCGTGGCTCACGCCCGCCCGCTCCAGGTGTGGACGCAACCGGCCTGTGATCCACAGACCGAACATCCTGAAATCACTGATGAGCGACCATGCCGGATAGGTGAATGTCGCCGGGCGGTTACGCTCGACTGCGGCATGGGCGATCCAGGCAAAACCGTAGCCGGCCAGAGGCACCAGGAACCAAGCCGCGCCGCCCGCCAGAGCAGCATGAATCGCGCATGCGATGGCAAGGCTCGTCCCCGCATAATGCAATCCGCGGGTTGCCGGGCGCGCATGCTCGCGCAGATAGAAGGGCCAGAATTCAGCGTAGCTTGCGATCCTAAGGGGCGTCGCCATGGGCGTTCACGCTGCTTGCTCTACGAGGCCGGGGGGCGTAGTTTGCCGCACCTTTTTTGACCCTGGAAGATGTGAAGAAGACGATGCCTGACAACGCTCGCGTTCCCGCCCGTAAACAGGGTTTTGTCGTCGCGGTTATCGGCGCTACCGGCAATGTCGGGCGCGAGATGCTCAACATCCTCTACGACCGCCAGTTCCCCGTTTCCAAGGTGATCGCGCTCGCTTCCGAGCGTTCCATCGGCAAGGAAGTTTCGTTCGGCGAGGACGAGGTCCTGAAAATTCAGGATCTCGCGACCTTCGACTTCAAGGGCGTGCATATCGCGTTGTCGTCCCCGGGTGCCAAGGTCTCTGCGGTCCACAGTCCGCGCGCCGCCGCCGCCGGCTGTGTCGTGATCGACAACACGTCGCATTTCCGCATGGACCCGGACGTTCCGCTCGTGGTTCCGGAGGTGAATCCGGAGGCCATCGCCCGCTATAAGAAGAAGGGCATCATCGCCAATCCGAATTGCTCGACCATCCAGATGGTCACCGCGCTGAAACCGCTGCACGACGCCTTCAAGATCAAGCGCGTCGTTGTATCCACCTATCAGTCCACCTCCGGCAAGGGGAAGGACGCGATGGACGAGTTGTTCAATCAGACGAAGGGCATCTACGCCAACCAGTCGCCTGCGGAAACCAAGTCGTTGTTCACCAAGCAGATCGCCTTCAACGTCATCCCGCACATTGATGTGTTCCTCGATAGCGGCGAGACGAAGGAGGAGTGGAAGATGGTGGTCGAGACGCGCAAGATTCTCGATCCGGAAATCAAGGTGCACGCCAACTGCGCTCGCGTCGCCACCTTCATCGGCCACGCGGAGTATGTGAACATCGAATGTGAACGTCCGTTCACCGACAAAGCGGCGCGTGAAGTGCTCTCGAAGGCGCCGGGTATCGCTGTTGTCGACCGCCGTGCCGACGAAGGTTATGTCACGCCGGCGGAGGCGGCAGGCGAAGATCCGGTGTACATCTCGCGTATTCGCAAGGATACGAGCGTGGAGAACGGCCTGTCCTTCTGGTGCGTCGCCGACAATCTGCGCAAAGGCGCGGCGCTGAACGCGGTGCAGATCGCGGAAGTGCTCGCGAAGGAATACCTGAGCGTCGGCTAATCCGGACGTTTCATCCAAATGAAAACGGCGGCCCTTCCGGAGCCGCCGTTTTCATTTTTGGACGCTCTTTATCGTTACGCGGCAAGCGCGCGGTAAAGGACAACACCGAGCACGGCGACGCCCGACAGGATGATCAGTGCGCCGGAAAAGCGATTCAGCCGTTCAAGTCCGCGCTCCATCATGCTCCCGCGCCAAGAGCCCGCCGTGCCGGCGAGGATCAGCCACCAGGCCGCCGAACCTCCGAACACGCCGGTCACCAACGCGACGGCGTCCTGCGGGCCGGTCTGCGCGTGGGTCGGGCCGAAGGCGGCGAACACGCCCAACGCGGCGAACATGGTCGCCGGATTTGTGATCGCCATGCTGAAGGCGGTCATGAAATCGCGCCGCAGGCTCTGAACGTTCAGATGTCCGTCGGCCATCAGTACGGGTGCGCGGTACGTCAAAAGTCCTACGGCCAGAACGATGATGCCGCCGATCAGGCCGATGGCGACCTCATGGGCGATGATGAACGTGCTGATCACGGTCAGGCCCAAACCGGCGATGGCGCCGAACATCATATCGGCAACCGCCGCGCCGAGACCGGCGGCGAAACCCTGAAGACGTCCACGCGCCAGGGCGCGGCGGACACAGATCATGGCGACGGGCCCGATGGGCGCCGCCAGCGCGAAGCCGGCGGCCAGGCCGCGCACAAAGGCAAACTCAAACAGCGCGAAAGTCATGCGTTGGGAAAAACTTTTCACAGTGAATGGATGGGCCTTTCATAACGGTTTCGAGCGTCTTCATCAAGTTTACGAGGCCGTTTTACACGTCCGCCGGGTGCGGCGCCGCGCTTGTAACCAGTGTGCGATCGGTCAAAAATAATATAATCAAGTTAAGGCCTTACGCTTACCGACTCCAAGAAACATGAACGTCCAGCGACCGCGCCGTAGTCTTTTGTATGTCCCCGCGTCCAATGCGCGCGCGCTTGAAAAGGCGCGCATGCTGCCCGCGGACGGCTTCATTGTGGACCTTGAGGACGCGGTTCTTCCCGATGCGAAGCCGGCCGCGCGCGCGACGGCCGCGCAGTTGATTCGGGCCGGCGGTTTCGGGGATCGAGAGCTCATCGTGCGCGTGAACGCGCTCGACACGCCGTGGATCAAGGACGACCTCGCCGCGTTATCGGATGCGAAGGCGCCTGCGATCCTGGTCCCCAAGGTGAACAGACCGGACGACTTGCTTCGCGTGGCCGGCCTGCTGTCAGATCCGGACGCGGTCCGTCTATGGGCGATGATGGAGACGCCACTCTCGATCCTCCATGCGCGCGAAATCGCCGCGTGCGGCTCGCCGCTCGCCGGCTTTATCGTCGGCACGAATGATCTTGCGAAGGATTTGCGCTGTGCGCATCCGGCGGACCGTGCGCCGATGATGATGGCGCTACAAACCTGTGTCATGGCCGCTCGCGCCTTTGGCATCGCGGTCATTGATGGCGTGCATATTGATTTGGATGATGACGTCGGCTTTATCGAATCCTGCCGCGCGAGCCGCGCCCTCGGGTTCGACGGGCGCAGCCTCATTCATCCCAAGCAGATCGCGGGCGCCAATGAAGCTTATGCGCCTTCGGCGCCCGACATTGCGCGTGCGCGCAAAATTGTCGATGCGCACCGCGCCGCAGCTGCGGAGGGAAAAGCCGTTGTTGTTGTCGATGGACGCCTCGTGGAGTTCCTTCATGTACGTGAGGCCGAGCGCCTTCTTTCTCAAGCGGAAATGATTGCGGCCCTCCGCTAAGCAAAAACGCCGCTCCCGTTCAAGGAGCGGCGTTTCTACAATCGATGAGAGGCGAGGCTTGAGCCTAAGCGGAAGCTTCAAGCCGGCAATACATCAACGCAAAATCAGGACACGCCAGTCACGGCGCGAAATGACATCGGAAGATGTCGGCCAGTAGGCGTGGCAAACGAACGCACTCAAGAAACCCGAAAACAGCATCAAAGCGCCGATGGAAACGTCATCATGGCCGTGACCGAGCCGGACGCATCAACACGCTAACAACGCGCAGTCGCATCCGAGAGATATAGGGCGTCTGCAAAAATAAACGCACGCCCCAGACCGTCAACGCAGGACGAACTCACTTCGCGCGGGCGCCGGCCGCGCCAGAGACCGAGCCGGCCCCATTGGCGCCGCCGCTTACGGCGCCGGGCGTCGTGGACAGGCCGCCGGACGTTGCAGCGCTGCCGGAGACAGCGGAGTTCGCGGACGCCGGGTCGGCTTCAAGCGCGATGCTCGAAGATGAACCGCCTCCTACCGACACGCCGGTATTACGCGCCGCGCCCGCCGCGCCTTTCGCCTGACCGCGCGCGACATTTGCCGCGCCGACCGCATTTCCGGTCGCGACACCGGCCGCGCCACGGGCATGACCTTCGCCGACGCTCGAAGCGCCGGTCACGTTCCCGGTCACGACACCGGCCGTGTTGGCCGCCGCCCGGCCGGTGACATCGACGCCAGCCTCGGCATTGGCTCTCGCCGCGCCGGTCGCGCCGCCTGCCGTCGAGGCGCCAGCCTCAACGCCGCCGCGGGCCCGCGCGCGGGCCTTCCTGCCGGTGTCGTCGACCGAACCCTTGGCGCGTGAGGTTGCACGGGCCGCACCGGAAAGATCCGGCCGGTCAAGATGACCGCCCAGACTGCCGGAGCCGCTCAAACCGCCACCCAAACCGCCGCCGCCGAGACCGCCAACCGCGCCGGCGCTGCCACCAAGCGCACCACCAGCGCTGCCGCCCAAGACCTGGGCCCCTGCCGGGCCGGCGGCGATGACCGCCATCGCCGTGACCATAAGAAACTGCTTAAACATGCGAGCCCTCCATAAGGTGTTTTCCCGTCAAACCCACCGCGGCCATTCACCCGCGACGGGTCTATGTACAAACGCAGCCATCGCGGCAAGAAAGGGGCGCGATCCAAGGCAATGTTGGGGCGAGGTTGTGTCTGGCCTGCGTGCCGACAACCTTTGCGTACAGGGCTGGCGTGAATGGCCCGCAATTTCATATGTGCAGACCTGCCGCGCGCGGAACGCGTGAGAACAGCGATCCAATCTGACCGTTCGTTGACTTAATAAGGTCAGGTGAGTACACAACAGGTCGGGGATCGAAAATATTGGGCTCATGCCCAAAAATTTCATTATTAATCAATACGTTATACTGTAACGGACGCTTCCATGACCCAAGCCGCGAAGTCTTCCGCCCGGCCCTTGTCGCCGCACCTTCAGATCTACCGGCTGCCCTTGGCCGCCTGGCTGTCCATCAGTCACCGCGCCACCGGCATCGGCCTGACAGCCGGCACGCTTCTTCTGACGTGGTGGCTGGCCGCCGCCGCATATGGTCCAGACGCGTATGGCGTCTTCTCGGATTTCATCAGCTCGCCCTTTGGCCTGCTGATCTTGTTCGGCTTCTCGTTCGCCCTGTTCTTCCACCTCTGCAACGGCATCCGTCATCTGCTGTGGGATGCTGGTAAGAACTTCTCGATCGAAGCGACCAAACGCTCGAACGCTTTCGTCATCGCCGGCACGGTCGTCTTGACCGCGATCGCCTGGCTCATTGCTTACCTCTAAGGGAGGCGCAGAATGTCCGGTCCTTCCCATTCCCTCCGTTCGCCGCTGGGCCGCGCCCTCGGCCTCGGCTCGGCCAAAGAAGGCCTGCATCACTGGTGGACGCAGCGCCTCACGTCGATAGCGCTCATTCCGCTGGTCATGTGGTTCGTGGTCTCGCTCATCGGTCTGCGTCAGTCCGACTGGGAGCAGTACACGCTCTGGATCTCGAACCCGATCAACGCCACCGTGATGATTCTCTTCCTCGGCGTGACGTTCCATCACGCCCAATCCGGCATGCAGGTGGTGCTTGAGGACTATGTGTCCTCGCACGGTACGCGCATCGCCTCGATCATCGCCGTGAAGTTCATCTGCTATGCGCTTGCGGCGCTGAGCATCGTTTCCGTTTTGATTGTCGCGTTTGGAGTCTGACCGCCATGGCTGCCTACAACATCGTTGATCACGAATACGACGTGGTCGTGGTCGGCGCCGGCGGCGCGGGCCTTCGCGCCACCTTCGGCATGGTGCAGCAGGGTCTCAAGACGGCCTGTATCACCAAGGTGTTCCCGACGCGCAGTCACACCGTCGCCGCGCAGGGCGGCGTCGCCGCCTCGCTCGGCAACATCGGGGAAGATAATTGGGCCTGGCACATGTACGACACCGTCAAGGGGTCGGATTGGCTCGGCGATCAGGACGCCATCGAATACATGTGCCGCGAAGCCGTGCCGGCCATCCGCGAACTCGAGCACTACGGCGTGCCGTTCTCGCGTACCCCCGAAGGTAAGATCTATCAGCGCCCCTTCGGCGGTCACATGCGTAACTTCGGCGAAGCGCCGGTGCAGCGTGCCTGCGCCGCCGCCGACCGCACCGGCCACGCTATCCTGCATACGCTCTATCAGCAGAGCCTGAAGTACCAAGCCGAGTTCTTCATCGAATACTTCTCCATCGATCTCATGATGGACGAAAGCGGTTGCCGCGGCGTCGTCGCCATTGACATGGCGACCGGCACCATCCACCGCTTCAAGGCGCACATGGTGGTCATCGCCACCGGCGGATACGGCCGCGCGTATTTCTCGTGCACCTCGGCGCACACCTGCACCGGCGATGGCAATGCGATGGCCGCGCGTGTCGGTCTGCCGCTTCAGGACATGGAGTTCGTTCAGTTCCACCCGACCGGCATCTACGGCGCCGGCGTGCTCATCACCGAAGGCTCGCGCGGGGAAGGCGGCTATCTCACCAACTCGGCCGGCGAGCGCTTCATGGAACGCTATGCCCCCACCGCGAAGGACCTTGCGTCTCGCGACGTCGTCTCGCGCTCCATGACCATGGAAATCCGCGAAGGCCGCGGTGTCGGCGCGGAAAAGGATCACATCTTCCTGCACCTCGAGCATCTCGGTGCGGAAGTGCTCCATTCACGCCTGCCCGGCATCACCGAATCGGCGAAGATCTTCGCGGGTGTCGATGCGACCAAACAGCCGATCCCGGTGCTGCCGACCGTGCACTACAACATGGGCGGCATTCCCACGAACTACATGGCTGAAGTCGTGCGTCCGCAAGCCGGCAATCCGGATGCGACCATCCCGGGCCTGATGGCCATCGGCGAGGCGGCGTGCGTCTCGGTGCACGGCGCCAACCGTCTCGGTGCGAACTCGCTGCTCGATCTCGTCGTGTTCGGCCGCGCCGCGGCCTTGCGCGCTAAGGACATCGTGAAGAAAGGCGAAAAGCACCGCGCGCTGTCTAAGGACGCTTCGGATCTCGCGTTGTCGCGCCTCGACCGTCTGCGTAACGCCAACGGCTCGCTGACCACCGCGCAGATCCGCAAGAACATGCAGCGCACCATGCAGACCGATGCCGCCGTGTTCCGCACGACGAAGAGCCTGCAGGAAGGCATCGGCAAGCTCAGCCAAATCGCCGCGTCCATCAAGGACATCAAGGTCAGCGACCGCTCGCTGGTGTTCAATACCGACCTCATTGAAGCGCTCGAACTTGAAAACCTGATGACGTGCGCCGTCGCCACCATCACCGGCGCCGAGGCGCGCCATGAGAGCCGCGGCGCACACGCGCACGAAGATTTCCCGAACCGCGACGACGAGAACTGGAGCAAGCATACGATCGCCTACGTCGACGATCAGTATAAGGTGAAGCTCGATTACCGTCCGGTGCACAAGTACACGCTGACGAACGAGGTTCAGTACATTCCGCCCAAGGCGCGCGTTTACTAGGCGTCGTGCGCGGCCGGAAATGTGGAATCCGGTTTTCCGATAGGGTCCGCGCACCGGATAAAGAGTCGAGAAGGATCAGGCACATGGTTGAATTATCGCTCCCCAAGAATTCCCGGCCCGTGAAGGGCAAGCATCACGCTGCGCCGTCCGGCGCGAAGAACGTGAAGCGGTTCGATGTCTACCGCTACGATCCGGATAAGGACGCGACGCCGCGCATCGACTCCTACGACGTCGACATGGACACCTGTGGGCCAATGGTGCTCGACGGGCTCCTGAAGATTAAGGACGAGATGGACCAGACATTGGCTTTGCGGCGGTCCTGCCGTGAAGGCATTTGCGGGTCCTGCTCCATGAATATCGATGGCGGCAATACGCTCGCCTGTCTGAAGCCCATCGAAGAGTGCAACGGCACGGTGAAGATTTATCCGTTGCCGCACATGCCGGTGGTGAAGGACCTCGTGCCTGATCTAACCCACGTCTACGCGCAATATGCTTCGATCGAGCCGTGGATGAAGACCGAGACCCTGCCGCCCTCATCGAGCGAGCGTCTGCAGTCGCCCGAGGAGCGCGAGAAGCTCGATGGCTTGTGGGAGTGCATCCTGTGCTTCTGCTGCTCGACTAGCTGCCCGAGCTATTGGTGGAACGGCGACCGTTATCTTGGCCCGGCCATCCTTCTGCAGGCGGCCCGCTGGATCAACGACAGCCGCGACGAAGCCACTGGTGAGCGTCTCGACAATCTCGAAGATCCGTTCCGCCTCTACCGCTGCCACACCATCATGAACTGCACGCAGACCTGCCCCAAGGGATTGAATCCCGCCAAGGCGATCGCGGACATCAAGATGAAACTGGTGGAACGCGCCGGTTAGGCCGCGGATCTAGATCGGAATTCCGCGCTTCTTCTGGGTTCTTATCAGCCAGCGCACGTAAAGCGGGTTCTGCGGATCCATCCGCATTGCTTTGGTGAAGTCGGTTTCCGCTTCGGCAAGATCGCTGTTCACAAAGTGGCTCACGCCGCGCGCAAAGCGCCATGGCGCGTTTTCACGCCGGCTCAAAAGCGCTGTGAAATCTGCGATGGCGGCCTTCATGTTGCCGATCTCCATATGGAGCAGCCCGCGCTTTTGCCAGAGCGAGGTGCGCCGCGGATCGAGCGCGATGGCCGCGTCCAGGTCCACGATCGCATCGCGCGGCCTCTTCAGTTGGCGCAGGATATTGGCTCGCGCGCTCCGCACAAGAATGACCGTGTGAAGCGTGTGTGTTTCGGGTAGGCGCGAATTCCAGGCGCGGAAGCCCAATTCTTTCGTGGTTTGGACCACCGGGCTTAACCGCACCGCCATGTTTAGGTCCGCCAGGGCCGGCTCCAGCTTGCCCTGATCGGCGAGCGTTACGCCGCGCCGGTAATAGGACATATAGCTTTCCGGATGCCGCCGGATCGCCTCGGAATAGGCTTCGAGCGCGCGGGCGGGCTTGCCGTTTTCAAGGGCCGCATAGGCCCGTTCAGCAAGGCGTGACTCGGAAGAGGAGAGGGCCTCTCGCACCGGATCGGCGGCGGCGATACTGACGGCCATGGCCAGCGCGATAACGCTGGAACGCAACACAACCATTTTCCACCTCGCGTCCCCGCACGCCTTAACAACGGCGGGCTGGCGTCAAGGTTTCTGCGGTTTCACGGCGCAACGGTAAAAAATGCGGGTCGGCGCGAAAACCGTACATGACCATTTCACCTGATCGGCGAGGACGGGTACGCGTCCCGTTTTGGCGCACTCCGACTCGGCCAACTTGTACACGTCCTCCGGCGTCGCGCTCTGACTGGAGTAGCAGATGGCCACCATATCGGTCGTTGAGGTCCCCACCGGCTCGCGTTGTCCGGCTTCCCGGCGGCTATCCACATAAGGGGCGGTCCCGCACGCGCTCAGCACTGTGAGGAGGGTCAAAAGGCCGGCGGCGCTGGTGAGCCTATGTCTCATTCTCGTCAAAAAAATCCCTCCGTGCCCGGTGTGCCCCTGCTTACCATGGGTTGTTTTAAATGCCCGGCCTGTTTATCTTTTCGCCCGGGAAATACTTTTGTCGAGGGGAGTTTTAGATGTCCGCAGGGAAATATCGGCTTGTCACCCGCAGCGACTTCGACGGGCTGGTCTGCGCCGCCATCATGCGTGAACTCGGGATGATCGATGAGATCAAGTTCGTCCACCCCAAGGATATGCAGGACGGCGTGATCGAAATCACGAACCGCGACATCACGACCAATCTTCCCTTCGTGGAAGGCGTGCACCTGGCGTTCGACCATCACGAGAGCGAGACGATCCGCGTCGGCAAGAAAGCCAACCACATCATCGATCCGAAAGCGCCTTCGGCCGCCCGCGTCGTCTATGACTATTACGGCGGCAAGAAGAAGCTCCCGCGCATCTCCGACGCCCTGATGGCCGCCGTGGACAAGGGCGATGCCGCTCAGTTCAACAAGGACGAAGTCCTGAACCCGCAAGGCTGGGATCTCATGAACTTCATCATGGACGCCCGTACCGGTTTGGGCCGTTTCCGTGAGTTCACCATTTCCAACTATCAGCTGATGATGGAGCTGATCGAGAAGTGCGTGCAGATGCCGGTGGAGGATATCCTCATGCTGCCCGACGTGGTCGAGCGCGTGGACCTTTACGTCGAGCATGAAGCGAAAGCGAAAGAGCAGATCAAGCGCTGCACCACTGTGCACAAGAATCTGGTTGTCCTTGATCTGCGCGATGAAGACACCATCTGGGCCTGCAACCGCTTCCTGATCTACGCGATCTTCCCCCAGAGCAATATCTCGATCCATGTGATGTGGGGCCTCAAGAAGCAGAACACCGTGTACGCCATCGGTAAGTCGATCTTCGATCGTTCGTCCAAGACCAATGTCGGCGAACTCTGCCTCAAGTATGGCGGCGGTGGTCACCAAGCCGCCGGTACCTGCCAGGTGCCGAACGATCAGGCCGAGAAGACGCTGAAAGACCTGATTGAAAAGATCAACAAGGACGGCTAATTCCGCCGCTCCGTAAGATGCGTGATGTGCCGCCTCTGACATCGGGGGCGGCACATTGCTTTTATGACCGCGGCGTCTTGAAGTGACCGACACACCCGTTCAGCGTTACCGCGCGGCCGTCGCGTCGGGCGAACTCAAGCCCGATCCGATCCAGGAACTGGCCGCCGAGAAACTCACCAGCCTTTCGCATGCGCTCGCGGGCTATACGCCCCGCGGCGGCAAAAAAAGCTGGATGGCGCGCTTTGGTCTTGGCGCCAAGAACGATGCGCCGCCGCCGCAAGGTCTTTACCTGTACGGCGGCGTCGGGCGTGGCAAATCCATGCTCATGAACCTGTTCTTCGACGCCGTGCCCGTCGACAAGAAGGAGCGCGTGCACTTCCACGCCTTCATGCGCGATATCCACGCCGAAATTCACCGTCGCCGCCAACTGCCGATGTACGAGGAAGAGAGGGATCCCATCCCCGGCATGGCGGAAGGTATCGCCGACAACGCGACCCTTCTGTGCCTTGATGAAATGGAGATTCGCGACATCGCCGATGCGATGATCGTCGGCCGTCTCTTCCAAAAATTATTCGAGCGCGGCGTGGTCGTCGTCACGACGTCCAATCGTCATCCCGATGATCTCTACAAACACGGCCTGCAGCGCGACCGGTTTTTGCCATTCATCGCGATCATCAAGGAAAAGCTCGATCTCCTGGAGCTCGAGTCCGCGCAGGATTATCGTTTGGGCCGCCTCGCCGGACAGGCGGTCTATCACACACCGCTTGGCCCCGAATCCGATGCCGCGCTCGATGCCGCTTGGTCGCGATTGACCGACGACGCCAAACCGGAAGCCGACTTTATCCTCGTCCACGGACGGCGCGTGGAAATCCCCGCCGCGGCGCATCAAGTCGCGCGTTTTAGTTTCGATGAGCTGTGCCGTACGGCCCTGGGGCCGACGGACTATCTCACCATTGCCGCACAATTCTCGACCGTGATTGTCAGGGGGATCCCGGCGATGACCGAGGAGCTGAAGGATGCGGCGCGCCGCTTCGTGACTCTCATCGACGCGCTTTATGAACATCGCACCGCGCTGATCTGCTCGGCGGCGGCGCCTCCGGCGGCGCTTTATACGGGTTCCGAAGGCGGTTTCGAATTTGCGCGAACAGCCTCGCGCCTGATCGAGATGCAGGCGGCGGATTACATCCGTCAGCGGCATATCGCCTAAATCAAAGCTCGCACTTGTTGTCCTGGCGCTGAGACATCTGTTTCTTGATGGCCGCGCGCGCTTCTTCTTCCGTCACATAAGGGTCGGGCAGCGGGCGCACCACCAGCAGCATGGTGCCGCTCTTGAGGTTGGCGGATGTGACCTTCGGTTGCGCTTCGTCGCCGTTCTCCAATGGCGTGATCACGGCGATCTTGAGATTCGGCATGCGCAGTTTCAAACGCTCGACCGTGCCGAGGAAAGACTCGCTGTGAAAGTAACCGGTCGTGTGAAAGACCTTACGGCCCGGGTTCTTCTGCAAGTGATCGGCGATCGATTCCGCCATGGTGTCGTCGCGCACGACCTGCGCGGCGAAGGCGCGCATAGCCTGATCGCTCGGCGCGCGCTTCTCTCCTGGTTTCGCATGCGGGTCTCCACCATGCCCCGCGTCGCCGGTTGCAAAACCCATGAATTTGTCTTTGTACGGCCCATCTTCCAGATGAAGCGCACGCGCGGCCCAGGGCCGTTGGTCCGGCTTCATGCGCGTGAGAAATTGCGGGCCTTCGAGACCGACGCAGCGCACGACCATTCCAGGCGCATTGGCCGCGATGACCGGCAACTTGTGATCCTTGGCGAACTCCACCAAAGGCCGGTAGCTGGTGCCGTAGTTGGCCCAGAGTTCGATACGGTCGGCCATGGTGACCTCGCCGATCTTGCCGGACATATATTCGTCGAGTACGGCCTGCTGGTCGCGTTCGAACTGTTCCATGGACAGGCTCATGGCCGGGTGGCGCGCGTACAGCTCGCGGAAAAGGGCCATTTGGGCGTGATGGACCCCGACATGGCGATGCACCTCTCCGAAGAACACGACATCGACATCCGCCAGCAAGGTGGCGGCGCGGGAAATATCGATCACGCGCGGCCTATCGCCGTCCACCTGCAGGAGTTCGTAAGACGTCAGGTCCGGGACCGGCGCGGCGAGCATGTAGTCCGCGCCGCTGCGCACCACGGCCGGCGGCGTGAGTGGAGTTGCGCCGGCCAGCTCCGTCCGCGCGGTGCAGCTCGCAAGGAGCAGGCTGCCTAAAGTGAGAAGCGGGCTTCGGGATTTACGCGGCATGGGTCTTCCAGATGGGGTGGCGGGATCGGCGGAAACTTGCCGATTTTAGTCCGCATCCCATTGATCTGTAATCAGACTTTCGTGATGCATGTGCTTTTCGCCAGAGCTTGCTCCGAGGGGCCGTTTCGCGCTACCACACGCCCCGACGGGGAATGGGGCCGGCCAGCCTGGCCGACAGCGGGATTCATCGAGTTTCCAAGGCCCTTCCGCACATAACACAGAGGTAAAAATGGCACGCAAGAAGATTGCGCTCGTAGGTTCCGGCAACATTGGCGGCACACTCGCGCACCTGATCGGTCTCAAGGAACTCGGCGACGTGGTGTTGTTCGACATCGCCGAAGGCATTCCCCAGGGCAAAGGCCTCGATATCGCCGAATCCACCCCGGTTGAGCGTGTCGACGCCCACTACTCCGGCGCGAACGACTACGGCGCGATCAAGGGCGCCGACGTCGTCATCGTCACCGCCGGCGTGCCTCGCAAGCCGGGCATGAGCCGCGACGATCTTCTCGGCATCAATCTGAAGGTCATGAAGGCCGTCGGCGAAGGCATCAAGGCGAACTGCCCGAATGCGTTCGTGATCTGCATCACCAATCCTCTCGACGCGATGGTGTGGGCGCTGCGTGAATTCTCCGGGCTCCCGCACAATAAGGTCGTCGGCATGGCCGGCGTGCTCGACTCCGCGCGCTTCCGCTACTTCCTTGCCGAAGAGTTCAAGGTGTCCGTGAAGGACATCACCGCGTTCGTGCTCGGCGGTCACGGCGACACCATGGTGCCGCTCGTGCGTTACTCCACCGTCGCCGGCATCCCGCTGCCGGACCTCGTCAAGATGGGTTGGACCAGCCAGGAAAAGCTCGACAAGATCGTTCAGCGCACCCGTGACGGCGGCGCCGAGATCGTCGGCCTCCTGAAGACCGGTTCGGCCTTCTACGCCCCGGCCGCCTCGGCCGTCGAAATGGCCGAAGCCTACCTCAAGGATCAGAAGCGCGTTCTCCCGGTCGCGGCCTACATCAACGGCCAGTACGGCGAGAAAGA
>JAIUPE010000008.1 GCA_020160875.1 Pseudomonadota bacterium
CTTCGAATGCAGCGAAGAAGATCCGGCGCTGAGGCTCCTCGACGAGTCGGTGGTGCGCTGGTTCGTCGCGCTCGCCGAGCGTGGGCCACTGGAAGAGGAAGACGCCAGCGACGAAGAGGCGTGACGTTCAGCGTTCGCGGCCGAGCGCTGCCAGCAACCGAGCCCGCGCCGCTGCGAGCGTGAAGCCAGCCTGCGCCACCTGCGCGCCCGCCTGGGTGAAGGCTACCTGCGCGTCGGAGAGCTCGATGACGCTGCCGGCGCCTGCCTGATACCGGCCCTCGGCGAGCCGCAGGCGTTCAGCCGCCGCCGTCTTCGCTTCGCCCGCCACCTCGAGCGCTTCTTTCGCCGCGTGCACGTCGAGCTGGGCCTGCTCCACGTCGAGGCGCACGTGCTGCTCGAGCGTCTCGACCTGCGCCTTCGTCGCCGCGAGCGTCGCCTCGGACTCCGCCTGCTGCGCCTGGGTGAGCCCGCCCTGGTACAGCTGCCACGACAACGAGAGCTGTCCGCTGATGTTGGGCACGATGTTGCTCAGCTGTCGCGCCTGCGCGTTCGTCGAGACCTGCGCCGACAGCGTGGGCCAGTACGTGCCCTTCACCGCAGCGAGGGAGAGTTCCTGCGACTGCACGGCCGCTTCCAGCTGCGCCGCCTCGGGCCTGGCCTTCACGCCCTCGGTGACCAGCGCGTCGAGCGAAGCGTCTTCACTGTCGACGACTCCGGGTGGGCCGTCGGTGAGCACGCCAGGCACCTGTTTCACGCCCATCGACTGCGCGAGCCGCGCGCGGGCGAGCGCGACGGCGTTCTTCGCGTTCAGGTGCGCCAGCTTCGCGTTCGCGACCTCAGCGCGCACCTGCGCCAGGTCGATCTCTGGCCGGGCTCCCGCAGAGACGAAGGCCTGAATCTGCGCGAGGTGCGCCTGCGTGTTGTCGAGCGCGGCCTTCGTGACGCTGACGAGCTCTTCCTGCGCCTTCACCGAGAAGTACGCGGTGCGCACGTTGAGCGCCGTCGTCAGCTCGAGGCTCTTTGTCTGCGCGGCCTGCCCTTCGGCCGAGCGCTTCGCCGCCTGGTGCCGGTTCCACGTCGCGAAGAAGTCCCAGACCAGCATCTGCGCGGTCACGTTGCCGCTGAAGAAGTCGAAGGAGTCGAGGCTCAGGTTCGAGCCCGCGGCCAGAGAGTTGGGAACGGCGCCCGGCCTCGCGACGAAGTTCGCCGTCGAGCGCGAGTACTGCAGGCCGAGGCTCACCTGAGGAAGCAGCGGCGCGAACGACTCCCGCGCGCGGGCCTGGGCGGCGAGCTCTTGCGACCGAGCGGCCTTGAGCGCTGGTACCTGCTCCATCGCCTTCGCGAGCGCTGCGTCGAGCGAGAGGCCCTCTTCGGCGAAGGCCGCCGTCGAGAGAAAGATGACGACGAGCGCGCGCCTCACTCGAACCTCAACGCGGTGACGGGGTCCATTCGTGAGGCCTTGAGCGCGGGGTAGAGCCCGAAGCCCACGCCGACGAGGCCGCTGAAGCCGGTCGCGAGCGCCACGATGTCGGCGCGTACCAGCAGCGGCCAGCCGAACTGCACCGAGAGCTGCTGCGCCGCGAAGAGCCCGAGGCCCACGCCGACGAGCCCACCGACGATGGCCAGCACCAGCGCCTCGACGAGGAACTGCGCGAGGATTTGGCCCGGCGTCGCGCCGACGGCCATGCGAATGCCAATCTCCCTCGTTCGTTCGGTCACGCTCACCAGCATGATGTTCATGACGCCAATTCCGCCGACCAGCAGCGAGATGGCCGCGATGGAGCCGAGCAGGATGGTGAGGGTGTTCGACGTCGCCGTCGCGGTTTCCAGGATCGAGACCATGTTGCGGATCTGGAAGTCTTCCTGCTTGTGGCGCGCGATCAGAAGCTGGCGCACGGCTTCTTGGGTGGCGTCGATCTTGTCGACGTCCTGCACCGCGACGGTCACGGTGCGGGCGTAACGCTGGCCGTAGATGCGCTGTGCGCCCGTGGTGATCGGCGTGAACACCATGTCATCCATGTCCTGGCCGAAGTTGTTGGCGCCCTTGGCCGCCATCACGCCGATGACCTGGAAGGGGTTGTTGCCGATCAGGATGTATTGGCCGAGCGGATCTTCACCGTTCGTGAACAGGGCCTTCACGACGGTCTGGCCGAGGACCACGACCGGGGCGTAATTGTTGACGTCCTGGTCGCTGAAGAAGGTGCCCTCCGACGTCGCCCAATCGCGCACCGTCGTATACGGCGCGGTCGTTCCGTTGACCTGTGTTTGCGCGTCGTTCTTGCCATAACGCACCGTGGCGTTGCTCGGGAACTCCGGCACCGCTTGGTCGACGTTGGGCAATTCCGAAATGGCTTCGGCGTCCGCGGGCACGAGCGACGCGCGCGAGCCGCCGGAAAAACGCTGATTGGGCGCGCCTGGGCGGACGAGCAAAAGATCCGTTCCCATGGCGGAGATACTGTTCAGCACCTGTTGTTTTGCGCCGTTGCCGATGGCGAGCAAGGCCACGACGGACGCCACGCCGATGATGATGCCCAGCAGCGTCAGCATGGTGCGTAGCCAGTTGGCGCGC
The DNA here is from genome assembly GCA_020160875.1 of Pseudomonadota bacterium. Lineage (GTDB taxonomy): Bacteria > Pseudomonadota > Alphaproteobacteria > Rhodospirillales > Rhodospirillaceae > SHVO01. Next base: position 2,570 of record JAIUPE010000008.1, read on the forward strand.
AGCGAACGCACGGCCATCTTGCCCGCCTCGACAAGGTCAGGAACGGTGGCGAAGGAGGATACAGGCTCGAAGCCCTGAGGTTGGATCGGACGTTCCGAAGCCGGTGGCACGGGGCCGGAGTCCGACGTGATCAATCCATCTTTGATCTCGATCACGCGTTTGGCCTGCTGGGCCACAGCCGCATCGTGGGTGATGATCAGCACGGTGTGGCCGGCGGCGTTCAGGTCTTTGAGGATCTGCATCACGTCGGTGCCGCTCTTGCTGTCCAGGGCGCCGGTCGGTTCGTCGGCAAGGATCACCGCGCCGCCGTTCATCAGAGCTCTGGCAACGGATACGCGCTGCTGCTGCCCGCCGGAAAGCTGACTCGGGCGATGATCCATGCGCTCGCCGAGGCCGAGTTGAGTCAAAAGCTGTTCGGCGCGCGCCACCCGGTCGCTGTGCATCAGCCCGGCGTAGATCGCCGGCACTTCCACATTCTCGACCGCCGTCGCCGTGGCCAGCAGATTGTACTGCTGGAAGATGAAGCCGAAGGCGCTCCGGCGCAGGAGCGCGCGTTGATCGGCCTCGAGCTGCGAGACTTCTTCGCCCGCGAAGCGGTAGCTGCCCGACGTCGGCCGGTCGAGGCAGCCGAGCAGATTCATCAGCGTCGTTTTGCCCGAGCCGGACGAGCCCATGATCGCGACGAACTCGCCCGGATAGATGTTGAGCGATACGCCGTGCAGGACCTGCACCGATAATTCGCCGTTGTTGTAGGTTTTGGTGATGTCCTTCAGCGCGATCAGAGGCTGCGTGTCGGCATTGGAGGCCTGCCCGCGCCACTGAAGATCGGTCGCAGAACCTTTCGCCGCCGATGAGGTGCTGCTGAGCTTGTTCATCTGAACCGCGGGCCGCCGCCAAAGCCGCCCGGGCCGCCGAGCAGGCCGCCGCCGGGACGCTGTTGTTGTTGTCCGCCGCCCGCCGGAGCTTCCATCACCACAACGTCGCCGGGTTCGAGACCCGACTTCACTTCCGCGACGAGACGGTTCATGGCGCCGATGGTGATCTCCTTCTGCACACGTTCGCCGTCCTCAAGAACGGTGACGGTGTAATGCATACCGTCGCTGGCCGTGCCGCCACGCGGCCCGGGGCCGCCTTGGCCGCGCATGCGGCGGCGTTCGCCGGCCGCCGGCGCGCCGCCTGCGTCAGGCGTTCCATGCGCCGCCACGTCGGCGCCATTGGGAGAGGCCGGTTTGGCGGCGTCCGCGGGCGGCGCTTGGCGCGGCTGACGCGCGGCGGGGCGCAGGGCGGATACCGACACGATCGGTACGTTATGCGCTTCCGAAACCACGAAATAGACCTGCGCGCTCATTTGCGGCAGGAGATCTTTTTCCGGGTTCTCGACGTCGAACAGACAATTGTAGAGCACGACGTTGTTCACCACTTCCGGCGTGGGTACGATTTGACGCAGCGTGCCGTAGCGGCGCTTGTCCGAGACGCCGAGGGTCGTGAAGTAGGCGCGCATGCCGATCTTCAGCTTCGGCACGTCGGCTTCCGACACCTGGGCGTACACGGTCATCGTATCCAGGTCGGCGATGCGCAGGATCAGGGGCGCGGTTTGGTTCGCGTTCAGGGTCTGGCCCTGCTTCGCGATCAGGTTCACGACCTGTCCGGCCATCGGCGCGAAAATCTTGGTGTACGACAGGTTGGCGGTATCGCCCTTCAGCGTGGACTCGGTCTGTCTGATTTGGGCTTGCAAAGCGGCGATCTGCGCGGTGGTCACCTTAAGGCGGGAGTCGGCGCTGTCGAAGGCATCCTGGCTGGTGGCGTTGGCGGCCAGCAAATCCTTCTGTCGCTCGAACTGCTGTTGGGCGAGCAGGCGTTCCGCCTGGCGCTGGGTCAACTGCGCCTGGAAATTCTGCAGCGAGGCTTCCGTCGCGCCCTTGCGCGATTCGTAAATCGTCGGATCGATCTCGGCCAGGAGTTGGCCCTGTGTGACGGTCTCGCCGTAATCCACGTTGATCTTGCGGAGCTGTCCCGAGACCTGCGTGCCGACGTCGACGAACTGCAATGGCTGCAGCGTGCCCATGGCGGTCACGGTATCCTCCACGTCGCCCATCATGACTTCTTGCGTGATGAACGCATCCTGCGGCGTGGTCCGGCCCTTGAAGAACCAGACACCGCCGCCGATGAAGGCGGCCGCCAGGACTGCGACGGACACCATCCCCCGGCGCGAGCGCACGAAGGAGGTGATTTTGGGAGAGGAGAGCTTGGGAGCGGGCATAGGATTGATCAGAAGCCTCGAGAATACAGGCCCAATATAGACCCCGAATTTATGGCATTCATCCGTGGAAACGGTGACTGTATTGTAATCCGTCGATATTTTATTTCTGGCCGAAGGATCGGCCGTCCATGAACGTTCAACTATCCCCCTCACCGCAGAAAGAACGCGCGGCTTTACGGTTCCGGACCGGGGTCTATGTGACCCTGGGCGGCGGCGCCGTTGCCGCGATCGCCACGGCCGTCGCCTCCCTTTCGCCGTTCACCGAAGGCTTCGTGATCGGGGCCCTCATTCCTTATCTGATCGTCGGCTTGGTGGTCGTCGCCAAAATCGCCGCCTATCACCCGTACGAGACATTTGGCGTCGCCAATGCGCTCACGCTCACGCGTCTCGTGATCACCGCGCTTCTGGGCGGTCTTGCGTACGAAGTGACGCTGCATGGATTGAAGCCCATTCCGTGGATCGCCTGGAGTTTCTGCGCCATGGCGGTCGGCGCTATCGTCGTCGACGGTCTCGATGGCTACAGCGCGCGGCGCCAAAACCTTGCGTCTGATTTCGGGGGCCGCTTCGACATGGAAGTGGACGCCTTGCAGATCCTGCTCCTGTGCGTGGTCGCGGTTGCTTTGGAGAAGGCGGGCGCCTGGATTCTCATCGGCGGCGCGTTGCGCTACGCCTACGAAATCGCCGCGGTGTTTTGGTCGGCCCTGAAACGGCCCTTGCCGCCCTCGTTCCGTCGCAAGTTGATCTCGGTCGTCATGGGCAGCACGCTCGCCGCTCTGCTGGCGCCCGTGATCACGCTGCCCTTCAGCACGATCCTTGCCGCGGTGGCGCTGGCGCTTCTCATTTATTCTTTCGCGGTCGATGTGATCTGGCTGGCCGTCGACGACGCACGGGCACGGCGGGCCGCAGGATGAAACGCATTTTTTCCGAGAAGCAGAACACCCCCCGCGTGATCGCGACGCTGCTCGCGCTCCTTCTGCTGCATGCGGTTCTCTTGCTGCCGACCTATCCCGAAAATATCGTTCCGCGGGCCTTCGCTTATATTCCCATCGAGCTTCCCGTGCTGATCCTTCTGTGCGCGCTGCCGTTTGGGAGGTTAGGGTTCGTGTTGCGCGCCCTGATCGCGTTCGCGCTCACCGTTTTCGCCGTGATCAAGTTTGCGAATATCGCCACTTTTCTCGGCTTCAATCGCGCCTTCAACCCCGTCGTCGATCCTTCGTTGATCCCGATCGCCATTGAAACCCTCGGCATGACGAGTACGGGGCTCGTGGTCGCCGCCGTCGCCGGGACCGTGATCCTGGTCGGCGCGCTCATCGCGTTGTTCTTCTGGTCGACCCGCGTCTTCGCGCGCCCCGCGATGCTGGTTTTAGGGGGGATTCTGTTGGCGACGGCGGTGGGCCTGAAGTTCACGCCCTGGCGTGACTACAGCACAACGGATGCCAGCGTCTTCGCGCGCGACCAGATCGCCAATGTCGGTCTCAGTCTCGCCGCCGCCGAACAATTCAAACGCGATGTCGCCGCCGATCCTTTTCGCGATATCCCCGGCGAACGACTGCTGACTCGTCTCAAGGGCAACGACGTGCTTCTGATTTTCGTGGAAGCTTACGGCCGCACGGCATTTGATCTCGAAGCGCCCGTGCGTCAGCTCCGGAACTCCGAAGCCGCGCTGCGCGCCGCCGGCTACGCCATGCGCAGTAGTTGGTTGGTCTCGCCGACCTTCGGCGGCGCAAGCTGGCTCGCGCACAGCACCTTTGTCACGGGCCTCGCGATCGCGGATCACCAGCGCTACAACACGCTCTTTGTCAGCGGCTACAAGACGCTCATTCACGATTTCGCGCGGGCCGGCTGGCGCACGTCGGCGGTGATGCCGCTGTTCACGCGTCCCTGGCCCGAAGGCGGTTTCTTCGGCTTCGATGCCGTCTACACGGCGAACAACCTGGGCTACGCGGGGCCGCCCTTCGGCTACATCACCATGCCGGACCAGTATGTTTTGTCCGCGTTCCAGAAGCGCGAGCTCGACGTGCCCGGCCGCAAGCCGGTGATGGTGGAGATGGCGCTGAACTCGAGCCATCTGCCTTGGACGCCGCGCCCGAACTTCCTACCGTGGGACAGCGTCGGCGATGGCGCGGTTTTCGCGACCGAGCGCGAGGGCGAGGATGTCGACATGGACTGGCTCGCCCCGCAGAAGATGCGAAACCAGTATGAGTTGGCCGTTACCTACGCCATCAAGACCGTGTTTTCTTTCGCCGAGACGCAGGTGAAGGCGCCGGCGCTCATTATCATTCTGGGCGATCACCAGCCCGTCTCACTGGTGTCCGGCACGGGCGCCAGTCACGATGTGCCGGTCCATATCCTCGCGCGCGATCCGGCGCTCCTGGACTCCTTCACGGGCTGGACCGACGGTCTCGTGCCGGACGCGCAAAGTCCGGTCTGGAAAATGGAGGCGATGCGAGGGCATATTCTCAAGGCCTTCAGCGCCGAACCTTAAATATGCTCACGCCCTACATCCATCTCACGCAGCCTGATCTGCCTCTGAAAGGCGCCGTCGCGATCATTCCGCTGGCGTCGATGGAAACCCATGGTCCGCATCTCCCGCTTGGTACCGACGGCCTCATCGCCGAAGGAATTCTCGCGCAGGCCGCTGCGCGAATCGCCGCGCGCGCCGTATCGTTGCCCACCTTGTGGCTCGGCGCGTCGTCCGAGCATTGTTCTCATGCGGGCACGCTGAGTGCGGAGCCCGAACAGATGATCGGCGCCATCGTCGCGCTGGGCGAGGGGCTGGCGCGTGCCGGTATCGACCGCGTGGTTCTCTTCAACGGGCATGGCGGCAATATCGCGCTCGGCGCCATGGCCGCGCTCAAGCTGCGCACGCGGTTCGGGATGCTCGCCGCCTCCGCCCATTGGCTCGACTTCGGCCTGCCGGCGGGCCTGACGCCACCGGCCTCCGTAAATGCCGACGTTCACGGCGGATGGGTCGAAACGTCGGTGATGCTGCATCTCGCGCCGCATCTCGTGAAAAGGGAAAAGGCCAAGGCGAACGAAGCCAAGGTGCCGGCCGCCAGCCTCTTTCCGGCGGGCCCGGTCAATTGGGGCTGGAAAAGCGAAGACCTCGCCGCCGGCGGATGGGTCGGGCGCCCGGACCTCGCGCATGTCGATTTCGGCAAGGCGATGGTCGCCCATGCCGCGGCGGCGCTTGCGAGTCTGATCGACGAACTCGCGGCGGCGAAGTGGCCTATTTCCTAAGGCGCGCGATCTCGCCCAGAAGGTGACCCGCGCGGATCGCCTTGGTGCTTAAGTAATCCTGATTGTGCGGATTGACGTTGCCGATGAGGCGCTGATGCCCCACCACATTGACCCCGAAATCCTCCAGCGCGCTGATCTTTTCGGGATTGTTGGTCATCAACGTGATCTGGGTGAAACCCAATAGCGCCAGCATCGCGCCCGCGATGCCGTAACGGCGCTCGTCGGGTCCATAACCCAGCACCGCGTCCGCATCGACCGTGTCGTGGCCCATTTCCTGAAGGCGATATGCGCGCATCTTGTTCAGAAGCCCGATGCCGCGCCCTTCCTGATCCAGATACAGAAGAACCCCACCGCCTTGAGCGGTGATCTCGTTCACCGCCATGCGCAGCTGATCGCCGCAGTCGCATTTCAGGCTGCCAAACAGATCCCCGGTCAGACACGCCGAGTGTAAGCGGGTGAGAGCCGGCTTTTTGGGATCGGGGTTGCCGATCACGATGGCGATTTGATCGCGTAAACCCTCACCGCCCCGGAACACCACGAATTCGGCATCCTCGGCTTCGGACAGTGGCACGCGCGTGCGCTGGATGATGGAGACGTCGCGGGCCGCGCGATCGTGGAACGTATCCACGGCCGACGCATCGACCGTGATCATGTGGCCATAGTCTTCTGTCGCCGGCAGCACCACGGCCGCGGGTAAAAGATAAGCGCGCTTTACGAGTTCAAGCGCGCTTGCTTCGAGCCGCGTCGCGGCCTGATGGGCCAGCAGGGGGACATTGGGTTTGACGGCCATGAGCACATCGTCGATGTCGAAGGCCGTTAGGTCGGCGAGATTCACATGCGCCGGACCGGGCATGATGATCCCAAGGTGGCGCAGACGCGGCGCCGGCAGGATCAACCCGATGGAGCCGGCGGGGGTCATGCCGGGCGTGGTGGCCCATTCCGCGATCCGTTCGCCGCCCAGCATATCGGCGGCGGCAACGACCAACGCCTCGCTGCCCGCCACGAGGCGTACGGGACGGCCCTCGCGCAGCTCATGCACCGCGCGCTGCACCGACAGGCGGCCGGCGTCGCCGAACCACCTTGCCAAGTCACCGTCTACGGTACCAATCTTTACGTCTTCGTTCGGCACTCTCGCCTCACGCAAAAGAAGAATTCATGACAGGTATTGTGGACTGGGATAGGGACGCTCCGCAATGGCCGGTCCTGCTCGACATCGCCCACGGCCCTAACGCCGCCCATCGCGCCGCCGTTGGACCGGCGGAGGATATGCTTTGGCGGATCTATGGCCCGCTTGTCCGGCGTAACGCTTCCAGGGCTTCATTTGTTATCGGACAAATGGGGCAATCTTTGGACGGCCGTATTGCAACCCAAACAGGCCATTCCCATTACATCAACGGTCCCGCCGCCATTCTGCATCTCCACCGCTTGCGGGCGTTGGCCGACGCGGTTGTGATCGGAGTCGGCACCGCGATCGCCGACGATCCTCAGCTCACCGTACGCCATGTGGATGGTCCGCAGCCCGCCCGTGTCGTGATCGACCCGAAAGGACGTCTGCCCGGTTACATGCGCTGCCTGCAACAAGATGGCGCACGGCGCATTGTGGTCGGCGACGGCGCGCCTTTGGCCGGTGTTGAACATGTACGGTTGAGATCCGGTCCCGAAGGTCTTGCGCCGTCCGCTATTATCGGCGCGCTAAACGATCTCGGCCTGAGGCGTATTCTCGTCGAAGGCGGCGGGCAGACCGTGTCGCGCTTTCTCGAAGCGGGGGCGCTCGATCGTCTGCATGTGATGGTGTCGTCCATGGTGATCGGCGCAGGCCCCGTCGGTCTCAGTTTTGGCGCGATCTCCGATCTCAAGGACGCGCTGCGCCCGACCGTCACCACCTACGCCATGGCGGGCGGCGACACGCTCTTCGATTGCGCGTTTGAAGGATAGGTCGATGCAGACGCAGACGCCCCGGTATACCGGCGCCGCCAAGCTCTTCCACTGGCTCACGGCGCTCTCGGTCATGACGGCGATTGTCCTCGGTTTCGCGATGGTCGACGCCAGTCCGGGGCCGGGACAGAACAAGCTTTACGACCTCCACCGTTCTTTCGGCGCGCTGATCCTTCTTCTTACGGGGCTGCGTTTGTTGTGGCGCCTGTATGCGCCGCCGCCCAAGGTGCCGGGCCTGCCGGCGTGGCAGGAGAAGGCGGCGCTATATCTGCACCGCCTGTTGTACGTCGTGCTTTTCGCGATGCCGCTCTTGGGCTGGGCCGGGACGTCCGCGTTCCCCGCCACGATCATGGTCTTCGGCCTGTTCGAACTGCCGCCTATCGTGGGACCCGACCGCGAACTCTCCAAGCTTCTGCTCGGCATTCACTGGCGGCTGGCCTTCGTGCTGTGCGCGATGATCCTTGGTCACATCGGCGCGGCACTCTATCACCACTTCATCCTGAAGGATGAAACCTTGAAGCGGATGTTGCCCTGATTATCCCGCGCGCGGTTTCGCGAACACGTCGCGGTGGCCGATCGTCAGCAGCCGCGTATTGATCACGCTGGCGCGCAACCATTGTTCGATATCTTCCGGCGGGATGGTCTGCATCTCCTGCACCGCCGCGGCGATCCCGGCCAGTGTCGCATATAAAAGCGCCGACGCGCCGCGATCGATCGCCCAGGGGCTTTCGCCCACTTCGATCTCATAGCCGGCGGTCTCGAGCGTCGCTTCAAGGACCTCCGCCGCGCGCGGGCCGGCGGCGGGGCCGAATCCTTTGTCGCGCTGCTGGTGTCCGCAAAACGCATCCGCCACCGCGCGGTCGAGGGGGTGTTCCGGCTCGGCGGCCATCGATCCGTCGAAGGTCAGCATGCTGAGCAGCGAAACCTTCTGCGCCGCAAGCCGTGCGACAAACGCATCGAGCCAGCGGGCCGAGGTCAGATCGAACAGCGCCGAGGCTGTCACGAGATCCGTGTCTTTCGGCCAGCAGGCCGGCGTCGCGGCGAGGTCGCACGCATGTGTGCGCACATAAAGCTGACGGTCGCCCTTTCGCAGCATCAGGCCGCCGTCATAGGCTTTCACGTCGCTGCCCCAGCGCGCGAGTTGTTGGAACGCCGCCGACAGATTGTTCTCGTCGCTGTCGACCAGCGTCCAGAACTGACGGCGGGGCAGCAGGTCCACCAGGGCGCGCACGGACGCTCCTGTCCCGGCGCCGATGTCGCAGACATTGATGCTGTCTTGATCCGCGAAGGCGCGTGCGCAAGCGTTCATGACGTGACGATTGCGCGCCGTGAGGTCGGCAGGTTCACGCAGGGCGAGCCATTCCGGCGAGAAGCCGCTCATGCCGCCGCCTCCAAGGTCAGATTCAGCGCGCCCGCCACGGCGCGGGCCGTATCGCTCCACTGCGGCAGCGCCTGTCCGTGACGCCAGGCCGCGTCCGCCAGGCTCACGCGAAGCGTGCTGTCCGTCAGCATCCGCCGCAGGGTATCGGCAAAAGCGCGCACGTCGTCCGGCGGCGTCAGGACGCCGGCGTCTCCCGGGACCGTGTCGATCACCGCGCCGGCGGCGCATGCGGCGATGGGCAGGCCGTGCGCCAGGGCTTCGGCGAACACCATGCCGTAGCCCTCATAGCGCGAGGCGAGGGCGAAGATGTCGGCGCGGCCGTAGATCTCGCGCAGCGCGCCGCCGCTCATCTCGCCGGCCAACGTGACGCGCCGTTCCAGATTGTGATGTTCGATGAGTTTGCGCAGGAGCGCCGTTGTCGCGAGATCGCGCTCCTTACTCCCGACGATTTGGCTTTTCCACGGAAGGTCCGCGACCTCCGCCAGCGCCGCGATCAGCACGTCGTGACCCTTGCGCGGTGTCAACGTGCCGACGGTCAGAATGAGCGGGACGTCACCGCCACCGCGCGCGCGGTGCGCACGTTCGGTTCCCGGTAGCGCGACGTGGATTTTCTCTCGTGGGACGCTGAACTCTTGCACGAGGGTTTGCGCGGTCACCGGGCTCGTGACCACCACGCGCCGCGCAAGGGTCAGCGCGGCCCGTTCGGTCTTTTCGAAATGCGCCGCATCGTCGGCGGCGATGCCGCTTTCACGGGCCAGCGGATGATGCACCAGGGCGGCAATGCGCACATGCAATCCATCGATCACGGAAGTAGGCAGCGCGCCGTAGGCAAGTCCGTCGATCAGAACGGTCGCGCGCGGCGGCAAGGCCTCCAGACTCGCGCGGACGCTCTGAAGGTCCTCTGCGCCGGGGTGCGGAAATGTCCCCGGCCAGGAGAGCAGCCGCGGCGTCCAACCGGCCGCCGGCAGCGCCTCCATCAGCCGGCGCGCGTAGACATATCCACCCGTGAGGGTCTCTGGGTCGCCGGGTATGGCGAACCAGACCTCAGGCATGAACGAGATCTGCTTCGAATCCCGCGCGCGCCGCGTGGGATTCATGCAGCATGATCTTCAGGCGCTTCAGCCCCGACGCCGACGGGCCGAGACGCCCGGCGTTGATGGCTTCCTGCACGCGCAGGAACACCCAGCGGGCGACCGCTTCCGTCGTCGAACGGCGGCCTTTGAAATCCGGATGTTCGTCCAGGTTGTTGAAATTGATCGACGACAGGATCTGTTTCACCGTGTCCGTCGCGAGGCCTATGTCCACGACGATGTCGTACTCGTCCAGTTCTTCGCGCATGAAGCAGACGTCGATCACATAAGTCGCGCCGTGCAGTTTTTGGGCCGGTCCAAACACTTCACCGGGAATGCTATGAGCGATCATGACGTGATCGCGGACTTCAACGGAGTACATGGTTTTTCCTTTAGTAACGCAGCACGGTCATGAGGCCTGAGCTATCACCGCTCAGGACGGCGGGCAATCGCTTTGGCGCTTCATCGAACGGGATTTCGCCGGTGATGAGCGCGTCGAACTTCTCGTCCTGCAGCAAGTCCAGCGCGCGGGCCATCCGCGCGGCGTGGGTCACGCTGCCGCGGTGACTGGGCGCGACGCTGCCGACCTGCGAGGAGATAATCTGTAAGCGCTGCGCGTGAAAGGCGGCGCCGAGCGGGAGTGTCACGGTGCGCTCGCCGTACCAGCTTGCCTCCACGATTTTCGCCTCGAAAGCGGCGCATTCCAGGGCGCGCAGCAAGCCGTCCTCGGTCGCGCTGGTGTGAATCACCACATCCTGGTCCGTCGGGGCCGCTGCCGGCGGCGCGAAGTTCGCGCCCATCTTTTGCGCCGCGCCCGCCCGCGATGCCAGCACGTCGACGACCGTGACCTGGGTGTTCGGCACCGACGATGCGACGGCCGCGGTCAGCAAGCCCAGCACGCCGCCGCCGATGATCAGCACCTTCTGTCCGGGTGCGAGTTGGGCGTCCCACGTCACATTCAGCGCTGTTTCCATGTTGGCCGCCAGGCAGGCGCGTTTGGGCGGCAGGCCCTTGGGCAGAGGACGGACGAACGAGAGCGGTACGCGCGCGGTGCGTTGGTGGGGATGGAGCACGAACGCGTGCTCGCCCTTGAGGTGCGCCGGACCATCCAGGACCCGTCCGACCAGGGCGTAGCCGTATTTGACGGGGAAGGGGAAGTTGCCTTCCTGCAACGGGCAGCGCATGCGCGCGTGTTCGCTGCGCGGCACGCGGCCTTGCAGCACCAGGGTTTCGGTCCCGCGGCTGATCCCAGAGTAAAGCGCTTCAAGGGTCACGTCGCCCGCGCCCGGAAGCTCCACGGTCCGGTGTTCGGCCTGGCCGGGGGCTGTGTACCAAAGGGCTTCGCTATGAGACATGTCGGGAATTGCTCCTGAAGGGCCCCGAAGCTAAGGGTTCAAGCGCGCAAGTAACAGGTGTAAAAAAAATCGAAGGTTCACCGGGCCATTGCTGGCTCCCGAGCGTTCTGTCACAAAAATCCACAAGAGCTATCCAGCCCACCCCCGGGCTTTTACCTTTTCGCTGATGATCCTGACGAAGAAGCTAACGCGATCGCTTTGGGCGGTCCTCCTTGTGACGGCGATGCCGTCGGCGCCGGTCGTTGCGGCCGACGAGTCCGTCGCCGAAGTCGCGCCGGCCGAAGGTCCGATCGCGTACACTATCAAAATCGAGGGCGCGCCGGGCGGCCGGGTCAAAGACCTGTTGGAGGAATCCTCTCAGCTCATTCGCCTGCGCAATAGCCCGTCCATGACCTTCGCCGCGCTCGGGCAGCGCATCGCGCGCGATGAACAGCGTTTTCGCGCTGCGCTTGAATCGGAGGGCTACTACGCCGCCACGGTCGTCACGTCGACGTCGGATGAAAAGGGCCGCGTGGCCGTCATCGTCACGGTCGATCCCGGCCCGCGGTATACGGTGACCTCCGTCGTTTTTGATCTGGCGCGCGAGGAACCGGCGACCGTCGCGCTCATCAAGCCCGAGGACTACGAAACGCCGCTCAAGGGGATCGTCGGCCGTCCGGCGCGCGCGGCCGACGTGATTCTTGCCGAGGATATGGCGCTCGATCTCTTGCGCGCGGAAGGGTTCCCCTTTGCCCGGCGCGGCGATCGGCAACTCGATGTAGACCACACGACGCATACCATCGCGGTGAATTTGCCGGTGGAGCTCGGACACCAGGCCCTCTTCGGCGCGACGCATTTCTCGGGCCTCGAAAGCGTGAACGAATCGCACCTCCAGCGCCTGGTGCCCTGGCCCGCCGGCGATATCTTTAGTCTCAAGACGCTCGATGCGTTTCGCGAAGATTTGATTTTAGCCTCTCTTTTTACCTCCGTGCGCGTTGAGCCCGCTGCCGCGAGCGTGCCGGAAAATGGCGCGCCGCTTGACGTGAATGTCATCGTCGCGGAAGGGCCCCATCGTTCTGTCGGGACGGGGGTGACCTATGCGCGCGACAAAGGCATCGGTGGCTCGGCCTATTGGCGCCACCGCAACCTGTTCGGCAATGGCGAGCGCTTCGAAGCCAATCTCGACGGCAACAAGCTCGACCAGACCGCCGAACTCTCGCTTGCCAAGCCCGGCTTTCTCTCCCGGCGCAACACGTTGAAGCTCGGGGCGACGGGGCATCACGAAGACACCGACGCGTTCACCGAATACAGCGGCACGCTCAGCGGTGCGGTCGAACACAAACTGAACGATCTCTGGCGCATCGCCGGCGGCACGACCTTCGAGTTCGCCGCGCTCACGGAAGATGGCGTTCAGCGCAACTCATATCTCGCCGGACTGCCCATGGGCGTCTCGCGCGCGGTGGACGAGCGCCTCGCCGTGGTCGAAATGACGCGCGGCTGGCGCCTGCGCGCCAACGTGACGCCCTACATCGGGCGCTACACCGGCACCACGACCTTCGCTCACCTTGAAACCGAAGTGGACGGCTACTGGCCCGCACTCGGCGGCAACCGGCTCGTCCTTGCGGGCCGCGTCAAGCTCGGCAGCCTGCTCGGCGAAGGCACGGACGACATTCCGGCCAACAAACGTTTCTACGCGGGCGGCGGCGGATCCATCCGCGGTTTCGGCTATCAGCTCGTCGGGCCGCTCAACGCCGACAATGCGCCCATGGGCGGGCGCGGCTTGATCGAAACCAGCGCCGAGGCGCGCATCCGCATCACCGACACCGTCGGCATCGTGCCGTTTGTCGACGCGGGCATGGTCTCGCGCGGCGGTCTGCCGGGGGGTGACGGCGATATCCGTGTCGGCGCCGGCATCGGCGCGCGCTACTACACGGGTGCGGGTCCCTTGCGCGTCGACTTCGCGATGCCGCTCAATCGGCGCGGCGGCGGTGTCGACAAGTCGTGGCAGTTCTACGTCAGCTTCGGGCAGGCCTTCTAGCGCATGAACCGGAACAAGGGACGCCGATTTTCCGACAGGGGCATGCGCCGGAATAAAAGGGCGGCAACCGCCATGAGCATGGCTGATCTGGTCGCACGCCGATGCGCATGAAGGTCATCGCCGCTATTTTGGTCGTTGTCGCTCTCCTCGGCGCGGGCGTCGCTTTTTTTGTCTCCGCGCCGGGCGGTCAGCGCTTCCTCACGGACCGCATCACGCGCGCCCTCGGCGGTGGCGATCAAACGATCACCGTGAAAGAGGTCGGCGGCGACTGGCCATCGCACATCGTTTGGACGGGTATTGCCGTAAGCGACCGGGACGGAACCTGGCTCACGCTCGATCGTCTTGAGCTGCGCGTGCGTCCTGGCGCGCTGCTGACCGGTGATATTGAAATCGATCGTGTGGCCGCCGGTACCGCGCATATGCTGCGTCAGCCGGTCGGAGCGCCGCCCAATCGCCCGCCGTCGCCGCCGCTCACGGTGGGCGAAATCGCGCGCGGGTTCAGCAACATCACCGTGCATGATGCGCGCGTCGATACGCTTTTTTTGGATCCGGCGGTCATAGGCCGCGCGCTCGAGGTGACGCTTGCCGCAAGCCTTCAGGACGATCCGGCGAGCAAGCTGCATACGCTGTCGCTGGAAGGCCGCCTGCGCAGCGAGCCGGGTTCGGTTGCGCTCAAGTTCGCCGCCGGCCGCAATGCGACGGTCGTTCAAGTAAATGCGGCCGCTGAGATCGTGACCGCTGACGGCGCCATCACCATCAACAACCGCTCCAATGCGCTGTCAGGCGCTCTCAAGTTGAACTGCCGCAGCGTGCCGGTCTGCTTCGCCTGGCCGAACGGCAAGGTCGGCGCCGTGACGGCCGATCTGTCGCTCACCGGAACGCTGCAGTCGCCCGAAGGTCAGATCGATTTCCGCGCGCAGGATCTGGCTTTCCAAACCCGCAAACTCGCCGCCTTCGAGGGCCGGATCAGCGCGCGCTCCAAAGCGGACGCGGCGCACGGCCTCATCGCCGTGACCGGCGCGGGCATTGTGGCCGGCGTACCGCTCGCCTTGCCTGAAGGGCGCCCGCTGGTCGGTGAGACGGGCAAGTGGTCTTTCGCGCTCACGCGCGCGCCGGACGGTACGCTTGTCCTCGATACGGCGGTTCTCGAAACCGGAGATGCGGTCGCGCAGGTGACCGGCTTTGGGCTCGCGCCAAAGCTCATACCTGGAACGGTGGGTCTGTCCTTGAAGGGTGGGGGCCGTTTCCTTGGGCTGAACGACCCGGTCTCGCAAACCGAGGCCAGCTTGCGCATCGACCGTCTGGAACAGGGCGGCGTTGGCGGCGGGCGCCTTTCGCTCAAGATGACGGGGTTTCCGGACGCGGCGGGCCTTCGGCCGCTTCTGCAAGGCGACCTCACGCTCGAGGTGGATGTCGCGGCCGCTGCCGATCGGGTGCGCTTTTCGAATCTTTCCGTCCGCTCCGGCGCGGCGGCGGTTCGCGGGGCAAGCACCTGGACTCGCGCCCCCCGGTTCGATCACGCGAACTCGGCGTTGACGGTCACGCTTCCACCCACGAGCACGGTGCTGCCCGAACCTACGCAGGTCGATGTGACGCTGAAAGGACCGCTCGCAACCGTCCATGCCGATGTTTCCGCGACGGCGCCTGTGATTCTCCTGTCCCGCGCCCCGGTCCGTGACGCGGTGGTTGTGGCGGCGCTCGACCGGACGTCGGCCGGCTTCACGGCCGCCCTCGACGGCAACGGTCAATGGATTGATGGTCCCCTCGTGTTTTCGGCCAAGGTGTCGCAATCCAAGGCCGGTTTCATTGATATCGCCGGGATCACCTGGAAGAGCCCGACCACCGATCTTTCCGGTGACCTTCACGTCGCGGCCGATACGGGTCTCATGACCGGTGGCCTCAATGGTCCCGTGAGCGATCTTGTGCCGCTCACGGCGGTCTTCGGCGTGGCGTCCGCGGGCCGTGCCGATGTCACCGCGACGTTCAGCGCCGCCAAGGGCCAGCGTCTTGATGTCACGTTGGCGGGACGCAAGGTGGAGAATGCGGCTTTGCTGGCGGAAACCCTTACGTTCACCGGACGCTTCGACAACCTGTTCGGGGACGTACAAATGGCCACCCGCGCCCAGGCGGCCGGCGCGCGGCTGTTTGACCGCCCGCTTGCCGCTCTGAGCGCGCGCGCCGATGGCGATTTGAAAACGCTGAAAGTCGTCGCGGAGGCCAAGGAAGCAGGCGATACGCCGTTCGCGTTGACTTCGGTCACGGACATCGCGTTCGGGGCGTCGACAACCATCACCTTCCAACGCTTCGTCGGTCAGGGGGGCGATCTCGACATCGCGTTGCTGGCGCCCGCGCGGCTTACACTCGGTGCCGACGCCATGACCCTCGCGCCGGCGCGCCTGGCGGTCAAAGGCGGCGATCTGCGGGCGGAGTTCACCTGGAACAAGATCAAGGACACCTTCGATGGCGCGCTTCACGCACAGAAGGTGTCGCTGCCCGCCTTCACCACGATCCCCGGTCAAACCACATCCGTGGTCGTGAGCGGCGATGTGACTTTGTCTGGCCCAATGACGTCGGTGAACGGCGCGGCCAATATCACCGGCACGTTGCCGGGTGCGAAAGGTCAGCCGCCCATCGTCCTTTCCGCCGCCATCGCGCTCAACAATGGCCGCGCCAAGGTGAACGCAACCGCCGGCGGCCTTTCCAAGAAACCCGCGGTCCTCGTGGCCGACGTGCCCGCGCGGCTCAACCTTTCGCAGGCGCGCTTCGCGCTTGTCACCACCGAGCCCGTGAGCGGAACCTTGACGTGGACGGGAAATCTCGCGCCGCTCTGGCGCCTCATCCCGGCGGACGAGAATGTGCTGGCCGGCGATGTGGTGATCGACACCGCATTGTCCGGCACGTTGGATAATCCCGTGCTCGCCGGAAGCTTCAATCTCACCAAGGGGACGTACGAGAACCTGGTGGGTGGCGCCGCCCTGCGTAACATCGAAGCCGCCATCGGGGGCGACGGAGAAGGCGGTTTCACGCTATCCATGAAGGCCCAGGACATGAACGACGGGACCGTTACCCTGTCGGGCCGTATCGCCAACGATGAGCGGCTGACCGCCGATATCACCGCCGATATGTCGCGCCTTGACGTTCTGCACCGCGACGACGTGATCGCCGCCGCCACCGGCAAAATCACCTACACGGGCCCCGTTGCCGCCGGTCAATTCAAAGGCGATGTCGCGATCGTGAATTCGCTCGTGCGGCTTGGCGGCAGCTATATGCCCGAGATACCGCTCCTGCGCGCGCTGCCCGGGTTCGATCCGGTGCGCAACGACGGTATGCCGTCCGGTATCACCATGGACATCGCGGTCACCACATCCAATCCGATGCGCATCGAGGGGCAGGGTCTCGATTCCCTTTGGCGCGGCGAGATGAACGTCGCCGGGTCTCTCGCGGTCCCCGATGTCCGCGGCACGCTCACCCTCGATCGCGGTTCCTTCTCGTTCCTGGGCCAGTCCTTCACGCTCGACAGCGGCACCGTGACCTTCACCGGCGGCGGCACCATCGATCCGCAGCTCAATATCGTCGCGGTGCGCGAGGCGTCCGATATCACCGCGACCGTGAATATCACCGGCCGCGCCCGGGCGCCTGACGTGCAGCTTTCTTCGCGCCCGGCCTTGCCGCGCGATGAAATCCTCGCACGCCTCCTGTTTCGTAAAGGGACCGGCGAACTCGGTCCCATCGAGTCCATTCAGCTCGCGAGCGCCGCCTCCGATCTTGCCGGAATCTCCAACGGCGGCATCAACGGGGTCCTGCGCCGCACCTTGGGTGTCGACGTCAGCACGGGCGCGGAAGGTAATTCGCTGATGGTGGGCCGCCAGATCGGCCGCAATCTCTACGTCAGCGTCGGGCAGAGCCTGACCGAGCAAGAGCGCGAGATCGTGGTCGAATGGCGTCTCTCGCGCTCGTTCTCCCTGAAGTCCACCACCAGCGATGTCACCGGGGCTGATATCGGCGTGTTCTGGCGGAAGGATTATTAGGCCGCGCGCAGCAAAGGGTGCGTGCGGTTTTGTGCCTGGGCGCGGCCGATAAAACTAGTGAGATGGCCGCAGGATGCGGCCTTTCTCGGTGATTAGAACCACCGTCAGCACCGCGATTCCGCTTGCGAGATAACCCAGCGTCAGCGGCACGGTCGTGCCGTCGAACTGTTGACCGATGATGAAGCCGACCACGGCGGCGCCGATGGTCGAGCAAAATCCCTGCACCGAGGAGGCCGTACCCGCGATGTGGCCCATGGGCTCCATGGCGAGGGCTCCGAAGTTCGAGCCCATGAGGCCGAAGCAGAACATCATCCCGCCCTGGAGGACCGCGAAGGTCCACAGGGTTTCGTAACCGAACCAGGACACGGCCGCGTGGGCGCCGGTGAAGAACACATAGCCCAGGATCGCGGTGTGCGAGACCACGCGCATGCCGAGGCGTTCCACGATGCGTGAATTGAGCAGTGAGGCGACGGCGAGCGAGATCGCGGTCCCGGCGAAGATCAGCGGGAATAGCTTTGCTGCATTGAGCGGCCCGGCGAAAACCTGCTGCGCCGAGTTGATGAAACCGAGCAATCCGCCGAAGGCGAGGCTCATCGCCGTCATGTAGCCCACCGATTGGCGTGTCGACAACGTCAGGCGGAACGCGTTTCCAATCGCCGCGATCGAGAAGGGCCGCTGATCTTCAGGATGCAGCGTCTCGGGCAGACGCGACATCGACCAGATCAAGAGTATCCCGCCGAAGATCGCGAGCAGGCCGAAGATCCAGCGCCACGGCGCGATGAGCATGATCGCCGTGCCCACCGACGGCGCGATCACCGGGATCGCCAGGAATACGATGAACACCAGCGACATCACGCGCGCCATTTGGCGGCCTGCGAAGCGGTCGCGCACGATCGACACCGCCAGCACGCGTGTCGCGCCCGCGCCAAGGCCTTGGCCCATGCGCGCGATGATGAGAGTCTCGAAGGAATAGGCGAACGTCGCGAGGATGCCGAACAGCGTATAGATCACGAGGCCGATCAACAGGTTCGGCTTGCGTCCAAACCTGTCCGCAAGCGGTCCATACAAAATCTGCCCCACGCCGAAGCTCAACATGAATGCGGTGATGATCCACTGCCGGTCGTTCTCGGTGGGAATGCCGACCGCGTCGCCGATGGCCGGCAGCGCCGGCAGCATGATGTCGATGGCCAATGCGTTCGCGCCCATCAGGGCGGCGATCAGCGCGACGAACTCGCGGAAACCGAGTTCAGGGCCAAGCAGCGGACGGGAGGGGGCGGAGGTCGTCATCGGGGCCATAACGCGCGAAGGGGCGAGGGTGATACCTCAAGTTGCCCCGCTCTCAAAGCAACAGATTGTGAAAGGCGCTATTTCAGGGCGCCGAATTGCGGCGGCGGGATGCGATGTTTCGTGGCGGCCTCATAGGCGCCGGCGGCCTTGAGCACGGCTGGTTCCTCGCCCGGTGCCGCCCAGAAAAGCAAACTGACCGGCATCGGATGGTTGAGAAGGCCCTTCTCGGTGCCCGTGACCAGGCGATAGCTCTTCTTGTCCGCGCTCAGCACATAGTGGGCGTCGTAGACGACTTGGTTGTAGCCCGCGGGCACCGCGACCTCGGGCCCGCCCATGGTGTCGGTGAGCCATGGCCCTGCCGCGGCGCGGCCGTCGATCACCGGCTCGCGGTCCGTGCCGATTTTCCATTGCGGCACACCCATGTTCGGATGCACCAGGACGTCGAGTTTGTTCTCGCGCATCACCTTCGTGACCACCATGCGGATCACGGTCTGCATCTTCATCCGGTCGACGCCTTGTGTGGCGCGCAGGTCCTGGATGTTGCGCGTGGCGGCATTGCGCGAACCGGCGGCGATATCTTCCGCCCGCCACTTGGCGTTCGCGACATAATCCGTCCAGGTCTTGATCCTTGCATCGCCGCGCGCGGCCAGGTAGCGCGCCATCATGAAGGCGTCGCGCTCCGTATTGTCGAGGCCCGCCGTCAGGCGGCGCAGATTCAGCTTCGGGGACAACGGCGCGCGGCGCAGCGACAGGGCCACCAGATAGTCACGCGACCGTACGTCCCATCCCGGCACCGCGAATTCCGGCGCATCGCCCTCCATCTGATGAAAATATTCCGGCGCGTTGACCGGAAGAATTTCAGCCAGCGCGTCTTGGAACGTGGTGGTCATGTTGGGCACGTCGGCATCGTCCGGCCATTTGGGATCCACGGACTCCACGATCTCGGCGCCGAGCTTGTCGCGCAGCACGGCCTTGACTTCCGCGTCGATCAAATCGGTGATCGCGCCGTCGTTGGCGGCGTGTTTCACCATGTATTCGCGCACGATCCCGATGCGCAGGCCGGCCAGGGGCTTCGTGCCGCTCGCGGCCGTGTAACTCGCATAGGAGGCGGCGGGCCGTAAGACCGCCGGCATGGCGGTGAACATGTCGCGCGAATCGTAGAAACCCTCTTGATCCTTCATCGCGTCGACGACGCGCGCCGCATCGCCCAGCGTGCGGCAGATGGCGCCGGAGCGATGATTGATGTGCTGCGCCGTCGCGGTGCCGTCTTCCGACGTCAGGCCCTTCGTGGTCACGAAGCTCACCGCCGCGTTCTGGCCGGCAGGTTCCCGGCATGAGCCGCTGGTGGTTTCGCAGATCGAGCAAGTGGCGAGGTTGGCCGCCACCGACACGCCCGCGCCGCCGCTGGATGGCCCCGCCGAACGCTCGGTGTCATAGGGATTGCAGACGTGCCCGGCCCAGGAGCTGCGGATGCTGCCGCCGCCGCCGACAAAGTTGCGGCGCGGCGTTTCCGGTCCGCTGGCGATGTGCGTCACCTCGGCGGCGATACTTACGCCGAAGATGATCGCGCCTTTTTCGCGCACTTGGCGCACGGCGGTTGAATCGCGCGGCGCGGCGTCCATGGCGTAGGCGACGTCGTTGCCGCCCGTCGAGCGCATGTCCTTGACGTCGTACCAGTCTTTCACGGTCATGACCGTGCAGTAGAGCGGCAGTTTCGCGAGGTCGGGTTTGCGTCCGTATTGCGCATCGAGTTCCGCCGCGCGCTCCAGCGCGTCGGGATAGTGGCGGAAAGCATCGCACTGCGCGGGGCAGTGTGCCGGGTTCGCGCCCTTGCTGGGCGGCGTATCGCAGGCTGCTTTGCACGTCACCGAACGCTCGCCCCGGATGTTCAGGGTCTCCAGCGCATTCACCGCCCCGGCGTCCTTGCGTCCCGCCACCATGCCGTACTGTTGCTGCACGCTGGGATCGGACGCGGTCGCCTCCATGCGCCCGAAATCCAGCGGCGCGCCTTGGTATTGATCGAGGTTCGGTAGGAAGCTCGCGGCGGCCCTGGTTTGCGCCGGGAATTTCAGCGGCGTGCCGCCGCGCACGGCGCCCATGCCGCCGCGTACGGGTTTGCCGTCCGCCGTCACAAGATTGGTGCAGATCCCGTTATAGGCCTTCGCGCGCGCGAGATAGGCCTTCACCACATCCTGGCAGGTGGTCGCGCCCGATTGGATCGCACCTTGGATGTCTGCGATGGTCGCTTCTTCGATGCGGAACGTATCCGCCGCACGCGTCGGGGTGGCCAGCGCGCCCGCCAGCAGAAGAACGCTCAGCGATGCGCGCAAGCTCACGGCCAGTCCCACAACTAGAATGTCGCGATCGGGTTCACCGGCGAGCCCGTGCCGTTCTCGATGCGAAGCGGCGCGATCGTCACCATGAACTCCCAGCGCTTGCGCTGTGCCGCCGCGGCGGCGAGAGCATCGAGGTTGGTATTGTCGATCAGCGGCATGCCCAGGATCACCAGCACGAAATTATGCACCGGCAGATAGTCGTCGGGATTGGTGATGGTCTTCGGGATGGGCGTCGCGTCCACGGCGTACTCGGTGCCCATCAGCGCGATATCCCGCGCGCGCAGCCACGGCAGCACCTCGGGCGCGAGGCCCGGCATCTGTTCGTTGACGTTCCACGGGCCGGTCTTCGCACGCCGGGTCCAGCGTCCGGTGCGCACGAAGATCGCGTCGCCCGCGCCGATCTTCACGCCCGCCATTTTTTCCCAAGCTTCGAGGTCGGCGACCGTGATGCGCACGCCCGGCTCCAGGTAATCGACGCCCTTCAAGCGCGGGATATCGATCAAGATGCCGCGCGTCATCACGCCGTCCTGCGCCGTGGTGATTGCACCGCGCTCGGCGCCCCTGGCTTCCGTCACGAATTGATCGCGGCCGAAGCCGTTGTACATCTTGCCGTCGATGAAATGGTGGCCCAGGGCGTCCATGTGGGTGTGGGCGCTGCCGTGGAAATTGATGGTGAACCGGTCGCTCGACGCCGCCGGGCGGATCGGGTTCATCGTCCGCTCGAAGGGCGAGCTGTTGTCGACCGATTTTTCCGTATCGAGATTGCGCGCCAGCGAAACCGTCACGCCCTCCTTCACCAGGGCCGCCGCCTGCTTGCGCTTCTCGGGCGTGATCAGATTGAGGGTGCCTTTCTGATCTTCCTTGCCCCAGCGGCCCCAGTTGGACAGCTCGGTTTTCCACTTGTCGAGTTGGGCTTGTGTCACATCGTCCGCGCCGAGCGCGGGAATCGCCGCCATCAGCATTCCCGTAACCGCCGCAATTCCAATCGCCTTGCGCATTTCCGTCCCCTCCGCCGTTGGCCCGTGATGACCGCTAGCATAGGATAGCGGCGCCTCAGGAATGAACCGAAAAGTCGGGTGATGACCATGCGCAGTGTGCTTTTCGCCGTTACGATAGTCCTGGCCTCAACGGCGTTCGCCGCCGCGCAGAGCGTCCGCCCGGGCATCAACGACACCTATCTCAACCCGGGTATAAATGCGGAGGCGCAGAACAAGGGCTTCACCTCCGAGAACCGGGAGACGTTCGCCAATCGCATGGAGGTCGCCGCCGCCATTGGTCTCAAGCCGGGCATGGCCATCGCGGACGTCGGTGCGGGCACCGGCATCTACGAACCCGTCTTCTCGAAAGCCGTCGGCGCGTCCGGCAAGGTCTACGCCGTGGACATCTCCAAGCCGCTGCTCGCCTTCATCGAGAAGGCGATGAAGGAGGCCGGCATCACAAATGTCACGACAGTTGTCGGCAGCGACAAGGCGGTCAACCTGCCGCCCAATTCCGTCGACGTCGTATTCACCTCCGACGTTTACCACCACTTCGAATATCCCGATGCGATCCTCGCGAATATCCGTGCCGCCCTGAAGGATGGCGGTCAATTCATCGTCGTCGACTACGATCATGTGCCGGGCGTCACTGCGCCTTCGATGCTGCGGCATGTGCGCACCGACAAGAAAACCGTGATCGCAGAAGTCACAAAGGCGGGATTTCAGCCGCCAGAAGAAGTGAAGATCTCCGGTTTCAAGAGCAGCTTCTTCCTGCGCTTCAAGAAGTAGCTATCGCTTCACCGGCTTGAGGCCCGCGTTGGCATAGGCCTTCGCGGCCTCCGCCGACAGAAGCACGTCGACAACCTTCCTGGCGTCGCGCGCGCGGGAGGTGCCTTGTACCGTGGCTGCCGTGAGCACGAGGTCTGTCTGCAGGGCCGCCGGCAGCGGCATGATGTTCTTGAGCCCCGCGAGCTTGAGTTCGCTCACCTGCTGCGCGGCGGCCGCGACCTTTCCGTCCTTCAGGAGATTGCCCGGCAGGCCGCCGCTGGTGGTGACCTTCGGTTTAATCTCCTCCGTCAGGCCCAGTTTCTCGATCACCGCGGCCATATGCTGGCCGCTGAGGCTGGTCGAGCGGGCAAGGGAGGGCGTGGCCTTCAAGAACGCCGCCACATCGCCCGGCGTGTTGAGGGCCGGGACCGGCGCGGTGTCCGCGACCGCGAGCGCGACGTTCGAGACCGCCACATCGGTCTGCGCCTGAAGGCGGTCCTTCACGGCGGGCAGCGATTCCCGGTACGTCACCACCATGTCGATCTTATCGCCTTTCAAAAGGCGTTCGGGAATTCCACCCGTGCCGACGATCTCGATGTCGACAGGCCCGCCAATCGTCTTTTCGATCAGGGGCTCCAACTCCAGCATCGCGAGTTGGCCATAGCCGGGCGTCAGGATCTTGAGCGGCGCCTCCGCCGCGAACGCAGGACCGGCAACAAGAAGGACGCAGAGACCAACGGCAAACCGGCGCATGACGAAGTCCTATTTGGCGAGCGGTTTGACCAGCGAGCGCGCCCACGCGGGGCCGGCCTCGGCGGAGGACATGATCCGCACCGCCGTTGC
Source organism: Pseudomonadota bacterium (assembly GCA_020160875.1). GTDB lineage: Bacteria > Pseudomonadota > Alphaproteobacteria > Rhodospirillales > Rhodospirillaceae > SHVO01. The sequence continues at coordinate 26,067 of JAIUPE010000008.1, forward strand.
GGCGGACTTGTTCTGGACGGTGCTGCGCATGATCGCGACGCTGAAGGTCGTCGGCACCTGCATCTCATCGGGGAAGCGCACGAAGTTCTTCGCGCCCGAGGCTTTCAGCTCGGACAGTTGCTGCACCGCCATCGCGACTTCGCCTTTGAGAAGGCGCGTGCCGGTGAAGCCTTCTTCCACCAGCACGGTGTGTTTCTCCAGCACGTCGTTCAGGCCGAGGTCGCGCATCATCTGCTGAAGACGAAGGCCGCTCACGCCGCGCGCGGTCACCGCGATGGACGGCGTTGCCGCGACGAGTTTTTTGAAATCTTCGATGTTGCGGATGACCGGTGTCGGCGCATTGTCCGCCACCGCGAGACCTTCCTCGCTCACAAAAAGATCCACGGCCTTGATCGCTTTGCCTTCCTTCACCAATCGGTCGACTCCCGCCTTGCCGATCAGCACCAGATCGGCGGTTTCGCCCTTCTGTAGCCGTTCGGAGATCGGCACCGATGCCGAGAATTCCACGTCCATGGCCACGCCCGCGCGGCGGATCATAGGTTCGATCTCCTTGAACGCGCCTTGCGCGGCCATGGACGACAGCACCTTCAGTGGCAGGGCGTCGGCGGCGAACGCGCGCGGCGCGACGAGGGACGCTAAAGCCGTCGTGAGAAGTGTGCGGCGTTTCATCGGGACCTCCTGTTAGCCGCGTCCGACCAGCGGCATCTGGGTCGACATGATCGTCATGCGCAGGATATTCGCATCCAACGGCAGCTCGGACATCATCAACACCGCTTTACCGACATCGGCTACATCCATCGTCGGTTCCACGGCGATGGTGCCGTTCGGCTGCGGCACGCCCTTGGCCATGCGCGCTGTCATCGGCGTCGCGGCATTGCCGATGTCGATCTGCCCGCAGGCGATGTTGAACGCGCGTCCATCGAGCGCCAGCTGTTTGGTCAGCCCCGTCACCGCATGTTTGGTCGCCGTATAAGGCGCCGCGTGCGGGCGCGGTTTCTGCGAGGACACCGAGCCATTGTTGATGATGCGCCCGCCTTGCGGATCTTGCGCCTTCATCATCTTCCAGGCGGCTTGGGCGCACAGGAAGACGCCGGTGAAATTGATGTCCACCACCTGCTTCCAGGCGTCATAAGTGATCTCATCGAAGGGCACGCGCGGCGCGCCGATCCCGGCGTTGTTGAACAGCACGTCCAACCGCCCAAATTTGCTTTTGGTCTGGGCGAACAGGTTGTCGACACGGCAGGTTGGCTCACGTCCGTGGAGACGATCAGCGCCTGGCCTTTGCCGTCTGCGAGGTCCACGGTCTCTTCCATCTCCGGGATGCGCCGGCCGGCGAGGGCGACGCAATAACCGTGCTTGAGAAAGGCCAAAGCCACCTCACGGCCGATCCCCGAACCCGCACCGGTGACAATCGCGACCTTCGCCATCTAAATAGTCCTCCCCACTCGATCTGCGCATATAGTAAATGCACGATCCTCGTCTGATAGCATATAGGATAACGCGATGAGCGAGCAGGACAAGAAACCGCCCACGCCTACTCCCACGGGCCTTGGCTTCAGACGCGGGCTCACCAACTACGGTGATCCGAAGTTCAGCATCTATCTGCGCCGGTCCTTCGCCCGCTCCATGGGCTACAGCCGCGAGATGCTCGACAAGCCCATTGTCGGCATCTGTCATTCCGCCAGCGGCTACAATAACTGCCACCGCGACATGCCGGCCCTGATCGACGCCGTGAAGCGCGGCGTGCTCGCCGCCGGCGCGCTCCCTATCGACTTCCCGACGATTTCGCTCGGTGAGACGTTCCTCACCCCCACCAGCCTCAAGTACCGCAACCTCATGTCCATGGACGTCGAGGAAATGATCCGCGCCCAACCCATGGACGCGGTGGTGCTCATCGGCGGCTGCGACAAGACCGTACCGGCCCAGCTCATGGGCGCGGCCTCGGCGGATATTCCCACCGTGCAGGTCGTCACCGGTCCGATGTCCACCAGCCGGTATAAGTCTGAACGCCTCGGCGCTTGCACCGACTGCCGCCGTTTCTGGGCGACATATCGCGCCGGCAAAATCACTGACGCCGAAATCGACCAAGTCGAGGGCCGCCTTGCCTCCACCACCGGCACCTGCGCCGTGATGGGCACCGCCAGCACGATGGCGTCTATTGCCGAGGCCCTCGGCATGATGCCCGCGGGCGCCGCCGCCGTGCCCGCCGTTGACGCCGACCGTCTTCGGATTGCGGAAGCCAGCGGCAAGCTCGCCGTCTCGCTCATGGGCAGCGATATGCGCCCCAGCAAGATCATCACGGAAAAATCGGTGGAAAACGCGCTGCGCGTGCTTCTGGCCATCGGCGGCTCCACCAATGCCATCATCCATCTCACCGCCATCGCGGGCCGCCTTGGCATCAAGATCGATTTGAAGCGCCTGAACGCGCTGTCGGACACAACGCCTGTCCTCGTTGACCTGAAGCCCAGCGGTTCCGGTTACATGGAAGATCTCGCCGCCGCCGGAGGCGTTCCTGCCGTGATGCGTGAACTGAAACCGCTTCTGCACCTCGACTGCATCACCATCACCGGCGAGACGATTGGCGAGCGTATTGACGCGTGGGAGCCGTGGGTGGACCGCAATGTCGTGCGTCCGCTGAAGGAGCCGCTGCAAGCCGTCGGCGGCCTCGTCGCGCTGTTCGGCAATCTCGCGCCCAACGGCGCCATCCTGAAACGCGCGGCGGCGGACTCCGCCTTGTTCGAGAAGGAAGGCCGCTGCGTGGTCTTCGAATCCCTCGAAGACTTGTCCAACCGTATCGACGCGCCCGATCTCGATGTCACCGCCGATGATATCCTCGTCCTCAAGAATGCCGGCCCCATGAGCGAAGCCTGCATGCCTGAAGCCGGTTATCTGCCGATTCCGAAAAAACTCGCCGCCGCCGGTGTGAAAGACATCATGCGCATCTCCGACGCGCGCATGAGTGGCACGGCGTTCGGCAGTGTGATCCTGCACGTCTCGCCGGATTCAGCGTCCGGCGGCACGCTGGCCCTGGTCGAGAACGGCGACCGTATCCGTCTCAGTGTCTCGAAGCGTTCGCTCGAATTGCTGGTGGATGAGAAGACTCTCGCCGCCCGCCGCGCGAAACGTCCACCCGCGCCGCCGCCCGCGGTGCGCGGCCACTCCTGGCTGCACGATCAATTCATGACCCAGGCGGAAGAGGGCTGCGACTTCAGTTTCCTCAAGAAAGAAGGGGCCTGTTCCGGAAAAGTGTGAGCGGTTTTCCGATAAGAACAGCCCCAAAAACAAAGCGTGTTACGCCTTAACTTTGAGAAGGCGCACGGACAGCGCCAGTAAAGCCGACAGCACCATCGATCCGGCCAGGAAATAGAGCGCGGCGTTGAACGAGCCTGTCGTTTCACGCAGCCATCCGATGGCATACGGCCCCATGAAGCCGCCGAGATTCCCAAACGAGTTGATGAGTGCGATGCCGCCGGCTGCGGCCGCACCCGATAAAAAGCGCGGCGGAATACAGAAGATCGCCGGCCGCGCGCCGCTCATGCCGATCAGGCCAACCGAAACCCCCGCCACCGCCAGCCATAGATTGTCGAACAGCACCGAGAACAGGAACCCCAGGCCCGAGACGATGCAGCCGATCACATAGTTCTTGAGATAGGCGCGCGAGCGGTCGAGCGCGTAGGACCACAGGATGAGCGCGATGGAGCCCGCGATGTAGGGGATCGCCGAAACGAAACCGACCTCCTGGTTTGAAAGCCCGAAGGGCTTCAAGATCTGTGGCAACCAGATGCCGGCGCCGACGGATCCGGTCACGAAGAAGAGGTACGCGAGCGACAAGACAAGGACCCGCGCATCGGCCAGCGCGGACCACAGATCCTTTTTAAGTTCCGGATACGCTTCGGACTCGAGTTTCGCCCGCAGCGCGCGCTGCTCATCGTCCGTCAGCCATTTCGCATCCTCCGGGCGGTCGGCCAGCGCGAACAGCGTGATCGCACCCATGACGCAGGCGGGCAGCCCTTCAATGATGAACAGCCACTGCCAGCCGACGAGACCCAAGCCGTTGATCTTGAGCAGCGCCGTCGATACCGGCCCGCTGATGACCGACGACAGCGGCACCGCCACCACGAACCAGGCGAGGATGCGCCCGCGCACCGCCACCGGGAACCAGGTCGCGATATAGAAGATCGCGCCGGGATAAAAACCGGCCTCGGCCACGCCGGTGATGAAGCGGATGACGCTGTAACTCACGGGCCCCGTCGCAAAGGCGGTCGCTGCGGCCGCGATCCCCCATGTCACCATGATGCGCGCCAGCCAGCGCCGCGCGCCAAAGCGTTGTAAGGCGACGTTGCTTGGGAGTTCGAACAGACAGTAGCCGATGGAGAACATGCCGGCCGCGAAGCCGAACTGCTTCGCCGTCAAGCCCAACGCCGCGTTCATATCCAGCGCCGCGAAGCCGACGTTGGTGCGGTCGATGTAACTGATGATGTAAGCGACGCAGAGCAGGGGGATCAACCGCCACGCCGCCTTGCGCACCGCGCGCTGCGTGGTCTCGTCCAAAGCCGCGTCCGTCATGAGTCCCCCCGAATCGATGACGGGACCAAGTCTAGGTGAGTTTGTATCTCCGGGTCACGCCTTTATGCGGCGCTGACATCCGGTAGACGCAGCCGCGCCAGCAATCCGCCGCTGAACGCTTTCTCGAGCTCCAGGTCGCCGCCATAGAGCCGCGCAAGGTCGCGCGCGATGGCTAGTCCCAACCCGCTTCCCGCCTTGCCTTCGTCCAGCCGCGCGCCGACGTCGAATACCTTGTCGCGCATATCGTCGGCGATGCCGGGTCCGTCGTCGGTGACCTCGATGACGATGCCGCCGTCGCCATGGCGCGCCGCGATCCGGATATTTGTGCGCGCCCACTTGCAGGCGTTGTCGATCAGGTTGGAAAGGATTTCCGAAAGGTCGCCCTCGTCGCAGTTCACCGTTAGCCCGGTGGAGATGTCGACGACGAAGGAAAGATTGCGGCTGGCGTGCAGGCGCTGCATCGCGCCGACGATGTTTTGAACGGCCGCGTGCAGGTTGGCGGCGAAGCTGGTCATGCGCGTGCCCGCCGCCCGTGCGCGCATCATGTGGTAGTTCACCTGCCGGCTGATCTTGCGGCACTGCGCCTGGATGAAGGTGGCCGCCGTGTCGTCGCCTTTGCGCGCGAGTTGTTCGGCTTCGTCGCTGATGAGGGCCAGCGGCGTACGCAAGCCATGCGCCAGATTGCCCGCCTCGACCCGCGCGCGCTGCACCAGCGCCGATTGATTGTCGAGCAGGGCGTTCAGCCGCGTCACGATGCCGCTGAATTCCGCCGGCGCGTCCGAGGACAGTCGCGGCACGTCGCCGCGGCGCAGGCGTTCGATATCGTCGGCGATGCGTTGCGCGGGGCGAAGGCCGTAGGTCGTCTGCAAGGTCGCGCCCGCCAGCATCAGAAGCGCGAAGACGGTCAACGAGATGGTGAGGTCGCGGTTGAACCCGGCGATGGCTTCGCCGAGGATGCGCCGTTCGACGGCGATGGTGAAGTTCAGCGCCGGCCCGCCGGTCCGCGACGGCGCCGAAATCCCGCACATCAGGACTTCGCCGTAAGGGCCGTCGGCCCAATCCATCTTCTCCTGGATGCCTTTTGCGAAACTGCCGTCCAGGCTTCGCGCGCCCAGGGTCGTGGATTTCAGCGTTTGGTATCCAGCGCGTTCGATCTGCCAATAGAAGCCGCTGTCCTCCATCTGGAAGCGCGGGTCGGAAAGCGGCCGGTCCAAGGTCGGATTGCCCATCTCGTCGGTCTCGGACAGGCGGATGAGTTCCACCAGATGGATGTCGAGTTCGTTGTGGAACTGGCCGGTGAGGTGCGAGCGGTAAAGGTAGGAGATCACCGCGCCGGCGACGGCGGTCGCGATGCTCACCCACAGAAGCGCGGCGAACAGGAAGCGCACGCGCAGGCTTTTGAACTGGGGAAGGAGAATGGTCATGGTCCGTCCAGAAGACGATAGCCGAGGCCGCGCACGTTGACGATGAGTTCGCGTCCGATCTTGCGCCGCAGGCGCCCGATCAGGACTTCGACGGCGTTGCGGTCGCGGTCCTGGTCCAACGGGTACAGGTGATCGAGGATCTCATCCAATGCGAAGGTCTGTTTGGGTTTGTACATGAACAGCGACAGCAGACGGAACTCATTGGCCGTGAGACTGACTTCCTCTCCGTTCACCGTCAGCCGTTTGAGGGACGGATCGAGCGCGAGCGGCCCGGCGACAAGCTGCGGCTGCACTTGCCCGGCCGCGCGGCGCGCCAAAGCGCGCATGCGCGCCACGAGTTCCTCGACATGCGCGGGCTTCACCAGATAATCGTCCGCGCCCGCGTTCAAGGCTTCGACCTTCTCCTGCCAACTGCTGCGTGCCGTCAGGACCAGGATCGGCGTGCCCGCGCCGTGTCCGCGCACATGCCGGATCAGATCGAGTCCGCTCGCGCCGGGAAGGCCGAGGTCGATCACAAGCGCATTAAACACATCGGCATCGAGCAGCTTGGCATCTTCTGCGGATGAAACCCATTCGCATGTCATGTCGTGCTGCGCGAGTTTGGCGACAAGCCGCGTCGCGAGTTCCGCTTCATCTTCAACGACCAGGATGCGCACGCCGTGTCCGTTCGTACCGGATAATAATCACTATTATATGCATCTCTTTCTGAAGAACCGCTGACAAATGTCAGGCGGCTGTCAGGAATCTCCGGCTATAAAGCCGCCGAAGGGGTACACCATGCAAAGAACGTCATTCCTGACATTGGCCATTCTCATGGCGCTGTGGAGCGGAGCCCCACGGGCGGCGGAACGATCCGATTTGCTCGCGCTTTCGGGCGCGCAAGTCAAAGGGCTCGCCCTCAAATTCGCGGCCGCGGAAAAGGCCGACGCCTATCTTGTCGCGACTCTGCCCGCCATCATTGCGCCGCCGCCCGACGCGCGGATCGCCGTCGCGGCCACCTTTCCCGGAACCGTGTTGCAGATGCTCGCCGTCGAAGGCGACGTGGTCAAAAAAGGTCAGCCGCTCGCAATTATCGCAAGCCGTGAAATTCTCACGCTGTCGGCTGAACTTGCGGGCGCCCGCGCCCGACTCGCCGCCGCCAGCGCCAATGCAAAGCGCCAATCGACCCTGAACGAAGAAGGCATTGTCTCCGGCGCGCGCGCCGAGGAAGCCGAAGCCGAGCATCAGCAGGCGCGCGCCGAGGTGGACGAAAAGTCGCGTATGCTCACGGCCGTGAACGCCGATGGCGTGAAAGGGACCTACACACTGAGCGCGCCCTTGGACGGGGTGGTGGCGGCGGCCAGGCTTGAAACCGGCGCGCCGGTCGACGGCATGGCGCCGGCCTTCGTGGTCGATGCGACCGATCGGTACGAAGTTCAAGCGCAGGTGCCCGAGCGCTTGATCGGCCAGATCGAACCCGGCATGCGCGTTGTCGTCGACGGCAAGATCGAGGCCAAGGTGACGTCGGTCGGCAAGGTCCTGAATCCCGAGACGCGCTCGGCCGCGCTGAAGGCGGCGATCGCCAAGGGAACCGAAATCGTCGCGGGCCGCACGGCGTCCGCGGCCGTTTATGCGAACGCCAAAACGGCCGCGGTCAGCATCCCACGCGCGGCGGTGGTCGAACTGGATGACGGCGCTTTTGTTTTCGTGCGCGCCGAGGGTGGCGTGCTTGTGCGTAAAGTCGATGCCAGCGCCGCGGCGGGCGCCCGGATCGTGATTTTGTCCGGCCTCAAAGCGGGCGAAGAGGTCGCGGTCAACAGCCTCAGCGAGCTGAAATCGCTCGCGCTCGCGAAGTAGGGGCACATGCTGCGTCGTCTTGTCGAACTCTCGCTTTCGTCGCGTCTGTTTGTCCTGCTGCTTACGGTGATCGTGGCCGGGCTGGGGCTTTGGTCCTTTCTGAGGCTTCCGGTCGACGCTTATCCGGATATCGCCCAGACCCAGGTCAAGATCATCCTGAAAGCGCCGGGCATGACGCCCGAGGAAGTTGAAACGCGCGTCATCGCGCCGATCGAGATGGAGATGCTCGGCATCCCGCGGCAAGCGGTGCTGCGCTCGATGGCCAAGTATGCCATCGCCGATATCACAATCGATTTCACGGACGGCACGGATATCTATTGGGCGCGCTCCCAGGTGAGCGAACGCCTCGCCGGTGTGATGGGCAGTTTGCCGAGCGTCGTTGACGGGGGTCTTGCGCCGGCCTCCACCCCGCTTTCGGAAATGTTCATGTTTTCCGTCGAAGGCCCGCTCAGCCTGACCGAAAAGCGCACGCTTCTCGACTGGACGATCCGACCGGCCTTGCGCACCGTTCCAGGCGTGGCCGACGTGAACGCGCTCGGCGGTTTGGCCAAAACCTTCGAGATCAAGCCGGATCCCGCCGCCCTGGCGAACACGGGCCTGACGTATGGCGAACTTCGCGACGCCGTGGAACGCGGCAATCGCAATGACGGCGCGGGCCGCCTCAACGAAGGTGAGGAGGCGCTGATCGTCCGCGCGGTCGGCGCGGCGCAGTCGGTCGCCGATCTCGAGAACATGGTTCTAACCGCGCACGACGGCGCGTTGATCCGGCTAGGGGATGTGGCGAGCGTCGGCGTCGGCAGCCTGACGCGTTATGGCGCCGTCACCATGGACGGCAAAAGCGAAGTGGTCGAGGGGCTGGTCGTATCCCTCCGCGGCACGGATGCGCGGCAGGTCGTGGATGGCTTGCGCGCGCGAATCAAGGACCTGGAGCCGGCTCTGCCGCCGGGAACGACGCTGAACGTGTTTTATGACCGGTCCGATCTCATCGAGCGTGCGGTTTCCACCGTGGAGCATGCGCTGATCGAAGCCACGGTTCTTGTCGTTTTTCTTCTTATTCTGTTTCTGGGCGATTGGCGCGCCGCGGCAATCGTCGCGACGACCTTGCCCATGGCGGCGCTCATCACGTTCCTTGTTATGGGCGGGACGGGCCTGTCGGCGAACCTCATGAGCCTGGGAGGGCTCGCCATCGCGATCGGCATGCTTGTCGATGGCGCCGTCGTCGTCGTCGAGAATGTGGTCGAACGCCTCACGCATGAACACAAAGGCGAACATCCCCGCTTGAACGTGGTCTTCCGCGCGGTGACGGAAGTGATTGTCCCCGTCTCGGCCGGCATCGCGATCATTGCTCTGGTTTTTCTGCCTTTGCTCACCTTGGAGGGGCTTGAAGGAAAATTGTTCTCGCCCGTCGCGTTGACCATCGTTTTCGCGCTGGTCGGCTCGCTGGTGATCGCGCTCACGCTGATTCCGGTGCTTTCATCCTATGCGCTGACAGGCGGTCACGGCGAACCCTGGCTGATGCGTAAGATCACGCCCGCCTACAGGAAGCTCCTGGACCGCTCGTTCGCCAACACGCGCGTTGTCTATATCGTTTCGGGCATCGGTCTTGCGGCCGCGGTCGGCGCTTATCTCATGGTCGGCAAAACCTTCATGCCGTCGATGGATGAAGGCAGCATCGTCATGCAGACGATCAAGCTGCCATCCGTGAACCTGAACGCATCGGTGCAGACCGACCTCGTGGTGCAGCGCGCCATCAAGGCGGCGGTCCCCGAGGTCGATCAGATCGTTTCACGTATGGGCTCCGACGAACTCGGGCTCGATCCAATGGGTTTCAATGAAACCGATGTTTTCATGGTCTTGAAGCCGACAAGCGAATGGCGCGGCGACAAGGCGTTCATCACCGACGAGCTTCGCAAGGTGATGGAGACAATTCCGGGTATCGAGGCATCCTTCACCCAGCCGATCGAGATGCGTGTGTCGGAAATGCTCACCGGCGCGCGCGGCGACTTGGCGGTGAAGATTTTCGGACCGGATAATGCCGTGCTTTCCGACCTCGCCGGTCGTATCCAAACGGTCCTGTCCGAGGTCCGGGGGGCGTCCGAGGTCCTCACGGCCGCCAACGACACCTTGGATTATCTGCAACTGGATCTCGACCGGGCGGCGGCGGGCCGCTACGGCATGCCGTTCGACACGCTGGTGGATGCGTTGCGTGCGCAGGTCGACGGGATTAGCGCCGGCGTCATCATCGAGGGTCAGGCTCGCGTTCCGGTCGTGGTGCGCGGCGGCGATGAAATCCGCGACAACCATGAGCAGTTCTCGGATGTTCAGCTTCGTACGCCGCAAGGCACGCTCGCCCGGTTGAGCGACATGGCGCACATTCAGAAGGTCGAAGGCCCGGTGCGCCTCAACCACGAAAATGGCCTGCGTTACGCTCTCGTGCAGGCCTTTGTCTCGGGCCGCGATCTCGTCGGTTATGTCGAGGACGCCAAAGCCGCCGTCACGGCGAAGGTGAAATTGCCGCAGGGTTACTCCATGGTCTGGGGTGGCCAATTCGAGAACCAGCAACGCGCCGCGGCGCGTCTGCTGCTGGTGATCCCGGTGGCACTCGGTCTTATCCTCTGCGTGCTGTACGTGACGCTTCGTTCCTTGCGCGCGTCGTTTCTCATCCTCGTGAACATCCCCTTCGCGATGGTCGGGGGCATTATCTCCCTGTGGATTTCCGGGGAATATCTGTCCGTGCCGGCGTCGGTCGGGTTCATCGCGCTGCTCGGCATCGCCGTGCTTAACGGCCTGGTCATGGTGGCCTACTTCCTGCAGCTTCGCGCCGAAGGCCGCGACATGATGGAAACGGTGAAGCTCGGCGCCGAACGGCGTCTGCGTCCGGTCCTTATGACCGCCTGTATCACCGCCTTCGGTCTCGTGCCGCTGCTGCTCGCCACGGGGCCCGGGTCCGAGATTCAGCGCCCCTTGGCGATTGTCGTGATCGGCGGGCTTATGACGTCGACACTTCTGACACTTGTGCTTCTTCCCATCCTTTTCGCGCGTTTCGGCGAAGGGCCGGAGGATGTGACCAGCAACCCGGACGATAAGATCGTGCCCAGCCATGGATGAGATTGTGCTCACGTTTCATTGCGCGGCGTCCGAAGCCGACGCCATCGCCAACTGCCTGCGGACCGAAACCGGCCGTCCCGTTCATGTGCGTCAGGAAACCGTGTACGGCCGCGATTTCAGCGACGCGCGCGTGGGCGAACAGGTCACCGGTACACTCATGCGGGCGGCGGTCGAAGTCGTGGTGGCGCGCGCGCGCATCGAGGCGTTGACCGCCGCCGTCGGGTCCGCGCGCCGCGCGCATCCGGTACGTTGGCAGGCCACGCCTCTCATCGCCCAAGGGAGGCTCGCATGAGGATCGCCGTCGCCCTCGGTCTCCTCTTTGCCTCGGCCGCGCACGCGCAGTCGTTGCCGTCCGGCTTTCCGGCCGACGCGCAGGTTCAGGCCGCGCTCAACGCTTATCCCGGCGTCGCCGCGGCGCGCGCGCGTGTCGATGCCGCGCTCGCCGACCGGGACATGCTTCGCGCCGGCCCCTACGAATTCACGTTGTCCGGCTCCTACGCCCGCCGGGATGTCGAGCGCGAAGGCCGCTTCAAGGAAACCGACGTAATGCTTTCGCGTACCATTCGCCTGCCGTGGAAGGGCAGCCTCGACCGCAAGGCCGGTGCGTTGGGTGTGGAAGTCGCCGAGAACGAGCGCGAGGACACGCGCCACCACGCCGCGCTTGTGCTGTCGGAGCTGTGGCACGACTGGATGGAAGCCGGCGAACTCCTGAGAAGCGATCAGCAGGCGTTGGAGATGCAGAAAGCCGCGGTCGCTGCCGTCCGCCGGCGTGCGGATCTGAAGGACGCCGCCGCGCTCGATTTGGATCAAGCGGCGGCCGCCGAATCGTTGGCCGTGGCTCAACTCGCCGACTCCCGCGCTAAATTTGAGAAGGCGCGCGTGACTCTCGCGGCGACCTTTCCGGAAATCCCGCTGTCCGCCGAGGCGCCTCCCATCCCGGCGCCGGAAATGCCCGCCGCGGGCGTCGACCGTCTGCGCGATCTCGTGATTTCGCGCAGCCATGAGATTCGCGCCGCCGAGAACGAGGCCGAACGGCTCTCCATCGTCGCGCGCCGCACCCAGGCCGACCGCATTCCCGATCCCACGGTCGGCATCCGTACTTTCCGCGAGCGAGGTGGACTGGAGAACGGCGTCGGTGTGCACCTTTCCATTCCTTTGGGTTTCAGCCATCGCCGCGCCGCGGCGTCGAAGGCCTCCGCCCAGGCCAGCGCCGCCGGGTTCTCGCGCGATGAAGTCCGCCGCGAGATTCAAGCCATCGCCGACGCCGACGCGGCGGATGTGCGCACGCGCATCGCGGCGTGGAGCAGCACCGCCGAGTCCGCGCGCAGCGCGGGGACGGCGGCCGCGCGCACCGATCGCGGTCATCAATTGGGCGCGATCGATCTCGCCGATCTGCTTTTCATCCAAAAGCAGGCCAACGAGGCCCGGCGCGCGGAGATCGCGGCGCGTGCGGCGGGTTCCCGGGCGCTCTTGAAGTTGCTGATCGACTCCCACGAAATCTGGGCCGAAGCCCATGACGAACATGACGAGGCCGGTCACATCGATCATTAAGCTTCTTGAAAGTCGGAATTTTGCGCGCCCAATAAAGAACGGATGCGCGCGGCGCCGCGCACGGCGATCTCCGTGCATTCCCATTTCACCCGTAGGTCGCACCGGGTCGCATATCTGAAGGCGTGCTGCGGCTATATCCTCACGCGTGACGCCGACGCGCTAACCTTCACATCTCTTTAGCTTTTCGCCCGTTCACGCGCTTGTAAAGCCACTGACACGGTCCCGCGCTTGCCCGCACGGAGCCGCCAACCTATACGTGCCCCGCTTACCATCGGCTCGCCATTGTCGGTCCACTAAAAGACCACATTCGGGGGCCAGAGTTTCTATGTCGTTGTTGTGTTCAAGTGAGGAACGAGGATGAGAAAGCTGTTTTATTGCGCAGCTGTCGGTGCGGCCCTGTTTTCGACATCAGTGCTGGCGCAGTCCTATGACGAAGGCGCGAAGGCTTATAACAAGCGCGACTTCAATACCGCGATGAAGAACTGGAAGCCGCTCGCCGAACAAGGCGATGTGAAAGCGCAGTACAACGTGGGTCTCCTCTACGCGCAAGGTCTCGGCGCCGACCAGAGCTACAAGGACGCCGTCAAGTTTTGGACCATGGCGGCCAACAAGAACAGCCAGGAAGCTTCGCTGCAGCTCGGCCGCACATTCAGCCAAGGCCGCGACGGCGTCGACAAGAACCCGGCGGAAGCCGCCAAATGGCTCCGCAAGGCGGGCGATCTCGGCAACGCCGAAGCGCAAGCCGAACTCGCCGGTTTGTATGAGCGCGGCGAAGGCGTCGCAAAGTCCGAGAAGGACGCGGTCAGTTGGACCAAGAAAGCCGTGGCGCAGGGCTATACCCCGGCGATGACGTCCATGGGTGTGCGCTATGAGACCGGTAAGGGTGTGCCGCAGGACAAGACCAAGGCATACACCTATTTCACCCTGGCTGTGGCGAAGGCCACCGGCAAGGAAGCGGAAACCGCCACCGCAAGCCGTAATCGGGTCGCGGCCCAGCTGAAGCCCGAGCAGGTGAAGGCCGCCCGTGACGCCGCCAGCAAATGCATGGCCGCCGACTACAAAAACTGCGCGCTATAATTCTTCTGGAGCGCGGCGACTTTCCGGCGCGGGCCGCCTTAGCGGCTCGCGCCGTTCCTTTTCAGGCGTGAACCTTTTTCGCACCGCCCCTCACTCCCGGCGGAGATTCCGGTGATGATACTTGCGGGCGTCTGTCGCTCATCAAGTCATTCGCCGCGCCACCGGCCCGCGCAAAAAAAGCGTCGGTTGATCCGCCGGATGTAACGGGCCGCGGTGACGGACCTGTTACAATTGTCCATACCCTTGAGCTGAATTGGGAATCGCCGCGAGCCTGGGCGCCGGGCTATGATCCCGCGCGTGAATTCACGCCGCATGCCGCGCTGTCTTTCATCGTCCTTAAGCCGCCAACGTCCCAAAAAGCCCGGAGATCCGCCATGATCAACTTGCGTAACATCGCTCTTGCCTGCGCCGTATCCGCCTTCGCGCTCACCAGCGCCGTTGGTCACACCTCGTTCGCCGCCGAAGCTCCGTTCAAGCCGCAATCCGGCCAGGCCGGCAAGGACGTGGTGTGGGTGCCTACGCCCCAGGCTCTCGTCGATCGCATGCTCGACATGGCACAGGTCACCAAGGACGATTACCTCATCGATCTCGGCGCCGGCGACGGCCGCACCGTCATCACGGCGGCCAAACGCGGCGTGCGTGCGCACGGCATCGAATATAATCCGGACATGGTCAAGCTCGCGCAGTTCAATGCCGAGCAGGAGAAGGTCACGGATAAAGCGACCTTCGCCCAGGCGGATATCTTCAACTCCGATTTCTCCAAGGCCACCGTCATCACCTTGTTCCTCCTGCCGCAGCTCAATGTGAAGCTGCGCCCGACGCTGCTCAACATGAAGCCGGGCACGCGCGTGGTGTCCAACTCCTTCAACATGGGCGACTGGGAACCGGATGAAACCATTATGGCGACCGCCGACTGCACCAGCTGGTGCACGGCCTACAAGTGGATCATCCCGGCGAAGGTCGACGGCGCCTGGAAGTTCGGGAATGGCCAACTGGCTCTGAAGCAGACCTACCAGAAGCTCGACGGCACCTTGACGATGGACGGTAAGGCGCAGCCTATCAGCGAGGCTAAGATGGACGGCGCCAACATTTCCTTCACCGCCGGCGGCAAGAAGTACACCGGACGTGTCGACGGCAATGCGATGAAAGGCAGCGTCCAGGGCGGCTCGGCCTGGAGCGCCAGCAAGGCCTAGAGCGCGTTCCGGCGAAGTGGAAGCCGGTTCGCCGTAGAACGCGCGGCCAAATAAGAATCGAGGGCGTGTTGGCGATTCGACATGACTTCAACACGCCCTAGAGGCCGGTACGCGGAGCCGCAGCGGCTCCGTTCACCCCGGTCGTGACGCTGCGCGGCAACACGGTTCCCTTGCCCGACCTTTCAAGGGTTCCCGATCTTCCAAGCTTCCCGGATGTAAATCATCCTGACGGTCCGGTGCGTCATGGTGCGCGCACGGACTGGCGCGTCTTAATTTGGATCAAGCTGATGTGTGGTTTGCGCGATGAACCGCGAGCGCGGCTGCGCCACGCGTGTCGGCGTGCGTCCGATGCGGTGGGCAAGGGCCGCGGGATTGCTCAGCGTCAACTGCCCCGAACTCCAGTTGGCGTCGCCGTCGCGCCGCATCGTTTTTAGGGTGCGGTTGACATGCACGGTGGTGAGCCCGGTCATGTCCGCAACCAGTTCCTGCGTCAGCGGATGATGGAACGTATAACCCGGTGCCAATCCGGCAAGGGCCAGGCGCTCCAAAAGCTCAAGGAAGAGGTCGGCCAATCTGTCGGACGCATTCATGCGTCCGAGCCGCGTGATCTGCGCCAGCAGATAAGCCTCGTCGAACGCGTGGCTCATGGCGTAAGCGCAGCGCAGCGAGTCCTCCTGCTCGGGCGCCGGCGCCTTGCATGTCATGAGTTCCGTCAGCGCGATGACGCTCGATAGGGCCACCGGCTGCGGTTGGTAGCAGTGTCCGATCAGATCGCCCGGCAGCAGAAGCCCCAGGATTTGACGGCCGCCGTTGGGCACGATCCGCACGCGCGCGGCCCAACCGCTCAGGATCAACTGCGGTTCGCCCACGGCTTTTCCTTCCGCGCACAACTCATGTTGCCCCGGCGTGATGCGGCAGCGTTGACCGGCCTTGTTCAGCGCGCGCGCGGACGCCTCATCGAGCAGTGTCAGTTTCGACAGCCGGTGAACCGCCACCGCATTGGCCGCGTGTGGGATGCGCCCCGCGCTCACGGGACTCCACCGGCAAGGGGGGCCGTTGCGGGGAAAAGCCGAATCGCAAAACCAAAATCCAATACACCACCGCGCGCGGCTGGGGTTTATGCCAAAATTTGGTCCGCCAAGGGGGGTATGTTGTACCCGTAAGTTAAGCGATGCCGCGGATGCGCCGCCTTCCGTGACGCGAACCGATCGAGATCGGCCCCGCTGGGAAACTCGCCCTCACCGGTGAGGATGCGTTTCCCGGAGGCCGTCGCCTGTGATCCCTCTTGGGGCCCCGGTGGCAAAAGCACGCATCGGCGCTTGGCGTTAAGAACAACGTACGCGCGCAGGAAATGCTCCACCTTGAATGCAAGAAAAACGCCCCGTCTTCGCCCGGCGGTCCCGGCATTCTCGCGCGCTGTCTCCTAACACATTGAAACCTGGGCTGAATCGGATGCCGGACCGTCCAGACTACGTATCTAAAATGATTGCCCGGAACCCGATATAATCCATGTTAATCCGGCCCTCCGAACCGCTTTCGCCCGGTGTGGGATGTCCCAGCGTGCCGGTTGGGTGCGTTCCATGTGTTTGAATCGCGGCCACGCCATGTAAAAAGGTAAGGCGCGGCGGACGGATTTGACCTCCGTCAATACGTGCGCGCCCGCATGCTACATTCTCGCGGCCCTTGCCCACCCGCTTGCCGCATCAGTTTATGCCGCCGGACACTTCAGACGCCGACCTGCTTCCCACGCTGGACGATGACCCGGTTCCTTTTGAGAGGCCCGCGCGGCGTACGGGCGGCGTGGCGCGTGCGCGTAAACGCAAGAACAAGAAGAGGCGCGCCGCGCCGGTCGGACTCTTCGCCCTCGTTTACGCGCTTGGCGCGGTCGGCATTGGGGTGCTCGATCATGGCGGCTGGTATCTTCTCGCCTGGCTCGTGACGGGGCCGGTGACCTTCGGTGTTGTCCGCGCGATCCGCGCGCGGCCTAAACCCTTACGCCCCTGACTGACCCCTCGGGCGGACGAATGCCGTGCGTTTCCAACGGGCGCGGGGGCCGGGCGGGCCGGCGGCCACCTTTGAAACGTTCAAAAACCTAATACTTCGGCTCTATATCCGCATACTTCCTCGCGCGTGCCCATTTGTAACGGCGGGCATATCGTCCTCCCAACGGTCATGGAGGATTCGATGTTTGCCACACGCCTACAAACGGAGATGAAAGCAAAGCTCGCCGCGCTCGATAAGTCGCAAGCCGTCATCGAGTTCGAGCCCAGCGGCATCGTCCTCGGCGCAAACCAGAATTTCCTCGCGGCCCTGGGGTACGAACACGGCGAGATCCGCGGCCGCCACCACAGCATGTTCGTCGATGCCCAAGTGCGTGGGTCGAAGGATTACCAGCGCTTTTGGCACGAACTCGCGAGTGGCAAATTCCAGGCCGGCGAATTCAAGCGTATCGCCAAGGGTGGCAGGGAAATCTGGATTCAGGCCACCTACAACCCGATCGTCGACGGCAAGGGCCGCGTCATGAAGGTTGTGAAATTCGCCTCCGATGTGACCGCCGCCAAAATCCAATGCGCCGATTATGCCGGCCAGATTGCCGCCATCGGCAAGTCCCAAGCCGTCATCGAGTTCGACGTCGACGGCGCCATTCTCACCGCCAACGCGAATTTCCTCGGCGCCCTCGGCTATACGCTCGATGAGATCAAGGGCCGCCATCACAGTATGTTCGTGGATGCCGAAATGCGCGACAGCGCCGAGTATCGGCAATTCTGGGCGGCGCTCGCGCGCGGCAAATATCAGGCCGCCGAATATAAGCGCATCGGCAAGGGCGGGAAGGAGATCTGGATCCAAGCCTCCTACAATCCCATCCTCGATCTCAACGGCAAACCGTTCAAGGTCGTGAAATACGCCACCGATACGACGGCGCAGGTGACCGCCCGCTTACGCAACGAACGGGCGCAGAAGTCCATCACCCGCAATCTCGACGACATCGCCCAGGCGATCTTGCTGGCCAGCAAGCAGTCGACCACGGCCGCGCAAGCTTCGACCGAAACCACCAACACCGTTCAGGCCATCGCCTCGGGCGCCGAACAGTTGGACGCCTCGGTGAAGGAAATCGCCGAAACCATGAGCAAGTCGCGCCTGGCGACCGATAGCGCGGCGGAATCCATCCGGAACGCCAACCAGGCGACGGCCACCCTGACAACCGCTGCGCAGGCGATGAACGGAATCGTCGAGCTCATCGAAGGTATCGCCGACCAGATCAATCTTCTCGCGCTGAATGCGACCATCGAAGCGGCGCGCGCCGGCGAGCAGGGCCGCGGGTTCGCCGTTGTCGCGACCGAAGTGAAAAATCTCGCGGGTCAAGCGAAGGGCGCCACCGAACAGATCGCGCGCGAGATCGCCAACGTGCAGGAGGTATCGAGCAACGTCGCCGGTATCCTTGGCGCCATCGGTCAGTCCATGGACTCCTTGCGCCAGTACGTCGGCGGCGCGGCCGCCGCGGTTGAGGAGCAAAGCGCGGTGACGCGCGACATGTCCGCCAATATGCAGATGACCGCCTCCTCCGTGGCGACGGTGAGCGACAACCTCGTGCAGATCGCTCAGTCGGCCGATCGGGCGAATTCCTCGGCGCAGCAGCTCAAGGAAGCGGCGCTGGCGCTGGCGGCCTAAGCGCCTAACGCAGCGCACCGCCGAGGTCGGTGATCGCATCCACCACCATGTGCGTCCCAGCGGCGAGCATCAGGATGTCGCCCGCGACGCGCACATATTCATGGTTCGGCGGCGGCGGGCCGAGGCGCACAATCAACGCGGACGGCAACGGCTCATACACGACGGCGGCCGGCAGCGGCTGGCCCTTGGTCCATTGTTTCTTCGCTTGTCCCGGGGGCTGGCATCCGTTGCGCTTCTTGGCGAGTCCCGGCGGGCAGTTTCCGTTTTTGATATCCAGCGCGAAATAACCGCGCACCGCGTCCCGGTCGGCGCCGCGGAAGCCCACGCCCGCGTCCTTCTCCGACTTGGGATGAGACCGCGCCATCACGGGGCTGGTCACGGCCAGGCACAGTATCGCGGTAATGGTGTACATCAGCGCCTGCGTGGCGGCGCGCGGAGTCTTGGTCATTGTCTCGCTCCTGGAAGATGGCTCGTGAAGCCTGTGCGGATGGATCATGTCAGCAACGCGCGTCCGGCAACCGTGGTTGCATGCGGCGCGGGCGGGTTTACGGCTTAGGCTTGGTGAAACCTTGCCGCGCCGGCTTTTCCCACTCCATGCGCCCGCGCATGTACTGCCACCAGCCTTGCACGCGCCAGACCGTATTGATCTGGCGGTAGCCGAAGTTCTCGACGATGGCCGTCAGCATCAGCACCAGCAGATAGGATGCTTTTGGATACCGCCGCAGCTCCAGTTCCTCGAGCACAAGCGCGCCGACGCTGATGAACACGCCGAAGATGAACGTCAGCGCGATATAGGCCATGAACACCTCGAAATCGAGAAGCCCCATGACATACAGCACCGGCATGAGCGCGTATCCCAGCACCTCGAGCGGCGGGCCGATCACGTCCGTGATCAGGATGTGGAAATAACCGACGGTTCCGGCAAGCCCGTATTCCGACCTTCCCATGATCGCGCGGTGACGGAAGAAGGTCTCGAGCGATCCGCGCTGCCAGCGGCGGCGTTGCCCGGCGAGTCCGCCCAGGGTGCGCGGTGCTTCCGTCCAGCATACGGGTTCGGGCACGAAGCGCATTTCGTCGCTTTTGCCGTTCTCGGACAGATAACGATGGATCTTGATGATCACTTCCATGTCCTCGCCGACGGTGTTCAGCGAGTAACCGCCCACGTCGACCATGATCTGGCGCTTGAAGATGCCGAATGCGCCCGAGATCAGCATCATCGCGCCCATCTGGCTCCACGCCAGCCGTCCGATCAGGAAGGCGCGCAGATATTCGACGATCTGGAACAGACTAAGGAGATCCGTCGGTAATTCGATGCGCGCGACGCGGCCGCGCACCACGTTGCTGCCGTTCACCACGCGGATCGAGCCGCCGCAGGCAACGACCTTGTCGTAATTTTCGATGAATGGCTGTACGGCACGCAGTAGCGAATCCGATTCCAGAAGCGAGTCCGCGTCCATCGCGCAAACCAGCGGCGATGCGGCGATGTCGATGCCCGCATTCAGCGCGTCGGCCTTGCCGCCGTTCGGTTTGTCGATCACCACGAGTTTGGGGAATCGCGGCGATCCGAGCACGCTGCGTATCGGCTGATGCGGCAGTTGCTCGCGATAGGCGCGTTTGATCGGCGCGAGTCCGAACGCCGCGATAAGAACCCGCAGCGTATCGTCCTTCGATCCGTCGTTGATGACCACCACTTCGAAGAAGGGATAGTTCAGCGCCAGCATGGACCGCACGCTTTCCACGATCGTTTCTTGCTCGTTGTACGCGGGCGCCAGCAGCGAGATCGGCACGGTCTGATCGCGGTAACGCCACCAGGCCGAGCTTGGCGTGCGCGCGGCGCGCCGTCCGCGCAGCGCGAAATAGGCGACCACCGTCTGCACGGTATAGAGCAGATTGAGCAGCGCGCCGTTCACGAAACAAAGCCAGCCGATCGCGATCGCGATCACGGTCAAGGTCTCGAGCAGCGTCGTGCCGAGGGTCCCCATCACAGATGCCGCTCCGAGAGCGCGAATTCCGCGATCGGCGCGTGCTCCGGGTCGGCGCGCAGGCTTTCCAGGATCGCGACGCCCCGTTCGCCGAGACGGGCCAGGGCTTGCGTGCTGCGCAGTTGCAACCACCAGTTCGAATCCCGCGCCAGGCCTTCAAGAATGGGCAGCGCGTCCATCACCCGCATGCGCCCGGCGGCGATCGCGGCCTGGCCTTTGACCTCCCACGCCGGATCGGCAAGGGCGCCGAGGACGGCGCCGTCGAACGCCCGGTCGTTCATCAGGCCAATGGTCCGCACCGCCGTGGCGCGCACGTCGACGTTTGGGTGCATGGCGACGATATGCGCGAGGCGCCGTAGCGCCGCCGGGCTCGGCATGCGCGCAAGCGCGTCGATCGCCAGGACGGCGACCGCCGGGTCCTTGTCGTCGATCAAGGCGAGAAGGGCGGCGGCGTTGTGCGGCGCCAATTTCCGGAAAATATCGCGCACGGCGCGGTGGCCCAGCATTCTCCGCGCTTCCAGCTTGGGCACGATGTCGATCAGGCTCAACGTCTGGCCCGTGGAGATCAGCGAATTGATCGCCGCCAGCACGACTTGAGGGTTGGGATCGCTGATGGCGTCGCGCAGGGCGTCTTGGACGACGCTCGACTTCGCCCAGAACAGGCGTGCGGCGATCTTGGCGCGATCTTCCGGCGCGCCTGTCCGTAAGCCCCGCGCCATCCGCTGCTGGTCGATGTTCTTGTCGAGCAGATCGATCAGCTGGTCGCGCATCGTTCCGGTGATGCCGCGCATCATCTCGGTTACAAGGCTGAGAAGGATGCGTTGTTCGTCTGGTGTGAAGGTCCGCGCGTTGTCCGCCGTGCCGCCCAGCACCGCGTAGACGTAATCCTGCAGCGCGGCGCGCTTGAGGTTTTGGCGCGCCATGCGCGCATCGATGATGAGACGCCGGAAGTACAGGAAGATCAGCATGGCGATGGTGAGGCCCGCGAGCCCGACAGATCCCCACCAGATGATCTCGAAAATGTTCAAGGGCTGTTCCTCGAGAACTTTCCCTAGAAACGTACGGCGATGCCGATGCTGACCTCGTCGCGCAGGTAGCCGCCGCTGCGGTTGTCGTGGGTGAAATCGGCGCGCACGGTCAGCGTCGGCGTGATGTCGTAGCCAAGGCCCGCGCTCCAGGACCGTGTATCGGCGACGATGCCGGCATCGGACTCCGGCGCATTCGCGTAAGACGCGCGCACCGAGATGCGGTCCATGGGGATCGCCGTCACCCCCGCGCTCCAGCCGGTCAGGTGTTTGCCGGTGTCGTCTATGGAGTTGATGAACCGTCCGGAGACGGAAAGGCGGCGTTCCATGAAGAATTGCTCGCCGCCGACGTTGAACCCGGACACGGTGCCGGTCGCGTAGTGACGCACGCTGCCTTCCAGCATCAACGCGGTTTCATCGAAGATATTCGCCGTGACGGACGGCGCGAGGCGCCAGCGCGGCAGGAAGTCGGCGGCCGGCGTGACGCTGGCCTCGAGGCGCGCCGAAACGCCTTCCATCAACGGCGCGCCTGCGGCGGCCGTGAGTTCGACGTCGGTCATGCCGAAACGGCGGTAACGGCCGGCGGCGCCGGTCACGTAGCTGCCCGCACCCGTCATGCGGGTGAGCGCGATGGATTGCGACGACCAGTCCGGCAGCGCCGTCCGGTCGAGCCAGCTATGGGTTCCGCCCACGTCGAGCCGCCACAGCGGCCCGTCGGGCTGTTTTGTCGCCAGGCGGTCGGCGACGTCTTTCGATCCGGGGTCGATCTCGCGTGCGCGCAGGAAGTATGTGCGCGCCGCGGCGTCGTTGCCGCGCGCGCGTTCCACGTCGCCGAGGCCCAGGACCGCGTCCAGGTTCTGCGGATCGGCGGCCAGGGCGGCGTTGAACGCGCGTTCAGCTTCCGCGTTCTGCGTGCGGTAGAACGCGATGCGCCCGCGCAAGGCCAAGGCTTCGCTATCCTTCGGTCTTGCGGCGGCAACACGGTCCACAAGCCGGGCCGCTTCTTCGTAACGCATCGACCACGCCAGCACGCGGGCCTTTGTCAGCGAGATATCCAAATCGTTCGGGGCCAGTGCTTCGGCGCGGTTCACGCTTTCAAGGGCGTCGGCGTATCGCGCCTGATAGCCCTGCACGAGCGCCAGCGCGTTCCAGGCCTCGGCGGATTGCGGCGCCGCCTCCACGGCCGCGCGATAGGACCTTTCAGCCGCCGGGAAATCGCCGCTGCGCCGTGCCGCATTGCCCGCGGCGAAGTGATCGGTTTGGGCCAGCGCCGGCGCGCCGAGCGCAAGAAGAAGGAGCGCCGCGGCGCCGAACGGGGATCTCATGAATGTGCGTCTCTTTCCCATTGACGCGCGGCGCCGAGCAGGCGTTTCAATCGCGTCAGCAATTCTTCGGGGCGGAACGGCTTCACCAGATAGTCGTTCGCGCCGAAATCGAATCCGGTGATGACGTCGCGCTCCAGGTTGCGCGCCGACAGCATCATGACCGGGATATCCGCCGTGTTCGGATCGTTGCGCAGGGTCTGCAGCACTTCATAGCCATCGAGGCCCGGCATCATCGCGTCGAGGATCACCGCGTCGGGGCGCCGCGATTTGATCAGCGCCAGCGCCTCCTCGCCGTCGCGCGACATGATCGCCTCATAGCCGTTCTGCTTCAGGACATGGCCGATGATCGTGCGGACCACGTCTTCGTCCTCGGCGACCAGGATTCTTTTCGGCGAACTGTCGGACATGAGCGTGATCTCGGGTTTAGGCGAACAAAAGGGGAGCGCGGCGGCGGTCTATAAGCGGCGATCCATAATAAGTATATATAAGTATATTCCGGTTCGGGGGAGGCATGAACCTGCGCGCCCTCCTGTGGCCTGTGTCCGTGATTCATATCCGTCGTCTACGCTTGCGACAGGCCGGGCGTTGCGCGCGGCGCGTAAGTCCACGCTGATTCCACGGCCTCCTTATACCTAAACCTGATTTTTTCGCGTAGAGGTAAGAAAAAGGGTGATGGCGGCTCCTTGCGGGGCGCAGGGGTTCTCCCGCAGCGGCTTTAAACCGCTTCGGGAATATGGTGAGGTGGTTGCGGCGAGCGCCTTGGTCGAATGATGGAGGGTTGTACGAATGAACGTTCCTTATCGCGTCCAGTTGTCGAATGGAAAGCCACAAGTGATCGACGAAGCGGGGCAACCCGTGTCCGGCGCCCTCGTTCTGAAAATCGCATTCGGCCATGAACCTTTGACCGACAGCGAGGGCACGACCGTCATCCTGACCGGCCACAACTCGGCGACGATCGTCGTCAGCCGCCAAAAGATCTACGACGTGCCGCTCGTCGGCTGACTCTCCCCGCGCGCACTCTCCCCTTAACAGACGGGCGCCGTTTCTCCCGTCTGGATTAAGGCCGCCTCAGCAAGTAAAGAGGGGGCTTCATATTGGGGAGGCGAGGTTACATGTCGTACAGCGGCCGGCGCCGCGCGCGTACTAAACGCGCGCGTATCTACGCTTTATTGCCGATTTTTGTGATGGTGGCGCTATCGCCGGCACGCGAAGCGGCCGCCCAGCGCGCGAACGACAACGCGCTCGCCGCCGCCGAGGATGCTTTTGGCACCTCGGTCGGGAATGAAAGCGTTGGCCTGTACGGCGTCGGCATGGTGCGCGGATTCAGTCCCGTGGACGCGGGCAATGTGCGCATCGAAGGCCTGTATTTCGATCAGAAGGCGGGGCTCGGCAGCCAGATCGTGCGCGGATCGACGGTGCGTGTCGGGGTGACGGCGCAAGCTTATGCCTTTCCCGCGCCAACGGGCATTGCCGACTATCGCCTGCGTTTGCCGGGTGACAAGGTCGTGCACAGCGCGGTGCTCAGCGCCGGACCCTATGACTATGCGTCCCTCGATCTTGTCAGCCAGGTGCCGCTGATCGAGTCCAAGCTCGGGCTGGTCGCGGGGGCGAGCATCAGCCACGACGCCCCGCGTGAATGGGTGGCCGATTCCATCACCTGGACCGGCGGGGCGCTCCTGCATTGGCAGCCGAGCGACATGATGACCGTCACCAGCTTCTGGAGCCGCTCGCAAATGAGCGATCAGGAAGCGCGCCCCGTGATCTACACCAACGGCGCGCTCCCGCCGCGTTTCGACCGCAGCGCCTATTTCAGCCAGGAATGGGCCGATACGGCGGCGCGCGACACCAACTTCGGCGTCATCTCGACCGTCGCGCCGTCGTCCGACTGGACTCTGCGCGCCGGCGTCTTCCGCTCGCGCGCGAGCGTGCCGGAAAACCATGTGATCGCCTACCGCCTCACCGCGCCGGACGGGACGGCGAACATCGATGCGCTGGCCGATCCGCCGACCTATGCCGGTTCCTACTCGGGCGAAGTGCGTCTTTCGCGCCGCCTGATCGAAGGCGACCGCGCGCACACATTCCATCTCGCCGTCCGTGCCCGCGACGCGCGGCGTGTCTTCGGCGGTGGCGACAGCGTCGATCTCGGACCGGGTTTTATCGCGGTCTATAAGCCGATGCCGGAGCCGGTGTTCAATTTCGGGCCGCAGCGCAAAGACATCGTCAAGCAGGGCACGGCCGGGCTCTCGTACAGCGTCAACTGGCTGGGAGTCGGCGAATTCAGCGCCGGCCTCCAGAAAACGCATTATACGCGCGAGCTGATGCCCGCGACCGGCGGCGCGGTGCTGACCAAGTCCACCAGTAGCCCGTGGCTGTACAACGCGACGGCGGCGATTTCGCCGACGAAGGCGCTCGTCGTCTACGCCGGCTACACGCGCGGCCTCGAAAACTCCGCGGTTGCGCCGGATAACGCGACCAATCGCGGCGAAGCGCTTTCCGCCAACATCACCCGTCAGGCCGACGCCGGTATCCGCTACGAATTCAGTCCCGCGTTGCGCATGGTCGCCGGTGTGTTCGAAGTGAGCAAACCGTTCCTCGACCGCGACGCGGCGAACCTGTTCCGCCCCGTGGGACGCATCCGCAATCGCGGCATCGAGGCCTCGGTCACGGGCACGGCGTTTACGGACCTCACCGTCGTCGCCGGCGCGGTCCTCATTCAATCGCGCGTGTCGGGCCTGACCGTCGACAATGGCCTCATCGGAAAAGTCCCGCCGGGCGTTTGGTCGCGTGTGCTCAGCCTCAACGCGCAATACGGCCCTAAGTCATGGAACGGCCTGTCGGTGGAAGCCGAAGTGACGAACCGCGGCGACTACTTCGCGGATCGCCGCAACACGTTCAAGGTGCCGGGCGAGACGACACTGAACCTCGGCGGCCGCTACCGGTTCGAGATCGGAGACTCGCCGGCCAGCTTCCGTGCGCGCATCGAGAACGTGACCAACGACTACAATTGGCATGTTCATGCGCCCGCCGGCGGCTGGTTCCACGCCCAGGCGCGCCGCCGCTATTCGGCGTCGCTGTCGGTGGATTTCTGACCGCGGCGCCGGGTGTAACGGCGCCCCGTCGCGCCGGTTCCTGTGATGGTCAGCCGCCGCCCGCCGCGTTATAACCGGTGGCGCAGGGGGAGATCGATGTGCGGGTAATCAGGGGAGTGGCGGCCGCGCGGGCCGTGGCCGTGGCCGTCGTTATGGTTGGTGCCGGCGCAACGGCGGCGCGCGCGCAGCGCGCCACCGAAAATGCCGTGACGAAAGCCGAGGACGCTTTCGGCACGCAAATCGGCAATGAGAATGTCGGTCTCTACGGCACGCAGAGCGCGCGCGGCTTCAGCCCCGAACAGGCCGGCAATCTGCGTATCGAGGGTTTGTATTTCGACCAGCAGGCGCGGTTCGGCAACCGCATCTCCCGCGGCACCATCATGCGCGTTGGCCTCAGCGCCTTGTCCTATCCGTTCCCCGCGCCCACGGGCATCGGCGATATCCAGCTTCGCCTTCCCGGCGATGAAGCGCAGGGCAGCGCCGCCATCAGCTACGCGTATCCGACCGGCCAGCCGCAGGCCTCCGTGTCCGCCGATGCGGAAGTCCCGGTCATTCCCGGCACGTTCGCGGTCGGATTGAGCTTGAGCGCCTACCGGCGTGTCGCCGAATGGCGCGGCGGCAATGACGGCGTCAACGCGGGCGCCACCACGCGGTGGACGCCGAACGAGAACCTTGAGGTCATCTCGCTCATGACCTTGAATTACCAGCTGCGCGACGAAGACACCCAGCCCCTGATCCTGACCGGCGGCGCCTATCTTCCACCCGAGATCGACCGCGACGTTTTCACGACGCAGAAGTGGGCCGACCACGCCACGAAGGACGCCAACTACGGGGTGATCGTGCGCGGCGGCTTGCCGGACGGATGGCGGCTTCAAGTCGGGGCTTTCCGCTCGGCGCGCGAGGAAGCGCGCAATGTCACGCTGTTTTACCGCAACGTGCAGCAAAACGGCGCGGCGACTCTCGACGCCTTTGCCGATCCGGCGCAAAGCCGCACCTCCTATTCCGGCGAAGTGCGCCTCTCGCGCACCTTCGACGATGGCGTGCGCTTGCATACGGTGCACGTCTCGGCCAAGGGACGCAATGTCGCGCGAATGTTCGGCGGCGGCTCCGGCGCGGCGCTGGGACCAACGACCTTCGGTGTGTACACGCCGCTGCCGGAGCCGGCGTTCACCTTCGGCGCGAGCAGCCACGACAAGGCGCGCCAGCTCTCTCCCGGCGTTTCCTACATTGGCTATTGGCCGAAGGTCGGCGACATCAGCTTCGGGATTCAGAAATCCTTCTACCGGCGCCATGTGTCCCAGCCCAATCTGCCCCGCGCCAGCACCGAAAGCGCGCCGTGGCTTTACAACGGCACCGTCACCGTGTTCGCGACCGACGACCTCGCCTTTTACAGCAGCTTCACGCGCGGGCTGGAGGAATCCGGCATCGCGCCCGAGAACGCCAGCAACCGCGGCGAAGCCTTGCCCGCCAGCATGACCAAGCAGGTGGACGGCGGCCTGCGTTACCGCATCTCGCCGCGCCTCACCCTGCTTGCCGGCGTGTTCGAGGTCAGCAAACCCTATTTCGACCGCGATCCGGCCAATCTGTTCACCACCGTCGGCGATGTGCGTCACCGCGGTGTCGAGATCTCGCTCGCCGGCCAGCCGATCCCCGATCTTACGATCGTCGCCGGCGTCATGCTTTTACAGGCCCGCGTTTCCGGCTCGACGGTCGACCGCGGCCTGATCGGCGCCGTGCCGCCCGGACGTACGCCGCAGCTTGTGCGCTTCAACGCCAACTACGCGCCGCCGTCCTGGCGCGGGTTCTCGCTCGAAAGCCAGATCGACTACAAGGGCGGCGCCATGGCGAACCGCCTCAACACATTCAAAGTGCCGGGCGCCATGCTCATCGACGTGGGCGGCCGCTATAAATTCACCGTGCTCGACTCTTCGGCGTCCTTCCGTCTGCAACTCCAGAACATCACCAATGCTTACGGCTGGTCGGTGACGCCGTCGTCGGGCTCATTCGCTTACGAAAGTCCGCGCCGCTTCTCCGCGCGCCTCGCGGTGGATTTTTAGGGCGATTGTTGAACGCCGCCGCGCCGGTTCGGCGTATACGTCAGGTTCATTCGTTCAGGAGTTTTCCATGACCATTTCCCCCGCTATCTCCATGTACCAGGCCAGCATCCCGCGGTTCGTCACGATCCTCGGCAATCTCATGAACATCCTCGACAAGGCGCAGGCGCATGTCGACGCCAAGAAGATCGACCCCGAGGTGCTCACGCGTTACCGCCTCTTCCCCGACATGCTGCCCATGTCCATGCAGGTGCAGATCGCCTGCGACTTTGCGCGCGGCGTCTCGGCACGCCTGGCCGGCGTCGAGGTACCCAAGCATGCAGACGACGAGACCTCCTTCGAGGAGCTGCAAACCCTGATCGCCCAGACCCGCAGGTTTATCGGCAGCCTGGCGCCGGCCCAGTTCGACGGCAGCGAGGAACGCGAAATCGTCACGCGTCCCGGCACGCCGAAAGAGAAGCGCTTCAGCGGCAGCGCCTATCTGCTCAGCTACGGCCTGCCGCAGTTCTTCTTCCATGTGACTACGGCTTATGCACTGCTGCGCCACAACGGCGTCGAAGTCGGCAAGCGCGACTACATGGGACTGAAGTAAAC
>JAIUPE010000009.1 GCA_020160875.1 Pseudomonadota bacterium
ATGATGCCGGGCATGATCAACCTCGACTTCGCCGACGTCCGGACGGTCATGAAGGAAATGGGCCGCGCGATGATGGGCACGGGCGAAGCTTCCGGCGAACGCCGGGCGCTCGACGCCGCCGAAGCCGCCATCGCCAACCCGTTGCTCGAAGATACGTCGATGAAGGGCGCCAAGGGCGTTCTCATCAACATCACGGGCGGCTCCGACATCACCCTGTTCGAAGTCGACGAAGCGGCCAACCGTATCCGTGACGAAGTCGAAGGCGATGCCCACATCATCTTCGGTTCGTGCTTCAACGAAAGCATGGAAGGCAAGATCCGCGTGTCGGTGGTCGCTACCGGCATTGAATCGGCCGCGGGCGTGCAGCCCCGTCCGATGTCGCAGCGTACCGAAACCCGCGCGGTCGGCCGCCGCATGCCCGAGGCCCGCACCTCGGCGGCTCCGGCGACCCCGGCGCCAACGATGCGGGCTCCGGTTGCGCCGATGGCTGCCGCTCCGGCCGCTGCTCCGGCGGCTCCCGCCGCTCCGGCTTCCGCGCCGACGCTCGCCGCTTCGCTTGCGCCGGTGCAGACCTCGTTTGCCGGCTTCGGCGGTCCGACCCTGGCTCCGGCCACAGGCACCGCCGACCTGCAGGCCGAAGAACAGGCTCTGATGGATATGGCCGCCGCCGTGCGGGCTGAACTCCAGGCCGCCGCTCCGGCCCCGGAAGTCATGCCCGAGCCGGTGACGGCTGCGCCGGTTGCGCCGGCAGCTCCGGCCCCGATCGCGGCGCAGGCCGCGGCGGTGGCGGAAGCGGTCGCCCGTGCTCCGGCCGCGGCCGCCCCGCGTATGAACATCGCCCCGCGCGATGTCTTCATCCCGAAGGCCGCCGTGGAACCGCGCATGGACTTCCGCATGGATAACGAGCGCGCGGAAATCGTCGCGGGCACTGCACCGGCCCCCGCGCCGGTGGAAGCCGCGCCCGCTCCGGCCCCGGCGCCCGCCGCCGCGAAGCCGGCGGAAGGCCGCGTCAGCCTGTTCGGCCGCTATCGCAGCCTGACCGCGCGTCCGAAAGTCGAGGAAGTGAAGGCTCCGGAGCCGCAAGCCAAGGCCCCGGCCGGTCTTAACATCTCGGTCGGCCCGATGGACCGTCCGGTTTCGTCCCACGACGAGGATGAGCTGGAGATCCCGGCCTTCCTGCGCCGCCAGGCGAATTAAGACTTATATATAAAGCCTACCATTTGTCGGGGGGCCCGCATCTTGCGATGCGGGCCTTTCGCTTTTAAGAGTCCTGCATCTCAATATTTGGAGGGCGGACATGGCGACTTACGAAAATATCCTGGTCGAAACGCGTGGTGGGGTGGGCCTGATCACCCTCAATCGCCCCAAGGCGCTGAACGCCCTCAACTCCGATCTTATGCGCGAGCTGGCAGCCGCCATCGACGGCTTCGAAGCCGATCGTAACGTCCTGTGCATGGTGCTGACGGGCAGCGAGAAGGCCTTCGCCGCCGGCGCCGACATCAAGGAAATGGCCGTGCGCGACTTCCCCGATACCTACACCACCGACTACATGTCCGGCCTGTGGGAGCGCGCCTCGACCTGCCGCAAGCCGATCATCGCGGCTGTAGCCGGTTACGCCCTCGGCGGCGGATGCGAGCTGGCCATGCAGTGCGACTTCATCATCGCGGCCGACAACGCCAAGTTCGGCCAGCCGGAAGTCAATCTCGGCACCATCCCGGGAATCGGAGGCAGCCAGCGCCTGACTCGTGCGGTCGGCAAATCAAAAGCGATGGATATGATTTTGACAGCCCGCAACATGGACGCCGCGGAAGCCGAACGCGCCGGCCTGGTCGCCCGGGTCGTCCCGCTGGCCAGCCTGATGGACGAGACCCTGAAGGCGGCGGAGAAAATCGCGAGCCTATCGCTGCCGGCCATCCTGATGGCCAAGGAAGCCGTGAATCGGTCCTTTGAGGTGACCTTGGCCGAGGGGGTCCGGTTCGAGCGCCGCCTGTTCCATTCGACCTTTGGCGTGGCGGACCGGAAAGAAGGCATGACCGCTTTCGCGGAAAAGCGGAAACCCAACTTTATTCACAAGTAACGCCGCCTCCCTTTGCTAGCGGAATCAGCCGGTTTCCCCCCGGCGGCTTCGCAGGCAGTGGTTGTGGTTGCGTGTGCAAAGCAATATGGAAAGTCGGTCTGGTCTAAAAATTCCGGCCAAAATGTTGTCTTTCCTTCCTTTTTTTGCTTGTAAAACCGGAACAAACCGCAGAAATATCGGTTCTAGGTGAGGTCTCGGGGGTTTGCTACCGAACCATGGCGTTGGCCACGGGCGGAGATGTGCTTGTGGCGACGCTTAAGAACAATCGGTGATGTATGACCTTTGACTCGAGTGCCTTGGACGCCGGCGGCGTCCCCTTGACGACATCTACTTCCTACGACGACCGCAAACCGGTCTTTCAAAAGACTCTCAAAACCTCCATCGGCTGCACCGGCATCGGCCTGCACACGGGTGTGCGCGTTGCGATGAAGCTGCACCCGGCTCCGCCGAACACCGGGATCGTTTTCCGTCGTGTCGACCTGGTCGGCGGCGGCGCGACGATCAAGGCCAGCTGGGCCCAGGTGGTCGACAGCCGCATGTGCACCGTGCTGGCGGACGAAAACGGAATTAGTGTCGCGACCGTCGAACACCTTATGTCGGCCCTGTACGGCCTCGAGGTCGATAACGTGGTCGTGGAACTCAACGGGCCGGAAGTGCCCGCCATGGATGGCAGCGCGGCCCCCTTCATTTTCCTCATGGAATGCGCCGGCATCGTCGAACAAGACGTGCGCCGCCAGGCCCTGCGCATCCTGAAACAACATTCCTACGTCAGCGGCGACAAGATGGTCGCTCTGGGCCCGTGGCACGACGGCCTGCGCGTCGATTTCCACATCGACTTCCGCGCCCCGGCCATCGGCCGCCAGAGCTGCTCCTTCGTCGTCGGCACGGACACGTTCAAAGAAGAACTCAGCCGCGCGCGCACCTTTGGCCTCCTGTCGGACGTCACGGCCCTGCGTGAGGCGGGCTTGGCGCGCGGCGGCAGCCTGTCCAACGCGATTGTGGTGGACGGCAACCGTATCCTGAATGAAGACGGCCTGCGTCATGACGACGAGTTTGTCCGCCACAAGGCGCTCGACGCCGTGGGCGACCTCTACCTGACCGGCTACCCCATCATCGGCCATTTCATCGGCCGTTGCTCCAGCCATGCCGATACGGCGCGCCTGATGCATCAGGTGTATGCCGATCCGACGTGCTGGGAGATGGTGGACATGTGGCACCGCCCGCCCGCAGATACCGCGTCCTGGCTGAATAAGGCCGGGATTGCCGCGCGTGCGGCGACCCCGGAACGCCGTTCCGCCATCGTCGGCTAGGACTGGATTTAATCTTTTCAGGCACTTATAGCGAGGGCCGCAGCGTGACACGCTGCGGCCCTCTGCTTATACTGCGGCCCAATCCGCGGCCCTTTTGGACCGCCCTCTCCCTTGCGTGGAGCTCTATAGGTCTATGCTGAAGTTACAGCGCGTTATTGCTGCGTCCGTTCTGATCCTGACTGGCGCCCTTCTGTCCGCCTGCAGCGACAAGGAACTCGCGTACCGTGAACAGTC
This sequence comes from Pseudomonadota bacterium, assembly GCA_020160875.1. Classification (GTDB taxonomy): domain Bacteria; phylum Pseudomonadota; class Alphaproteobacteria; order Rhodospirillales; family Rhodospirillaceae; genus SHVO01. The sequence continues at coordinate 3,622 of JAIUPE010000009.1, forward strand.
GGTCTACGAGATTTATAGTCAGGCCGTGGTGCACCTCGAGAACGGCCGCTATGAGCAGGCCGCGCAGTTCTTCGACGAAGTCGAACGTCAGCATCCGTACTCGGTGTGGGCGACGAAGGCCAAACTGATGTCGGCCTACAGCTACTATCATGACGGTAAGTACGATGAGTCCGTGACGCGCCTCGACCGCTTCATTCAAGTGCATCCCGGTAACCGCGACATCGCCTACGCCTATTACCTGAAGTCGCTGAACTACTACGAACAGATCGCCGACGTGCGCCGCGATCAGGAATACACCGTCAAAGCCCTGGATGCGCTGCAAGACGTGGTGACGCGTTTTCCCGCGACGCCCTATGGCCGCGATGCCCGCCTGAAGCTGGACCTCACCCGCGATCATTTGGCCGGCAAAGAAATGATGATCGGCCGTTTCTACTTGAACAACCGCTACTTCTTCGCCGCCATCAACCGCTTCAAGAACGTGGTGAACAACTACAGCACCACCTCGCATGTGCCTGAAGCGCTGTTTCGCCTGACGGAAGCCTTCACGGCCCTCGGTCTCAAGGAAGAAGCGCAGAAGAGCGCCGCCGTGCTCGGCTACAACTTCCCGCAGGATCAATGGTACAGCGACGCCTACGCGCTCATGGGCGGCAACGCGACCGTGATCGTGCGCGATCAGCCCGCACCGCCGCCGGCGCAGCAGTAAGTCGCCGTATAAGCGGGGGCATGGGGTGGCATGCTGACGCATCTGTCCATCCGCGATGTCGTGATCGTCGATAGGCTCGATATCGACTTTGCGCCGGGTCTTTGCGTTCTGACCGGCGAAACCGGCGCGGGTAAATCCATCGTTCTCGACTCCTTGAACCTCGCGCTCGGCGGGCGCGCCGACGGCACGCTCATCCGTCCCGGTTCGGACAAGCTCAGCGTCTCGGCCTCCTTCGCCCTACCGGCCAAACACCCGGCGCGCGCCGTGTTAAGCGATCAGGACATCGCCCTGGACGACGACGAGCTGGTGCTACGCCGTGTGGTGGGGGCCGACGGCCGCAGCCGCGGCTTCGTCAACGACCAGCCCGTCAGCATCGGGCTTCTCCGTTCCCTGGGCGATTTACTGGTCGAGGTGCATGGCCAGTTCGAGACCCACGGCCTTCTCGATCCCAGCACCCATATCGACGCGCTGGACGCGTTTCGGACCTCCGCCAAGGGCGGCGCGGCAGCCAACGAAGCCTGCGCCAAAGCCTGGCACGCCTGGCGCGAAGCGCACGACGCCTTGAAGACAGCCCAGGACACGTTGGCCTCCGCGCTCGCTGAAGAGGATCTGCTGCGCCATCAGGTCTCCGAACTGGATACGCTTGCGCCCAAGGCGGGCGAGGAAGCCAAGCTGGCCGACGCCCGTACAGCGCTGCGCCACGGCGAACAGATCATGAAGGCCCTGGTGGAGGCGAAAGCCGCGGTCACCGAAGGCAATGATGTGGAAGGCGCGTTGCGCACGGCCGTGAACAAGATCGCCAAGGCGGCGCCGCAATCCGGCGGACGTTTGGATAGCGTGGTGCAGGCGCTGGAGCGCGCCGCGATTGAAGTGGGCGAAGCGGTGCATGAACTGCATGTCGCTTTCGACAGTTTGGACAGCGATCCGCATGCTCTCGAGAAAGCCGAAGAGCGGCTGTTCGCGTTGAAAGCCGCCGCGCGCAAGCACAATACACCCGTGGATGATCTCGCGAACCTCCTCGAACGCTTGAAGACGCGCCTGGCGGCCATCGACAACGGCGCCGACCACGTCAAGAAACTGGCCACGACCGAGAAAACCGCCCGCCTTGCCTTTGAGCAGGCCGGGAAGGCGTTGAGCGATGCACGCAAAACGGCGGCAAAATCACTCGACAAGCTGGTGGCGAAGGAACTCGCGCCGCTCAAGCTCGACAAGGCCACCTTCCACACCGTCGTGGCGGCAAAGCCCGAAACGGCATGGAATGCTTCGGGCGTCGATCGTATCGCCTTCGAAGTCGCGACCAACCCCGGCATGCCGCCGGGACCGCTGGACAAGATCGCCTCCGGCGGCGAGCTCGCGCGGTTCATGCTGGCGTTGAAGGTCGTGCTGGCGGGTTCACAAGACCGGGCCGTGCTGATTTTCGACGAAGTCGACGCCGGCATCAGCGGGGCGACAGCGAATGCGGTCGGTGAACGTCTCGCACGCCTGGCCAAAAGCGCACAGGTGATGGTCGTCACCCACGCGCCCCAGGTGGCGGCGCGCGGCGACCATCATTGGAGGGTCTCCAAAGTCAGCAAGGGCGGCCAGACCACAACCAAGGTCGAACAGCTCGACGGCACCGCGCGCCGTGAAGAGATCGCCCGCATGCTGGCCGGCGAGAAAGTCACCGATGAAGCACGCGCGGCCGCCGAAAGCCTGATGAGCGGGCCGCTGTCGTGACGCCCCCAGCCCTGACCACCCGCGACATCGCGGTCGCCGACCTCACGGAAAAACAAGCCAAGGCGGAGTTGCAATCGCTCGCCAAAGTCATCGGCGAGCACGACGTCGCCTATTACACACAGGATGCGCCCACCGTTACGGACGCCGAATACGATGCGCTGCGCAAGCGCAACGACGCGATCGAAAAGCGGTTCCCCGATCTCGTGCGCACCGACAGTCCCAGCAAGCGCGTCGGCGCGGCAGCCGGCGGCGGGTTCAAGAAAGTCAATCATGCGGTGCCGATGCTGTCGCTGGGCAACGCCTTTGCCGACGAGGACGTGACCGATTTCGTGGACCGCGTCCGCCGCTTCCTGGATCTCGGCGAGGACGAAAAAATCGAAATGCTGGTCGAACCGAAGATCGACGGCTTATCCTTCTCGGCCCGCTATGAAAGCGGCCGGCTTGTCGTCGCAGCGACGCGCGGGGACGGCTCCACCGGCGAAGACATCACCGCCAACATCAAGACCATCAAGGAGATCCCGGATTTCATCATGGGCGACGTGCCCAAGGTGATCGAGATCCGCGGCGAGGTTTATATGACCAAGTCGGATTTCCAGGCGATGAACGAACGCCAGGCCAATGCCGGAGGAAAGATATTCGCCAACCCGCGCAATGCCGCCGCCGGATCACTGCGCCAGCTCGATTCCAAGGTCACGGCGCAGCGCCCGCTCAAGGCTTTCACGTACGCCTGGGGCGCGGTCGAAGGGCCGATCACATGGAAAACCCAGGAGGAGTTCGTGAAACTCCTGAAGTCCTGGCGCTTCCCTGTGAACCCACGCGCCACCGTGCGCGATTCCGTCGCGGGCATGCTGAAAGAATACGAAAATCTGGGCCGTGACCGCGCCGGGCTTCCCTACGACATCGACGGTATCGTCTATAAGGTAAACCGGCTCGACTGGCAGAAGCGCCTTGGCTTCGTCAGCCGCGCGCCGCGCTGGGCGATCGCGCATAAATTTTCCGCCGAGCGGGCCGAGACCCAGCTTGAGAATATCGAGATCCAAGTCGGCCGGACCGGCGCGCTTACGCCGGTCGCCCATCTGACACCCGTGAACGTCGGCGGCGTGATGGTGTCGCGCGCGACGCTCCACAACGAAGACGAGATCGCGCGCAAGGATATCCGCGTGGGGGACACGGTCGTTATTCAGCGCGCGGGCGACGTCATTCCGCAAGTCGTTGAGGTCAAACTCGACAAGCGTCCCGCGACGAGCAAAGCCTTCGCCTTCCCGCGCAAGTGCCCGGTTTGCGGCAGCCTTGCGGTCCGCGAAGAAGATGAAGCGGTCACCCGCTGTACCGGCGGCCTCATCTGCCCCGCACAAGCCGTGGAACGGCTGCGCCATTTCGTGTCGCGCGAAGCCTTCGATATCGAAGGGTTGGGCGAGAAGAATATCGAAGCCTTCTTCGCCGAAGAAATCGTCCGCGGCCCGGCGGATCTGTTCAAACTCAAACGGGACAAACTCGCCGGTCGCGAAGGCTGGGGTGACAAATCCATCGATAACCTGCTTGCGGCCATCGAACGTCGCCGCACCATCAGCCTTGAGCGCTTCATCTTCGCGCTGGGCATTCCTCAGGTCGGCCAGGCCACGGCGCGCCTTTTGGCGCACCACTACGGATCGCTCGAAGCGTGGGAACAGGCCATGACCGCCGCGAAGAACGAAGACTCGGACGCCTTCCGCGAGCTGACAAGCATCGAACAGATCGGCCCGTCGGTCGCGACAGACCTCATTGGTTTCTTCGCCGAGAAGCACAACCGCGACGTTCTCGCGGCCTTGCGTAAGGCCGGTGTCACGGCGGAAGACTTCGTGCGGCCCGATACGTCGAGCTCACCCATCGCCGGGAAAACGGTGGTGTTCACCGGGACCCTCGAGAAGATGGGCCGCAACGAAGCCAAGGCGCAGGCGCTTGCGCTCGGCGCCAAAGTGGCGGGCTCGGTCTCGAAGAAAACCGACTACGTCGTGGCCGGACCGGGCGCGGGATCGAAGCTCAAGGACGCCGAAGCTCTGGGCGTGAGAGTCCTGACGGAAGACGAGTACCTCACGCTGATCGGGTAGACCAAGCCCCCGAGGCAGGCTGGAGGATCGGCAAAACACACCGAGGAGCAGTCATGGCCGCGAAAAAGAAAGCCGTAAAGAAGCGCTCTTCCCCTCAACCCGCCGCGCGCCAAGCGCGCGCGCGAAAGGTGAAATCCAAGAAGGCTGGCCCGATCCCGAAGGGGATGCACAGTCTCACGCCGATGCTCACCTTCAAAAGTGCGGGCGCCGCGCTCGCCTTCTACAAGGAGGCGTTTGGGGCGAAGGAGCTCTACCGCCTGACAGAACCCAGTGGCAAGATCGGTCATGCCGAGATGATGATCGGCAATTCGCTCATCATGCTGGCAGAGGAATATCCCGATATGGCGCTGTTTGCCGCCGACCACTACGGCGGCATTCCGATGCGCGTCCACATCGCTGTGAAGGATGTGGACCGGACCTTTCAACGTGCCGTTCAGGCCGGCGCCCAAGCCACGCGCCCTGTCGAAGATCAGTTCTACGGCTGGCGCAGCGGGAGCATCAAGGATCCCTTCGGCTACCACTGGATCATCAGTACGCGGATCGAGCGCCTGTCACCGAAGCAAATGCAGAAGCGTTGGCAGAAGCTGTTCGCGCTGCCGTCCGCTTAGAGGTAGGCTTTCGTCAGCTCTTCCGAGACGGCCCACAGCCGCTCGGCCATCGCATCGTCGGTCATATGCGGTCCCGTGACCGACTCACTGTTGTCGGCGAAATATTTGCCGGTGACGCCGCGCACCTCGGGATGCGCGGCGAGATAGCACATGGTCGAGGCGCCGGTGGGGATGTCTTTCATCTGACGCTTGGCGATGGTGTGCACCAGCAGGCGCAGCGGTAGCGGAAGATTATGGAAGATGTTGGTGTAGACACGGCCCGGGTGGAGTGAGTTCGCGGTCGTGCCCGTCGATGCAAGGCGCCGCGCGAGGCTGCGCGTAAACAGGTGATTGGCGAGCTTCGTCTGACCGTACTGCTTCATGAAAAAATAGCCGCGTTCGGCCGAAAGGTTGTCGAACTCGATCCCCGTCTTGGGCGCGCGTTTATGCGCGTTCGAACTGACAATCACGATGCGCCCGCCGGGTGTAACGCGCGGGGCAAGCCTGTTCACCAGCACGAACGTCGCAAGATGATTCACAACGAAAGTCTTTTCGATGCCGCCGATGGTTTCGCGGCTCCATTTGCCGACCACGCCAGCGTTGGCGACGAGGACATCGAGCGGCGCGCCAAGAGCGCGAATTTCGTCGGTGAATTTGACGACGTCCTCCAACCGTTCCTGATCGCAACCGAACGGTTGAAGAAGATCGTTACGAACGCCAGAAAGTGCCGCGATGGCGGCGGCCGCCTTTTCGCGCGTCCGTCCCACAGCAAGAACCCGTGCGCCTCGCAAGGCCAGCACACGCATGGTTTCGAGCCCGATGCCGGCCGTGACGCCGGTGACCAGAGCGGTCTTACCGCTAAGGTCGATCCCGGACGTCACTTGCTCGGCGGTCGCGGATGCGTCGAACGTCGCCATGTCCCCCCGACATCAATCGCTAGCCGGCCACACCTTTTGGTTCGGATGGCGCGCCGGGGCGCGCCATCTGGCCGAATTTGCCGCTGTTGAAATCCTCGATGGCCTGGATGATCTCGTCGCGCGTATTCATGACGAAGGGGCCGTGGCCGAACACGGGCTCGTCGATCGGCTCGCCCGACAGCAGCAGAACCGTGGCGTCCGTCTTGGCTTCGACCGTGACATCGGCGCCGGCACGATCGAACAGCACGAACTGCGCGGCTCCCGCCTTCGTCTCGCCGTTCACGACGACGTCCCCATTCAGCACCACCAGTGCCAAGGTCCGCCCATCATGCACCGGGAATGTCGTCGGCTTGCCCTGAGAGAGACGGATGTCCCACACGTCCATCGGCGTCGTCGTCCGCGCGGGGCCTGTATTGCCCTGATAGTCGCCGGCGATCACCCGCAGCGAACCGCCGCCGCCAGCGAGATCCACGCGGGGAATGTCCTTATCGAGCAACGTCTGATAGCCGGGCGCGCTCATTTTGGCCTTGGCGGGCAGGTTCACCCAAAGCTGCACCATCTCCAGCGTCCCGCCGTTCATGGTGAACTCGTCGGAGTGGAACTCCTCATGGATGATGCCGGAGGCGGCCGTCATCCATTGTACATCGCCCGGACCAATGAGCCCGCCGGCACCGGTGGAATCCTTGTGCGCGACACCGCCCTGATAGACGATTGTAACCGTTTCGAAGCCGCGATGCGGATGCTCGCCGACACCGCGCCGACGCATCGTCGGCTCGAATTCGGCCGGGCCCGCATAGTCCAGAAGCAGGAACGGCGTCAGATGCTTGTTGTGGGGACCATTGTAGGAAAACAGCGAGCGCACGGGAAAACCATCGCCGACCCAATGACCGGGTGGAGCGCTATGGACACCAAGGACCTTCTTCATTGTCGTCTCCGTAACGCCTAGACCGGCGTTCATATGGGGGGGTTCAATTGGACCTTAGATAGGGATACGGCTGTGCCCTTGCAATTGCCACCCCTTCCCCTGTACCCCCGCACGGTTTGTGGCGGTTTGCGGGTGGGACCTTATAATGACCGCCGCAAGGGGACTTTTATTTTCGGGAGTTTGGGAGCTTTGAGGACATCCATGGACTCCATTCCGTGGACACCGCGCTTTACCTGGGAAGAGCGGTTCAAATACGACCTGATCCCGGCGCGCCTATATCTATGGCGGCTGCTGCGTAAGCATTGGCGCAAGGGCGAGCCCGAGATCCGGATTCTGCCCGAGATCGTGCCGGCGGGCCGCATGGCCATCGACGTGGGCGCCAACAAGGGCGTCTACACCCATTTCCTGAGCCGGCTGGCGAGCCATGTGCACGCTTTCGAGCCGAACCCGAAAATGCACCGCCTGCTGACGCGCACCCTGCCGAAAAACGCGACCGCCTATACGTGCGCCCTGTCCGACCGCGACAACGAGGTCGCCGAACTCATCGTGCCTATTTATGGGAGCGTGTTCTCGAACGTCGGCGCGTCGCTCAATCCGCTGATGAAAGGGCGAAACCACGGTACCGTTTCCGTGCCCACGCGCACGCTCGATTCCTTCAACTTCACGAATGTGGGCTTCCTGAAGGTCGATGTCGAAGGCTTCGAAAAAACCGTGTTCAACGGCGCCGTTGAATTGATCCGCCGCGAGCGGCCCGTGATCCAAGTTGAGATGGAAGAAGGTCACACCGGTGAACCCATCGAGGCGTCGCACGCCTTCATGGCCCAGTTCGATATGGCGGGCTTCTTCGTGCGAGACGGAAAGCTGCTCCCGCTGTCAGCCTTCGATGCCGACAAGGATCACCGGCAGAAAGTGCGCAAGCCAGGCTACGTGAACAACTTCATCTTTAAACCGCGGCGATAAGACTCCTTCGCCCGCTTGCGGGAGAAGGACGGGGGCCGTCGCGTCATGCCCGAAGGGCATCAAGCTGATTATCGAAGCGGACGGCGAACAACAGAGCGAGCGCGAGTCAGACACGCACCGCGCGGATTAAACCGCGGCAGTCGCGGCGTTCAGCCAGGCGCGGGTCTTTTCGTCCAGCAGCGGCGACAGGGTCTCGCGCACTTGCGCGTGATAGGCGTTGAGCCACGCCTTCTCGGCGACGTCCAGGATCGACGCGTCGACCATCTTGAGATCGATCGGCGCGAGGGTGAGCGTCTCGAATTCGAGCAACGGCTTCTCGGCGCCTTCAGGTTTCCGAGCTTCGCGCACGGCGACCAGGTTCTCGATGCGAATGCCATACTCGCCGGTCTTGTAGTAACCGGGTTCGTTCGAGATCACCATGCCGGGTTCCAGCGCGACGGTGTTGCCAACCTTGCTGATGCGTTGCGGCCCCTCGTGCACGCCGAGGAACGTGCCGACGCCGTGGCCGGTGCCGTGATCGTAATCGAGCCCCTCGGACCAGAGCGCGTGACGCGCGAGTGCGTCCAATTGGCTGCCGCTGGTGCCCTTCACAAAGCGCGCCTTGCCGAGGGCGATATGGCCCTTCAGCACGAGGGTGAAACGGCGCTTCTGTTCCGGCGTCGCCTTTCCGATAGCCACGGTGCGGGTGACATCGGTCGTGCCATCCAGATACTGACCACCGGAATCAACCAGCAGGACCATATCGGCTTTGATCCGCGCGGCGGTTTTTTCCGAGGCTCGATAATGCACGATGGCGCCGTTGGCGCCCGCACCGCAGATGGTCGCGAAACTCGGCGTACGGAACAGATTGCTTTCGGCGCGGAAAGCTTCGAGCCGATCCGCCGCCGTGACTTCATCAAGTGTCCCCTTCGGGCCTTCAACGTCCAGCCACGCGAGGAAGCGCGTCAGCGCCGCGCCGTCGCGCACATGTGCGTCGCGCACGCCTTGCAATTCGACAGGATGCTTCGGCGCCTTCAGAGCCATGCACGGATCGACGCCGATTTTTGGTTTCTTGCCGGCGGCTGTGATGATGTCGGACAGCCAGCGTGAGCTGTAGTCGCGATCAAGACCAATGACCGCGATGTCGGCGGAGAGATTTTTCACCGTTTCTTCGAGCGCGTCGTAGGGCGCCAGCGTCACGGCCGGCTGATCCTTTGTAAGATGCGCGCGCACATCATCCGTCACTTTGGCGGGATCGATAAACAAGGTGGCGCGGCCATCGGCGTACAGGATCGCGTAGGCGTAGACTTGCGGCGTGAACTCGCCGTCGGTGCCGCGGATGTTGAAGAGCCAAGCGATGGCGTCCAATGCCGAGATCACGAAAGCGTCCACGCCGTCGGCCTTGAGGGCCTTGGCGGCCATCGCGCGTTTTTCGGCCGAGGTGCGACCGGCAAAACGTTCGGGATAGACCTCGGCCGTGGCCTTCGGACGGGACGGCTGGCCGGTCCACACGGCGTCGATGAGATTCTTAGGCAGGGCCACCAGCGTTGCCTTCGCACGCGCCGCCGCTTCTTCAAAGCGCGCGACCGACGCCGCCGTGAGAAGCTTGGGATCGAAACCGACCTTCATGCCCGGCTTCAGGTTCTCGACCAGCCAGGCGTGCGGGGGTTCATCGATAAGATGGCGATAGGCGTAGAGCGTGCCGTCCACCTGATCGCGGACTTGAAGCGTGTAGCGTCCATCGATGAAAACGGCCGCCATATCGGCCATCACCACACCCATACCGGCGGAACCCGTGAAGTCCGTGAGCCATTTCAGCCGTTCGGCGTAAGGCGCGGGATAGGCGTCGACGCCTGCTCCGGCCATGACTTTCCGTAAAGCCGCGAGGCGCGTGGCTGCGGCGGTGTGCGTCGAAGGTGTGGGTGCTGCGTCCATGCGTTCAACCTAATGGGCCGCCGGAGGGGTTTCAACGAAGGTCGGAGCCGCTCTTTTCAGGCCTGGAGTCGCGTTGACAATCGAGCCGTTTAGGCCGGCACAGCGCTTGGCCCGGCGTGGGTCATCCGAGTCCCCCAAACGAGTAGGAGAGAATTATCCACAGGATGAGCATTGATTCGACGTCATTTTTCGCACGTTTATACGGAGCGCCACAGAACGCAACAGACGGGCGCAAAACGTTAACGAACGACTCACGGTTGCGAAAATAGCGTGATGGGGCGTGGCGAAGGGCCACGAGACTTTTGGGTGGAGAAACTTCCCAATGCCCCAACGCGCTTCCCTCCTCATCTTGACCATGACACTCGCCTCTTCCACGGCCGCCCTCGCGCAGAACGCCCCGCCGCCGCGCAACAACAACGGCAACGGCAACGGCCAGGTCAACACAACCGCCGCCACCGATCCCGGCCTTCGTACAGGCCCCGCCGACGCGGGCAGCCCCCTCGCCGATCTCGAGACCAAACAGTGGAATTTCTTCGCTGCCGCGCAGGACGTGTTCAACGAGATCACGTCGGTGTTCGGCAATTTGAACGGCGAAGAAGGAAGGGGCCTGGGCCCGCGTTTCAATCATACGAGCTGTGGAGGCTGCCATGCCTTTCCGTCCACCGGCGGCACGAGCCCGCCTCGCAATCCGCAAATCGCCGCCGCGACGGCGCACGGCGCACAAAATGCCGTCCCGTCCTTCATCACCGCCAACGGTCCGGTGCGGGTCGCCCGCCTTGTCCGGGACGCGCAAGGACGCCCCGACGGCGGGGTACATGCCCTCTTCACCATCACGGGCCGCACAGACGCGGGGACCTGCCGCATCACGCAGCCGAACTTCGCGGCTGAAGTCGCGGCCGACAACGTGGTGTTTCGCATCCCGACGCCGCTCTATGGGCTGGGCCTTGTTGAAAACACGCCCGACGCCAACCTGCGCGCCGCCTTCAACGCCAACGCGGCATTGAAGGAGTCCCTGGGAATCTCAGGCCACTTCAATTTCAGCGGCAACGACGGCTCGATCATGCGCTTCGGCTGGAAGGCGCAGAACAAGTCCCTGATGATGTTCTCGGGCGAGGCGTACAACGTCGAACAGGGCGTGACCAACGAAGTATTCCCGAACGAGCGGGAAGACGAAGCCGCCTGTCAACTGAATGCCACTCCCGAAGACGGCGTGCCGTTCGAGACCACGCCGAACGCCATGAGCCCGGCCGCCGCGGCCTCGTCGGACACGGCGAACGTCACCATGTTCGCGCGCCTGCTCGCGGCGCCGGCACCGGTTCCGAATGCCGCTGCCGTGCGTGGGGAGCAGGTGTTCAGCCGGGTGGGGTGCCACACCTGCCATACGCCGACACAGACGACAGGACGCTCGGAGATCGCGGCGCTCGACCGGGTGAGCTATCACCCCTACAGCGACTTCGCGCTGCATAACATGGGGGGCCGTCTCAACGACCGCATCACGCAGGGCGGCGCCAATGGCGGCGACTGGCGGACGGCGCCGTTGTGGGGCCTGGGCCAGCGTGTGTTCTTTCTGCACGATGGTCGCACCAGCGATCTCGTGACGGCGATCCAGGCGCATGCCAGCCAAGGCTCCGAGGCCAATACCGTGATCGGCAACTTCAACACCCTGTCGCGTCAGGACATGGCCGACCTGCTCGCCTTCCTAAGGGCGCTCTAACCAGCGTCCTCGGATCACCGGCAGGGAGGTTGCCCCCGCCCTGCCGGCACGCGCCGCGCAACCTTATCTTCAGCGCGCCGTTTCTAAGGGACACGGATCACAGGAGTTCCAAGCCATGTCCCTCATCGGCACCCTCATCATTGGTCTTTTGGTCGGTATCGCCGCGAAATTCCTGATGCCGGGAAAAGACCCAGGCGGATTCATCGTCACCATCGCGCTAGGTGTCGCCGGCGCCTTTGTCGCCACCTTCCTCGGCCAGCGCCTCGGAATTTACCGGGCAGACGAGGCCGCGGGCTTTATCGGCGCGGTGGTGGGCGCGGTGATCCTCCTTTTCCTTTACCGGCTGATTGCGGGAAAGCGGGCCAGCTAACCCGGCCGAAGCGCAAACGGCCCCTTTCGGACCCGCGCGCGGAACGGCTAATCTCTCCCCCTTCGCGAACAACAAGGCCCGGGTGGATTTAGGGGGCCAGGGAGGGACACATGAAATTACATTCGCGCCTTTATGGGCTTTCGCTCGCGGTGCTGATCGCCGCTACGCCTGCTTTAGCCCAGGAAAAAGGTGGGCTCGACGAAACCGGCCCCTATAACCCGGTCGCCGGCTGGTACAAGCCGCCCATCAACGGATGGGATCAACCGGTCATCTCGGTTGTCGTCGACAATCCGAACCGCATCATCATCGGCGCGGGCGATCAGTCCGTCACGCAGCCGAATGCCCCGATCATCGATATGGACGGCAACGTGCGCAAAGAGCGCAGCACCACCTCCACCAAGCCGGCCGCCGAAAAGACGCACGCGCATCAGTTGATGGTGCTCGACGGCACGGGCAAGACCATCGAGACCTGGAGCCAGTGGGACGCGCGCATCGACCAGCCGCACAGCATCTACATCAGCCCCTACGATCCGGAGCGCCATGTGTGGGTCGTCAACCGCATGGGTCACGAGATCCTGAAGTTCACAAATGACGGCAAGAAGCTCGTTCAAGTGCTGGGCGAACGCAACGTCCAGGCCTCGGACAAGACGCACTTCGCGCAGCCCGCGGGCATCGCGTTCCTGCCGGACGGTTCGTTTCTCGTCGCCGACGGCTACGTCAACTCGCGCATCGTGCGCTTCGATAAGGCCGGAAAATATGTGAACGAGTGGGGCACGAAGGGTTCCGGCCCAGGCCAGTTCAATCTCGTCCATGCCGTCACCATCGACCCGCAGGGGCGCATCTATGCGGCCGATCGCCGCAACAACCGCGTGCAGGTGTTCGATAAGGACGGCAAGTTCATCGAAGAGTGGCCGAACATCCGCAGCGTGACAAAATTGATCGTGACCAACGACAACGCGATCTACCTGGCCTCGGCGGACGGCAACAACCGCATGGCTAAGTTCGACCTGAACGGCAAACTGCTCACCTACTGGGGCGTGACGGGCAGCGAACCGGGCCGCTTCGACAACCCGCATCAGTTCGCCGTGGATGCGCAAGGCAATCTCTTCATCGCCGATGCGTGGAACAACCGCTTGCAGAAATTCACTCCGAAGCCGAACGCGGATAAGTCGCGTCTCATGACGACTGAGTACGTGCCAAAGAAGTAGATTCGGATGTAAGCTGACGAAGCGAAGGCGGCTCAGCGATGAGCCGCCTTTCTTCTAGGACCTTAAGATGACACCAGCATTCCAGATCGTTATCGGCCTTCTCCTGATCGCGGGGGGCGGCTTTGTCGTGCTCCAGGGCCTGCGCGCGAAGGCCAAATTCGAAGCCGCGCAAAAACCTCTGCCCGGCTTCTTCAAGGTCGCCTTCATCGTGCACGCGGCGATCGCGCTGATCGGCTTGTTCCTGGTCGCCAAAAACCTGATGGCGATGATGGGCGGAGCGTAAGCCATGCTGCAAAGCCAGATGCACCGGCAGGTCCTGCTGCTGGCGACAGCCCAAGCGCTGTTCCAAAGCACCAGCGTGCTTGTCGTGACCATCGGCGGCCTTGCCGGCAGCCATGTGGCCGCCTCTCCGGCGCTGGCGACCGCGCCACTGGGCGCCATGTTCCTCGGCAACGCTTTCACGACCTTCCCGGCCGCGATGTTCATGGCGCGGGTGGGACGGCGCGTCGGCTTCATCACCGGCGCCGCGCTGGGGATCGTCGGCGGCTTGGTGTGCGCCGCCGGCGTCGTGATATCCTCGCTTGTGCTCCTGTGCCTCGGCACGATGCTCCTTGGCGCCTATCAGGCGTTCTCGCTCTATTACCGGTTCGCCGCGTCGGAAGTTTCCGACGAGGCCTTCCGGCCGAAAGCGATTTCCTTCGTGATGACCGGCGGCATCGTCGCCGCGTTCCTGGGCCCGGCGCTTGCGCGTTGGGGCGAACCGCTGATCGCGCCGCAATACACCGGCTCGTTCCTGTTGGTCTCGGCGACATCCGTCATCGCCATGTTGCTTCTGTTCGCGGTTCGCGTGCCCGCCCCGGCGGCCGCCGCGTCGGGAGCCGTGCGCCCGCTGGCCCAGATCGTGCGTCAGCCCTCCTATCTGATCGCGCTGTTCGGCGCCGCCACGGGTCAGGGCGTGATGGTGCTGGCCATGACGGCCTCACCGATCGCCATCGTCGCGCACCACCACACTGTCGCCGATGCGGCGCACGCCATCCAGTTCCACGTACTGGGCATGTTCCTGCCGTCCTTCTTCACCGGTGCGCTGATCGCGCGTTTCGGCGTTGTGCGAATCATGTTCGCGGGCGTGGGACTTCTGGCCGGTCACATCACGCTGGCCTTGAGCGGAACAGACGTGCCGTTCTTCATCTCGGCGCTCACGTTATTGGGCGTGGGCTGGAACTTCCTGTTCATCGGCGGCACGACGCTGCTGACCAAGGCCTATACCCCGGCGGAACGCGGCCGGGCGCAGGCGGTGAACGATCTCACCGTCGTGACGGTGGGCTTCCTGTCGTCGGCAAGCTCCGGCGCGCTGCTCGCCACCGTCGGCTGGCAGACGATGAACATGCTTCTGCTGCCCTGGCTAGGTTTGATGGCGGCGGCACTGATCTGGTTCGCGCGCCGTCAAACCGCGTCGGCGACAGCGTAGCTATTTCACCTGGAATTCCGGATCGACCGGGATCTGCAGCGCGGTCGCCAGATGGTTGGTCTGGCCGGCGAGACCGATGATGGCCACCAGCTCGGCATGCTGCGCACCGGTCATACCTTTGGCGCGGGCCGCGGCCGTGTGGGAGTGGATGCAGTAGGAGCATCCGTTGGCGGTGGAAACCGCGATGTAGATCAGTTCGCGGGTTAGGGGATCGAGCGCGCCGGGCGCGCCCATGATGGCCTTTATCTGACCCCAGATCCTTGCGAGTTGCGCGGGGTCGTGGGCAAGGCCGCGCCAGAAGTTATTGATGAAGTCGGACTTGCGGGCGGCGCGGATCTCGTCGAACACCGCTTTCACGGCCGGAATAGCCTCCGCCTCCTGGTCCGTCATCAGCTTCACTGTCGCCATCTTTAAGCCCCTTCCCAGTCCTGTTCTTGTGACAAAACGTTACCATGGGCGGCTGGAAGGAGGGCAATAGCAATGATCTAATGCGGCCCATGCCCAAGATTTTGCGCACGCTTTTCACGGGTTTTCTGATGCTCGCGGCCATCATGGCGGCCGTGCCGCTGGCGCGTGTGTTTTTCGGCAATGCCGTTCAGGCACAAGATTGGCGCACCGCGAGCCGTGAACCCGTCGGCTGGGCGCCCCATCCGGACACATACGAACCCGCCGTGGTGCAGGTCTATTCGGCTCCGGCTGTGCGTTGGCGCGGCGCTTTCTCGGATCATACGTGGATCGCCGTGAAGCCGAAGGGCGCGGCGTACTACACGCGTTATGAAGTCACGGGCTTTTATCTGCGGCGCAATCAGAACGCCATCCGCATCACCGAGACCAAGGAACCGGATCAGCGCTGGTACGGATCGAGCCCTAAACTGCTTCAGGACCTGCGCGGCGAAGATGCCGAAGCGGTCATCAAAGACCTACCGGGCGTGGTCGACAATTATCCATACGCCAACACCTACGTCGTGTGGCCGGGCCCGAACAGCAACACCTTCATCGCGCATATCGGGCGTGAGATCCCGGCCCTGCATCTCACCATGCCGGGCAACACGATCGGCAAGGACTTCACCGGCTGGCGTTTCATCGCGCCGACACCCAGCAACACCGGCTTGCAACTTTCGTTGGGCGGCGCTTTCGGCGTTGCCTTGGCTAAGGACGAAGGGATTGAGGTCAACATCCTGGGTCTCGTCATCGGCGCCAATCCCTTGGACTTGTCGCTGACCCTGCCGGGCGTTGGCCGCTTTCCGGGGCGCGACGACTGGACCAACGGCGCGCATCAGGTGAAGGCGGCCGAGAACCTGGCCGCGGATACCGCCGCGCCTTGATCGCGCTCACGAAGCTTCGTGACCTCGACCTCAAAGGTCCTATCTCACCGGGGCGTCCCGCTTACCTTAGCGCCGCCAGCGGGCTCGTGCGTATCGATGACGTCCTCTATGTGGTGGCCGACGACGAACACCACCTCGGGATCTTCCGCCGCGAGGGCCCCGGCACATTGCTGAAACTTATCGACGGCGAACTCCCCACCGAAGCAAAAGCCCGCAAAAAAGCCAAACCTGACTTCGAGGCGCTGGTGCGCCTCCCGGCGTTCAAGGGTTATCCGCATGGCGCTTTGCTCGCATGCGGGTCAGGATCGAAGCCCAATCGGCGTAAGGGCATCTTGATCGGCCTCGACGCGCGCGGGCGTCATGCGGAAGTCCACGGCGTCGATCTCGGCGGCCTGATGGACCCGCTCGTGGCCGAATTCGGAAAAATCAATCTCGAGGGCATGGCGGTGCGCCAAGACGAACTCTGCGTCTTCCAGCGCGGCAATAAAGGCCACAAGAGAAATGCGGTTATTCGGTTCGCCTTGGATGGCGCCCTTGCCGCACTCACATCGGAAACGTCCGCGCCGCTGGCGCCTCTCGACTGTCAGGACTATGACCTCGGCGAAATCGGCGGCGTGCCACTTACGTTCACCGACGGCGCGGCGCTCCCTGATGGCGCCTTGGTCTTTTCCGCTGCCGCCGAGGACACCGGCGACTCCTATGCGGACGGCGCCTGCTGCGGTTCGGCGATTGGGCTGATCAACCCGGATGGAACGCTCGCTTGGGTCGCGCCGTTTCGTGAGGCGTATAAGATCGAAGGCCTCGACGCCCGGCAACAGGACGACGTGTTGCACCTTTTGTTGGTAACTGACGCCGACAGCATCGACATCCCCGCCGGCCTCTTCGCCGCGACCGTCAGCCGCCGAAGCGGGAGATCGCTTTAGGCACGAGGCGTTCAAGCGGCTCTTCCGAGGCTTTCAGCATCGCGTGCAGCGCGCGGCCGACCATGGTGGCCCGGGTCGGGATGATGATCGTGTATTCGATGGCGAGGTTGGCGCCGCGCAACTTCTTGTAGTGACCGGCGCCGGCGCCGAAGTTGACGATCGCCTTGCGTTCGCGCCCAATCTCTAGCGCGAGCGCGAAGATTTGGCGGTAGAGCCCGGCCTTCTTGTCCACATCGGTACGGTAACCGATGAGCGGGACCGACAGGAAATCGCCGTGGTCGCGTAGCGCCACGAAAGCTTGAAGCACGCCGTTTGATTTGAGACCGAAGAACTCCGCACCGCGTGTGCGGTGAACGTCGGCGAAGAAGACCGGCGTGAGCTGTGGATTACGGCTGCCGTGGCGGCCGATATAGACGGCGGTGTACTGCGCGTGGGCCGCGTCAAGGTCGGCGAGCGTGAAATCGTCGTGAACGATGCGCTCCAACTTCGCTTTTCGAAGGAGCGCTTGATCTCGCTCCGCGTTGATCTTGTCCGGGAGTTTTCTTTCTGTGAGATCGAACGCATAACTGACGCGGCTGGGAAACGAAGTGCCGCCCGCCAGCGCCGCGCAGGCTTTCACCGCATCGCGGTGCGCGACTATGCCTCGCGCGGCGACGACACGCTTCGGCCACCGCGCGGCCGCCTCGCGCAGTGCGCCCGCGAGGCCATGCAACCCGCTCGGTCCGATGGGCGACACCGACAACAGCGCGTTATTGACGATCGCTGCTTTGTCCGCCCCGGCGAACAGGGCCAGTCGCTCGACGAGGCCAAGCACCAATCGTAAAAACCGGCCAGCCGCATCCCCGGTCGATATCGCCTCGTCCTTGGGGGTACCGATCAGGGCTGAAACGAGCGACGTCAACCACGTCGCTTGCCGGCCCTGATCCGCGTCGCCGAGCGTAACCGTCCAGCGTTTGCCTGCGGCCGCGAGGGTTTCCAGACGGGCCTTGCCGTTTACGATCCATGGCGCGGTATCGCCGCTCTCAGGCGGCCAGCTCATAGACATGGAAATTGCCGTAGATGCCGGAACGATCGCGGGCGTGCAGCTGGTCGGAAAGCGCGTCGAGACGGCGCCAGCCGGACCAGGCGCCGGTCTCAAGGTACGGCGTGAACGGCGGGATGGTGCCGGCGGTGCGGAACACAACGCGGGCACCCGGCTTCGCGGTGCGCCCGATCTGGCTCCAGAGCGCGACCAGCGTGCGTTCATCCATCCAGTCCTGCGCATCGAGAAGAACGTAGCGGTCAAAGGCCGCAGCCTCTTGCCGGGCAAGGAAGTTGGTGACGGAGTCATGTTCGAGATGAAGCTGACAGGCCCGCCGGCGCATGATGTCGAAATTCTCGCGCGTGAGATACGGCGGCAGCGCGCGTCCGTCGGCGCTCGGTTTGTAGCCGTGCGTGAACGCCTGCCACAGGAAGTAGTTCTCGCTGGACTTGACGGCGCCCAGCAATTGCTCGGTGCGGTCGGCAAGGACGCTGGCCATGCGGTCCGGACGGCCGTCACACAGAAGCTCGAACTGGCGCGGCGGAATACCGAGCAGAAACAGGGGATGGCGCAGAGAGAACAGCATCGACAGGAGGCGGCCTTCAAACACCGGGCGCAGCACCTTGCGGGCCCACGCACGCTGTTGATCGGCGTCGTCCATGGCCAGTGCATCTTCGAGACGCACGCCGTGGAGGCGCGCGAGAAGGCGCGCGAGTGTTATGGCCTTGCCGAGCAGGCCCTTTTTGAAGAAACCCGATACAAAGTCCTCGTAACGGGCGCGGCGCCCCCCTTCCCAATAGGCCTTGATGCCGGCTGGAAGCTTGGCAGCGATCCGGTCCTGATAGAGCGCGCGGTTGCGCGCGCCCGCGGCCTTCACGAATAAGGAGCGGATGTCGTCGTAGGAGCCGACGGCGCCGAAAGCGGCGCGTTTCAGGCCCGCGAGCGACAAATGGGAGAAATTGAGGTCGATGGCCGTCACCTCGACGTCCGGCGCGGCGGTGAGATAGGAAAGCGCATTACAACCCGCCGAGCAGATGGTCGCGACCTTGTGCCCCGGCTTCAGCTCCATCGCCGCAATGTCCACTTCGGGGTCTTCCCAGATTTGGGTATAGACCAGCCGGTCGAAACTTTCGGCGAACCTTTTATCGCTAGGGCTTAAGGAATGATCGCCCCCCTGGACGGCGTCTTGGATAAGGATGGCGCTCGTTTGCTCGGACATTGCTCTGAAAACCCACGGCGTTAGGGGTGGCGCGACGAACGCCACACCATGATCAGAGGCCATGACGGTGGCGTGACGCTTCCATGAAGCAATCAACAAATTGTCGCGGTTTCAGATGGGTGGACCGGGCTGCCGCCGGCGGCCGGTCCCTTGCGATAAGGCCTCGCTGAGATCCGGCTAACAGTTATTTTAGCCTGTTTATAGCTCGCCAAGCCCCCGGAACTCTTTGATTCCGTATGGCTTTCGAGTTTGGAGATGCTATCTAAAGTGTCTGGGGCGTTCCCTGATCCGGAGAGCCAATGCCGCGCGCACGTTTCCTAGTTGTGACTGTCCTTGCCTTGGCCGCCGTCGGTGGCGGGTATTATTTCACGCGAGATAAAGACATCTCCTTCCTAGGCCAGACGGCCTCCTCGTCCTCCAGTTCGGCACCTTTCGTCTCGAATGGCGACGCCGCCGCGCCTTACACCGGCATCGCGGACGTGCTCGAGCGTGTGACACCCGCCGTCGTCAGCATCCAGGTGAAAGAGCAGCAGGAAGAATCCGAGCTGTCTCCGCTCCTGCAAGACCCGCGCTTCCGCCGCTTCTTCGGCGTACCGGACCGGCAGCAGCAACCGCGCCGCGAGCAGCGTACCGGCGCCGGTTCGGGCGTGATCGTGGACGCCAAGGAAGGTTACGTCATCACCAATTTCCATGTGGTCGACAAAGCGGAAGATATCGCCGTCACCTTGAAGGATCGGCGCACCATCACCGCGAAGGTGATTGGTAAAGACCAGGCCACGGACCTCGCGCTCCTGAAGATCGATGCGCCGGACCTGACCGCGCTGCCCATTGGCGACATGGCCAATTTGCGCGTCGGCGATTACGTGCTCGCGGTTGGCAACCCCTTCGCCCTCGGCCAGACCGTGACCGCCGGCATCGTCTCTGCGCTGGGCCGGTCGGGCTTCATCGATCAGGGTTTCGAAGACTTCATCCAGACGGACGCCGCGATCAATCCCGGCAACTCGGGCGGCGCGCTGGTGAACCTCAAGGGCGAACTCATCGGTATTCCGACCGTCATCCTCAGCCAGAGCGGCGGCAACGTCGGTATCGGCTTCGCCGTGCCGACCAGCATCGTCACCAATGTGATGAACCAGCTGATCCAATCGGGTGAAGTGAGCCGCGGCCGCCTCGGCGTCGCGATTCGGGACCTCACGCCCGACTTAGCGCAGAATCTCGGCCTCTCCATCAATCATGGTGCGCTCGTAAGCAGCGTTGAGAACGGCTCACCGGCCGACACCGCGGGGATTCAGGCCGGCGACGTCGTGGTGGCCGTGAACGGCTCCGACATCGAGGGCTCGGCCAGCCTGCGTAATCGGGTCGGCATGACCCCGCCGGATACGAAACTGAAGCTCTCCATCATTCGCGACGGCGAACAACGCGAACTGGATGTAACCACGGCGAAGCTCGACCCGACCCAAGCGGTGGCCGACGCCGCGCCGCAAGAACGCGCCGAGCCGAGCCGCATCATGGGCGCCGTTTTCGAGAACGCCTCGGGCGGTGTCCGTGTCGTGGATGTGGAAGAAAATTCACCCGCCGCGGTCATGGGCCTGCAGCCGGACGATATCGTCACGGCGGTCAACCGCACGCAGATCCGGTCCATGTCCGATTTGGAAACGGCGCTTAAAAACGTGAAGAGCCAATCGGTGGTGCGCGTAAAGCGTGACGACCGTGACGTGGTGCTGATCGTTCCGTAAAATCGGCGCGGAATGCCGCGCTTAGCGTTTATTTACGAAGGACCAGCGTGGTCCAGGGCGCGAGCCGATAACGCTTCACGAGGCGCAAGCCGTGCATGCGGTAAGGCGCGAGGACCATCTGTTCGTGGTGGCGCAGGAAGCCCGCGAGGATGAGCGTGCCGCCCGGCGCGAGCAATTCAGCAAGGTCCGCCGACATGGCGGCTAGCGGGCGCGCCAGGATATTGGCGGTGATGACATCGTAAGGACCACCGCGTGTCACCTCGCGCTGGCCGCAGCCTTCGCTGAGGACCGCATGGATCAAGGGTGTGACGCCGTTACGGGCGGCATTGTAGCGGCTTACTTTCACGGCCACGGGGTCGATGTCAGCCGCCACGACCGGCGCGCGCCAGGCCTTGGCCATGCCGATGGCGAGGATCGCGGTACCCGCGCCCATGTCGAGGCCGCGGCGGATGGCCTTGCGGCGATGGCTGAGATCGTCCAGCGCCAGGAGGCAGCCCATGGTGCTCGCGTGGTGGCCGGATCCAAAAGCCGTCGCGGCGTTCACCAAGATGCGGATGGCGCCGGGCGGAAAGGGACCTTGGATATGATCGCCATGAATGTAGAAACGCCCGGCACGCAATGGCGGAAAAGCCATGGCGCTTTCGGTCAGCCAGTCTTTCACCGGAATTTTAGCAATCACCAGTTCCGGTTCCGCGACCCCGAGGCTCGAGGCCGCGAGGGCGATACGCTCGGCGAGTTCCGCGCGCGGCGGCGCTTCGTCGAAGGTGCCTTCGACGGTCCATGTAAAGCCATCGGGATTGGCTTCGTACATCGAGACGACGCCTGCGAGCCCGCTGAAAGCTTGCTCAAACGCGTCGGCGTGTTCGGTTTTGACGGTGACCTTGGCGCTCCAGGCGGAGCCAATATCGTTCATTTGGAGGGTTCCACGAAGCTATCGAGCACTTTCTTGCGGCCCGCTTTGTCGAAAGCGATGTCCAGCTTGCTGTCGTCGATACTTTCGACGATGCCGTAGCCGAATTTCTGATGGAAGACGCGGTCACCGATGCGGAATTCGTTGGCGCTGATACGCTCCTGGGCCTCCCACGATCCGGTCTTCCCAAACTCGCCATAGTCGCCTAAACGCCGGCGGATACCCGCACCGCTGCGCGCGGACTCGCCGAATCCGGACCAGCCTCCACCACCGGCGCGATGGCCGTAGAGCCCCTGATCGGCATCCTGTTCGATATTCTCCTTCGGCAGCTCGTCGACGAAGCGCGAGGGAATGCTGGACTGCCACTGGTTATAGACACGCCGGTTGGCGGCGAAGGAGATGAACGCGCGGCGGCGCGCACGCGTGATGCCGACATAAGCAAGACGGCGCTCTTCCTCGAGCGCCTTTTCGCCGCTTTCATCGAGCGCGCGGCGATTCGGGAAAATGTCTTCCTCCCAGCCGGGCATGAACACGGTGTCGAACTCCAAGCCCTTGGCGCTGTGAAGCGTCATGAGCGTGACACCCGCCTCGCCGGCGTTGGCATCGTTCTCCATCACCAGGCTGACGTGATCGAGGAAGCCGCCGAGGTTCTCCCACTCGTCGAGGCCGGAGACGAACTCTTTCAGGTTGTCGAGGCGGCCCGGCGCTTCGGGCGATTTGTCCTTCTGCCACATCTCGATGTAGCCGGACTCCTCGAGCACCTGAGCGGCGATCTCGGCTGGCGGCACGGTTTCACGCAAAGAGCGCCAGCGCTCCATGTCGCGCGCGAAGCCCGCGAGCGCGGTGCGGGCTTGCGGGCGCAACTCGTCCGTCTCGCCCATACGCAGGCTGGCTTCCATCAGCGAAACACCCTGCGCGCGGGCGAGAATATGGATCTTCTGGACAGTGGTATCGCCCAAGCCGCGCTTCGGCTTGTTGATGATGCGTTCGAACGCAAGATCGTCGTCCGGCTGCTGGATCAGACGCAAATAGGCCACCGCGTCGCGGATCTCGAGGCGCTCGTAGAAGCGCGGGCCACCGACGACGCGATAAGGAACGCCCGTCGTGATCAAGCGCTCTTCGAATTCCAGCATCTGGAAACCCGCGCGCACCAAGATCGCGATCTGATCGAGCGGATGCCCCGCGCGTTGCAGGATTTCGATCTCGTCCACCAGCCAGCGCGCTTCTTCGGCGCCGTCCCACACGCCGCGCACCTTGATCGGCGCGCCTTGCTCGATGTCGTCGAGGCCCGTGCGGAGAGTTTTGCCGAGGCGGCCTTCGTTATGGGCAATGAGATGGGACGCCGCGGCCAGAATGGTCGGCGTAGAGCGGTAATTGCGCTCCAGGCGAATCACCTTTGCGTCCGGAAAGTCCTTCTCGAAACGCAAGATGTTGCCCACTTCGGCCCCGCGCCAGGAGTAGATCGACTGGTCGTCGTCGCCGACGCAGCAGAGATTTCGGTGCTTCTGCGTCAGGAGGCGCAGCCACAGGTACTGGGCAACGTTGGTGTCCTGGTATTCGTCCACCAGCACGTAGTGGAACTGTTCCTGGTACTCCGCGAGGATATCCGGGCGCGTTTGGAAAAGCGTGAGGCAGTGCAGGAGCAGGTCGCCGAAGTCGGCGGCGTTCAAGGTCTTCAGACGCTCCTGATAGGCCTTGTACATCGCGACGGCGCGGCCATTGGCATAGTCCGAACCGCCTTCTCCACCCACTTTGTCAGGCGTCAGCCCACGGTCTTTCCAACGCTGGATCACGCCCATGAGGCCCTGCGCCGGCCACTTCTTGGAATCGATGCTCTCGGCTTCCATGATCTGTTTCAGGAGGCGGATCTGATCGTCGGAATCAAGGATCGTGAAATTGGACTTCAGGCCCACGAGCTCGGCGTTGCGGCGCAGGATGCGCACGCTCAGGGCGTGGAAGGTGCCAAGCCACACGGCCTCGGCGGACGGCCCGATGAGCTGCATCACACGCTCGCGCATCTCGCGGGCGGCGCGGTTGGTGAAGGTCACCGCCAGCACCTGCCATGGCCGGGCGCGGCGCTGGAGAAGGATCCAGCCCACACGCGTGGTCAGCACGCGGGTTTTGCCGGTCCCCGCGCCCGAGAGCACGAGCACAGGGCCTTCGGTGGTTTCGACGGCTTGGCGCTGTTCGGGATTCAGTTTCTCCACCCACACCGGCGGCGCGATGGGCACCGGGGAAGCGGCAGGCGAAGCCGGCGCGGCGGGCCCGGGCGCGAGCGGTTCAAACGGTGGATCGTCGGAAAGTTCGAAAGGGTCGGACATCGGGTTTCTTATTTTAAGTCATCCTTGCGACCAAAGGTCGCGAGGATCCAGGGGGTTTTGGGTTTATCGCATACCCAAAAAACAAAAACTCCTGGGTCCTCGCGCCCTCGGGCCAAGGACGACGATAACAGTTACGGCCTCACGCCCAGGATGTGGCAGATCGTGTACGTCAGCTCGGCGCGGTTGAGGGTGTAAAAGTGGAAATCCCTGACACCTTCGCGCACGAGGGAGCGCACCTGCTCGGCGACGACCGTCGCGGAGACGAGACGCCGGGTTTCCGCATCCTCATCTAAGCCGGAGAACACGTCGCGCAACCACTCCGGCACGCTGGCGCCGCAGCGCGCCGACATCTTGTGGGTCTGGGTATAGTTGGTGACCGGGATCAGGCCGGGAATGATATCGGCCTTGATGCCGGCTTTCACCGCACGGTCCCGGAAGCGGCAGAAGACCGCGGGGTCGAAGAAGAAGTTGGTGATCGCGCGCGTCGCGCCGGCGTCGAGCTTGCGCTTGAGATTGTCGAGATCCGCATCGGCGCTTTGCGCCTCGGGATGAATTTCCGGGTATGCGGCGACGCTGATCTCGAAGTCGGCCACGCGCTTGAGGCCCGCAACCAGATCGGCCGCGAAAGCATAACCGCCCGGATGCGGCGTATAGCGGGTCTCGCCTTCCGGCGGATCACCGCGCAAGGCGACGATGTGACGGATGCCGGCGTCCCAATAGGTGCGCGCGACGTCATCGATCTCCTCACGCGTCGCGCCCACGCAGGTCAGGTGGGCGGCGGCGGCAAGGTTCTTTTCTTTCTGGATGCGCACCACGGTGTCGTGGGTGCGCTCGCGGGTCGAACCGCCGGCCCCGTAGGTGACCGAGACGAACTTCGGTTTAAGCGGGGCTAAACGTTCGATCGCCTGCCAAAGCTGTTCATGCATCTTCTCGGTCTTCGGCGGAAAGAACTCGAACGACACCCGGATATCGGGCGGCGCGGCCGTACGTTCGGTGACGCTGAGATCAAGAAGGGCAGCCACAGTCGTTGAATCCTAGAAACATCTGGAAAACGGGGTGAAAAGAGCTCCCACCCAAGGAGACCAGCGCACCAAACTCCGGCAGCCGGCCATGTCGAAATACATATATCCTTCTTGAAATCGGTATGATACCCGTCTTTCACGCTGGTGGGGGCTAAGTCGATATAAATACGATAGAAAATAGACCCTATTGCATGTCCATCTCCTCCCTTCTCCGCACTTCCATCCTCCTTCTGGC
This sequence comes from Pseudomonadota bacterium, assembly GCA_020160875.1. Lineage (GTDB taxonomy): Bacteria > Pseudomonadota > Alphaproteobacteria > Rhodospirillales > Rhodospirillaceae > SHVO01. Next base: position 28,900 of record JAIUPE010000009.1, read on the forward strand.
GGGCCTTACGGCCAGCGCCTGCGCGACGCGTCCGCCCGCGACGAACCCCGAGGCCGTGGCGGCTTACGAGGAAGCCCGCGATCCCTTGGAGCCGTTCAACCGCGCCATGTTTCGGACCGACCAGGCTTTGGACAAAGCACTCGTGCGCCCGGTGGTGAAGACCTACCGCTTCATGGTGCCCGAGGGCGGCCGCCAGAGCGTCGGCAACGCCCTCCGCAACCTGCGCTCGCCGATCACCCTTGTGCACGACGTGCTGCAAGGCCAACCCAACCGGGCCGGCATCACCCTCTCGCGCTTTTTCGTGAACACCTTCATCGGCGTGCTCGGGCTGTTCGACGTGGGTGAGGAAATCGGCCTGCCCTATCATTCCGAGGATTTCGGCCAAACGCTGGCGGTGTGGGGCGTCGGCGACGGCCCCTTCATCTACGTCCCGCTGTTCGGCCCATCGACGTTGCGCGACGGCACGGGCTATGGCGTCGACGCTTTCTTCGTCGATCCGTTGGCCTGGTACAGCCGCGGCAACGGGGCGGAAACCTGGATCCAATGGGTCGTCCTTGGCGGCACCTATATCAATCTCAAGGACGAGACCATGTTCGCGACCGACGAACTGGAGGCGTCGTCCATCGATTATTACGCCGCTCTCCGATCCGCCTATCGGCAAATCCGCGCGAGCGAAATCCGCAACGGCGCGCCACCGCCGATGGAGGATTTCGATGAGTTTTCAAGCACTTTCCAGACGCCGACGTTAGCGGCGAAAGCCGCCTCGGAAATGCCGCAGACATCCCTTACGTCTGAGCGTTAGACCATAACGGAGCTGCCATGATTTCCCGCCGTCATCTCATCGCCCTCGCCCCGGCGTTTGCCTTGGCACCGCGCCTCGCGTTTGCGCAGGGCGCAGTCGAGCCAGGCGCATTCGTGTCCGAATTCGCCCAGAAAGGTATCGTCGATATCCTGGCGGCGAAGATCGCCAACGCGGAAAAGCAGACCCGCTTCCGTTCGATGTTCACGACATCCTTTGATCTGCCGTCCATCGGCCGCTTCGTCCTGGGCCGCTATGCCCGCACGGTGAAACCCGAGGATCTATCCGCCTTTCAGCCGTTGTTCGAGGACGTGATCGTCTACACATGGTCGCGCCGTTTCTCCGAATACAACGGCCAGACGCTGAAGGTCGGCGCCAGCACACCGGATGGTGACGAAGGCGCCATCGTGAAGTCGACCATCGTCGGCAACGCCGGCGAGAACTTCGCGGTGGATTGGCGCCTGCGCAAGCGCCCCGACGGTTGGAAGATCGTGGACGTCATCGTCGCGGGCGTGAGCATGGCGATCACCTATCGTCAGGAATACACCACGCTCATCGCTCAGCAGGGCGGCTTTCCGGGGCTGATCACGCAGCTTCAGAAGCAAGTGGGCGACCTGAAGGCCGCCCAGCCCGCCTAGTTCAAACTCGCGCTGTCGATTGCGTGACGTGCCGTCGAGCCTTTCGGCGCGGCGCGCAGATATTGTGCCGGCCAGGTCGTGGCGTGGCCGAGCGCTTCGGCCGCATGCAGAGGCCAATAAGGATCGCGCAGCATTTCACGAGCCAGCATGACGAGATCGGCCTGGCCGGTGCGGATGATGTGATCGGCCTGCGCTGGGTCTGTAATCAGCCCCACCGCCGACGTGGCGATGCCACCTTCGCGCCGAATCTTCTCGGCAAAGGGCGTTTGATAGCCGGGCCCAACGGGGATCTCGGCTTTTTCCACATTGCCGGCGGTGGATACGTCGATGAGATCGACGCCCAGCGCCTTCAGTTTGCGTGCGAGCTCGACAGTTTGATCCGCATCCCATCCGCCGGCCACCCAGTCCGTCGCCGACAAGCGTACGAACAGCACCGCGGGGTCCGGAAGCTTCGCACGAACCTCAGTGGCCGTTTCGGTGAGGATGCGAATGCGGTTCTCGAAGCTGCCGCCGTATTGGTCGGTGCGGTGATTGGACAACGGCGAGAGGAACTCGTGGAAGAGATAGCCGTGGGCCGCGTGCAGCTCGATCACGCGGAAGCCCGCCTCATATGACCGCACGGCGGCCGTGACGAAGGCCTCCCGCAGCGCGGCGATCTCGGCGAGCGTCAATTCCTTCGGCTGCGGATAGGTTTTCGAGAACGGAATGGCCGACGGCGCCACGACCTGCCAGCCGCCATTCTCGGGCTTCACTTCGCCGGTCGGCTCGCCGGGAAACGCGCGGTGGGTCGAAGCCTTGCGGCCCGCATGCGCGAGTTGGATGCCGGGGACCGCGCCCTGGCCGGCCATGAAATGGTTGAGCCGCGCGAGAGGCTCAAAATGTTTCTCGCTCCATACGCCGAGATCCTGCGGCGAGATACGGCCGTTGGGCATCACCGCCGCGGCTTCGGTGAGCACGAGCCCCGCGCCGCCGACAGCCCGGCTGCCGAGGTGGACAAAGTGCCAATCGTTGGCGAAGCCGTCCTCGGAGCTGTACTCGCACATAGGCGAGACGACGATACGGTTACGCAAGGTCACGCCGCGCACGGCGTACGGTTCGAACAGATGGGGCATGGACGGGATCGCTTCTGTAAAGATGGGAAGGCAAAGGATATTTGTAACCGGCGCGAGAGGAAAATGGCCATATTCAGCGGGTCAGCCCTGCAATTCCGCTTGATTGACGGACGTTTGCTTGCTTCCTACGGGGACCTCCCATCACAAGCCTTTCCATGGCCCGACGCGCGCTTCTCATCGTCAACGAAAACAGCCGCCAGGGTCAACGGGCCGCGCAAACGGCCGAGATGCTTTTGCAAAAGGCCGGACTCCACGTCCTGCGCGAACGTTCCAACGGTCCGTCAGAACTCGATGCCCTGATCCGCAAGCACGCCGCCACCGTGAATGTCGTTGCGCTCGGCGGCGGTGACGGGACATTCAACGGTGCGGCCCACGCGCTGATCGATACCGGACTCACGCTCGGAATCCTGCCGCTGGGCACCGGCAACGACCTCGCCCGCACGCTCAATATCCCGATGGATCTCGCGACCGCGGTAGACACCATCGTCGCGGGCAAGACGCATCACATCGACCTCGGCGACGTGAACGGCCGGCCGTTCTTCAATGTCGCGAGCTTTGGCCTCAGCGTGCGCCTCACGCGCAATCTCACATCCGATGTCAAGCGGCGCTGGGGCCGGCTGGGCTATGCCATCGCGCTTCTCCGCGCGCTGATCCGCGCGCGCCCCTTCTCCGCCGAAATCGTCTGCGGCGGGACCACCCAGCATGTGCGCACCTTACAAATCGCGGTGGGCAATGGCCGCCACTATGGGGCAGGCATGACGGTGGAAGAGGATGCCCGCATCGACGACGGCGTCCTGAACCTTTACAGCCTGGAGTTCGATCATCCCTGGAGCCTTTTGTTGATCTATCCCGCCTTCCGCAAGGGGAAACACGGGGTGTGGAAGCAGGTGCGAACGCTGAAATGCAGCGAGGTCGAAATCCGCACGCACAAACCGCGCTCGATCAACACAGACGGCGAAATCACGACGCACACCCCGGCACGCTTCAAAGTGATCCGACGCGCGGTGAAGGTATTTGTACCGTAGTGCGACCCACCGGCATCGTCCGCCGCGAAGCGGCCGGGTGGTCCATCGTGCGAAAACCCAACTCTTGCGGATGAGACCCCGGCCTTCCCAGGATGCGACGGTTGAGTGGGTTAAGACGTCAGCGAGTTATCACCCAACGCAACATCCAGAATGAAGTTGGCCATGTCCTTGGGCTTGATCTTCGGCACTTTGGAATCGCGCCCCTCCATCGTGCGCTTGATGACGATGTTGGCTTCGACCTTCCGCTGTTCGACGCGCACGATGTCCTTCGCACCTTTGATTTTCGGGTAGTAGAGCGGATCGATAATCTTCATGCGTTCGCCGAGGCGAGCCATCAGGGCGGCCTCGTCGATACTATCGGTCTCGCGCGCACCCACGAGCGTCCAGTCCTTTTGGCCGCCGTAGCCGGTTTCGTTCAGCTCCTTCACCGCGTCTTCAGGCGCGTCATCGGTGAAACCGACCCGGTAGAGGTGCTTGCTGATGCCGGCATCGTTACCCCATTCCTGCATGGTTTCGCTCATGGCGATGTAGACGGACGGCATCCTTCTCTCCTAGGCTCATTCGCTCTTCAGGGGACCTTCATACATGATCGATTTGCGCAGCGATACCGTCACGCAACCCACCGCCGGCATGCGCAAAGCCATGATGGAAGCCCCTGTTGGCGATGATGTTTTTGGCGACGACCCGACGGTGAACCGCCTTCAGGCGATCTCGGCGGAGCGCGCGGGGAAAGAGGCCGGCTTGTTCTTGCCGACAGGCACACAGAGCAACCTTGCCGGTCTCATGGCCCACTGCGAGCGCGGCGACGAATATATCGTCGGCCAGAATGCCCATACCTATAAGTACGAAGGCGGTGGGGCGGCGGTGCTGGGCAGCATCCAGCCCCAGCCCCTCGCTAACGCCGCCGACGGCACGATCCCCCTGGATCTCGTCGCCGCCGCGATCAAGCCCGACGACACCCATTTCGCAAAGACGCGGCTTCTCGCGCTGGAGAACACCATCGGCGGCAAGGTGCTGCCGGCGAGTTATGTGGCTGAGGCGACGTCCTTCGCGAAGTCCAAGGGTCTCGCGACGCACCTTGATGGCGCACGCATCTGGAATGTGATGGTTGCGTCCAACGCGTCCCTCGCCGATTTGTGCGGCGGGTTCGACACCGTCTCCATGTGTTTCTCGAAAGGCATGGGCGCACCGGTGGGCTCGGTGCTGGTGGGATCAAAGGAGCTGATCAAACGCGCCGCGCGCTGGCGCAAGACATTGGGCGGCGGCATGCGCCAGGCGGGCGTGTTGGCGGCGGCATGTCTTTATGCGCTGGATCACCATCTTACCCGCCTGCGGACCGATCACGAGAATGCGGAGAAGCTCGCGAAGGGTTTAGGCGAAATTCCAGCGCTGAAGATCACCTCGCAGAGCACCAATATGGTGTTCGTGGCGGTGCCCGAGAAGGATTGCGCGCCACTGGCCACTTTCCTGAAGGAGCGCGGTATCCTGACGCTCATGTCGCCGAACCTGCGCCTCGTCACGCACGGCGACATGACCGTCGCCGATATCGACACGGCGATCGCGGCGTTCAAAGCCTACTTCAAATAACTACTGCGCTTTCGCGAAGCTGTCGCGCAGGCCGACGGTGCGGTTGAACACCAGACCCTTCGCCTTGGAATCGCGCACGAAGTAACCCAGGCGCTCGAACTGCACCGTGGTCTTTTCGTTGCGCGCCGCGAGCACGGGTTCGAGCTTCGCGTCCGCGATCACTTCCAGCGAGTTCGGGTTGAGGTCCTTCACCACATCGCCGTCGGCGCCCGGATCGGGGCGGCTGAACAGCGTGTTGTAGATGCGGACTTCCGCGTTCACCGCATGCGGGGCCGAGACCCAATGCATGGTCGCCTTCACCTTGCGGCCGTCGGGCGCGTTGCCGCCCTTGGTCGCCGGATCGTAGGTGCAGCGCAGCTCGACGATGTTGCCGGCCGCATCCTTGATGGCTTCGCGGCAGGTGATGAAATAGGCATAACGCAGGCGCACTTCCATGCCCGGCGACAAGCGGAAGAACTTCTTCGGCGGGTTCTCCATGAAGTCGTCCTGCTCGATATAGAGCTCACGGCTGAACGGCACCTTGCGCGAACCGGCGCTCGGGTCTTCGGGGTTGTTCACCGCTTCGAGCTCTTCCGACTGACCTTCAGGATAGTTCTCGATCACGACCTTCAGAGGCTTCAGCACGGCCATATAACGCGAGGCGGCCTTGTTGAGGTATTCGCGCACGGCCGCGTCGAACATGGCGATGTCGACCACGCTGTTGGCACGCGCGACACCGGCGCGCTTCACGAAGTCGCGGATCGCTTCGGGCGGGATGCCGCGGCGGCGCATACCGGCGATGGTCGGCATGCGCGGATCGTCCCAGCCATCCACATGGCCTTCCTTCACGAACTGAGTCAGGGAGCGTTTCGAAAGGACCGTGTAGGTCATATTGAGGCGCGCGAATTCATACTGACGCGGGCGCGCGGGCACAGGAAGCTGCTCAAGCAACCAGTCATAGAGCGGGCGGTGGTCGTCGTATTCGAGCGTGCAGAGGGAGTGCGTGACGTGTTCAAGCGCATCCGACTGACCGTGCGCGTAGTCGTACATCGGGAAGATGCACCAGGTGGTGCCCGTGCGCGGATGCGGCGTGTGGATGATGCGGTAGAGCACCGGATCGCGCAGATTGATGTTGCCCGAGGCCATGTCGATCTTGGCGCGGAGCGTACGGGCGCCGTTCGGGAACTCACCGGCCTTCATGCGGCGGAAGAGATCGAGGTTCTCGGCGACCGCGCGCTCGCGGAATGGGCTTGGTTTGCCGGCTTCGGTCAACGTGCCGCGATTGAGGCGCATCTCATCCGGCGTCTGGTCGTCGACGTAAGCGAGACCTTTTTCGATTAGGGTCTCGGCCCACAGATACAACTGCTCGAAATAGTCCGAGGCGTGATAGAGGTGCCGCCCCCAGTCGAACCCGAGCCAACGCACGTCCGCCTCGATGGCGTCGATATACTCCTGCTCTTCCTTCGCCGGATTGGTGTCGTCGTAGCGCAGGTGGCAGCGCCCGCCGAATTCCTCGACCAGGCCGAAATTGATGCAGATCGCCTTGGCGTGGCCAAGGTGGAGGTAGCCGTTTGGCTCCGGCGGAAAGCGGGTGACGATCTCCTTGTGCTTCCCCGAAGCGAGGTCCGCGCTGACGATATCGCGCAGGAAATTGTTTACGACGACGGGGGCTTCGGTCTCGGACATGAAATCTCTCGGGGATGGGCTAGACGGACAACGGCAGGAAATTAACCTACATCGTCGTTAAAGCCATTGGTAATTGGGTAGCGATAGTCGCGCCCGAAGGCGATTTTGCTGATTTTTACGCCCGGCGGCGCCTGACGGCGCTTGTATTCGGCGTTCTTCAGCATTCTGAAGACCCGGCGCACGGTCGCCTCGGCAAAACCTTCAGCCGCCACCTCCCCGATCCCCTTCTGCCCCTCGATCAGGCCTTTCAGGATCCCATCCAGGTCCTCGTAGGGCGGCAGCGTATCTTGGTCTTTTTGATTGGGTTTCAGTTCGGCCGTCGGCGGCTTGGTGATGACGTTCTCGGGCATCACCGGGCCCTCAGGGCCAAGGCCGCCCGCCGGCTTGTGCGCGTTGCGCCAGCGGCAAACCGCGAAGACGGTGGTCTTGTAGAGATCCTTCAGCACGGCATAGCCGCCGCACATATCGCCATAGAGCGTGGCGTAGCCGGTGGACATCTCACTCTTATTGCCCGTGGAGAGCACCATCTTTCCGAATTTGTTCGAGATCGCCATCAGCGCCATGCCGCGCGCGCGGGACTGGAGATTCTCTTCCGTGATACCCGCGTTGGTTCCCACGAACAGCGGCCCGAGCATCTCGTCATAGGCCGCCATGGCCGGACCGATGGAGATGGTGTCGAGACGTACGCCCAGCAGCTTCGCACAGGCGGCCGCGTCATCGAGGCTTTCCTGCGACGTGTAGGGCGACGGCATCATGACGCAGTGAACCTTGTCCGGCCCGAGCGCATCGGCGGCGATGGAGGCCGCCAGGGCGCTGTCGATGCCGCCCGAGAGGCCCAGCACCACCCCGGGAAAGCGGTTCTTGCGCACATAGTCGCGCAGGCCCATCACTGTCGCCTGATAGATGTTCTCGGCGCGCTCACAGGCGGGCGCGGGCGCCTGCGGCGTGCAGACCCAGCCCTTTTCCGTACGCGTCCACGTCGTGACGAGAAGGTCCGTCCGCCACCAGGGCATTTGCGCCGCCAGCGCGCGATCGGCATTGAGCACGAAGGAACCGCCATCGAACACCAGATCGTCCTGGCCGCCGACTTGATTCACATAAATGAGCGGAAGGTTGGTTTCGAGCACGCGGCCGACGGCATGATTGAGACGCCCGTCATGTTTGGAGAGTTCGAACGGCGAGCCGTTCGGGACGACCAAAATCTCGGCGCCGGATTCCTGAAGGGTCTCGGCCACATCCTCGAACCACATATCCTCGCAGACCATCGCGCCCAAGCGCACCCCACGGAACGGGATCGGTCCCGGCGCGGGGCCGGGCATGAACACGCGGTATTCGTCGAAGACGCCATAGTTCGGCAGATGGTGTTTATAGCGCACGCCCTGCACCTGCCCATGATCGAGCAGCAGCACGGCGTTGTGCGCGCGCAGACGCACGTCTTCACCGATCTTTTTGACCTTCGCCTGCCAGGGCGAACCGATCAGAAGCGCGGGGCCTTTGTCGGCGGTGAGCTCAGCGAGCGAACCGACCGCCTTCTCGCAAGCTTCGAGGAAAGAGACCCGGTAAACCAGGTCCTCGGGTGGATAACCGCTGACGCAGAGCTCCGGGAACACCACGAGATCGGCGCCGAGGGCGCGCGCCTTTTCACGCGCGTCCTTGATGAGCGCGACGTTGCCCGCGATATCGCCCACGGTCGGATTGACCTGAGCCAACGCGATCGTGAGGGAGTCTGCCATCGCGCGGACTTACGACGCGGCGGCCAAGCGATCCTTTTTCTGCAGAACACGCTCTTCCTTGAGCGCTTCGGCGATAAGGAAAGCGAGTTCCAGCGACTGCGAGGCGTTGAGGCGCGGGTCGCAGTGGGTGTGATAGCGATCGGCGAGGCTGGCTTCGGTGATGGCTTGGGTACCGCCGACGCACTCGGTCACGTCCTTGCCGGTGAGCTCGAAGTGAACGCCGCCCGGGTGCGTGCCCTCGGCGCGATGCACGGCGAAGAAGGCGCGCACTTCGGAAAGGATACGGTCGAACTGGCGGGTCTTGTAACCGGTGGAGCTTTTCACCGTGTTGGCGTGCATGGGATCGCATACCCACACGATCTTCCGGCCCTCGCGCTGCACGGCGCGCACCAGCGTCGGCAGATGTTCAGCGAGGCGTTCGGCGCCCATACGGGTGATGACGGTCAGGCGCCCGGCCTCGTTCTGCGGATTGAGCAGATCGCAGAGCGTCAGCAATTCTTCCGGCGTCGTCTTCGGGCCGACTTTCACGCCAAGCGGGTTCTGGATGCCGCGCATGAATTCCACATGAGCGTGATCCGGCTGGCGCGTACGCTCGCCAAGCCACAGCATGTGGGCCGAGCAGCCGTACCACTGGCCGGTGGTGGAATCGTTGCGGCACATGGCTTCTTCATATGGAAGCAGCAACGCCTCATGCGACGTGTAGAGTTCGGTTTCGCGGATCTGCGGCACCGTATCGCCCGTCAGACCACAAGCTTCCATGAACTCGAGCGTTTCCTGGATGCGATCGGCGAAGCGCTTATACTTTTCCGCCGTAGCGGCGTCGGTCATGAAGCCAAGCGTCCACTGATGGACCTTATGCAGGTCGGCGTAACCGCCTTGCGCAAAGGCGCGCAGAAGGTTGAGCGTGGCGGCAGACTGATTGTAGGCCTGCACCATGCGCTTCGGATCGGGCGTGCGTGCTTCGGCTGTGAACTCGGGGCCATTGATGTTGTCGCCGCGGTAAGACGGTAGAGTCACCTCGCCGATGGTTTCATCGGACGAGGAGCGCGGCTTGGCGAACTGTCCGGCGAGACGGCCGACCTTCACGATCGGCACCGCGCCGCCGAATGTGAGCACGACCGCCATCTGCAGGAGAACGCGGAACGTGTCGCGGATATTGTCCGGATGGAATTCGGCGAAGCTTTCGGCACAGTCCCCGCCCTGGAGCAGGAACGCATTGCCGTCGGCGACCTTGCCGAGCGCGGTCTTCAAGCGGCGCGCTTCACCGGCGAATACCAGCGGAGGATAACCGCGCAATTGCTTTTCGACGGCGGTAAGGACGGAGGCGTCCGGATAAACGGGCACCTGCTGGATGGGCTTGGCCCTCCAACTTTCCCGGCTCCATTTTCCTGTCTCACGTATTGCCACGGCGCGCCTCAATGGGTTCTCACGTACATATCGTACATATAATGCGCTGGTATTAATGATTTCACGCCCCCTTTTCCAGGAAAAAGCCCAAATACGAACAATTCCAACCGGTTGTGAAAGCTTTGCGCATGAATCATCCCTCGGCTGCCGATATCACCGCCCTCTATCAGCGCCACGCGGCCGCTTGGGATAAAGAGCGGGGCCGCACTTTGTGCGAGCGGCCCTGGCTGGACCGCTTCCGCGCGGCATTGCCGTCCGACCGGTCGGTCCTCGATCTCGGTTGCGGCGCCGGCGAGCCCCTCGCCCGCTATTTGATCGAACAGGGCGATCGCGTGACGGGCGTCGATAGTTCACCCGCGTTGATCGATATCGCCCGTCGCCGTTTCCCCAACGAACGATGGATGACGGACGACATGCGCACTGTTTCTTTTTCGGAACGCTTCGGCGGAATCCTGGCGTGGGACAGCTTCTTCCATCTCACACCGGACGATCAGCGCGCGATGTTTCCGGTGTTCGCGGCATATGCTGCGCCCGGCGCGGCGCTGATGTTCACCAGCGGGCCGAAATTCGGTGAGGCAATCGGGAACTACCAGGGCGACGCGCTTTACCACGCGAGCCTGGACGCGGCGGAATATCGCGCGCGGCTGGCGGAACATGGCTTTCGCGTGATGGCGCACGTTGTGGAGGATCCAACGTGCGGCGGTCACACGATCTGGCTAGCGAAGTTCAGCCCGTAAGCAGACGCGGCACCGACGAAATCAGCAGCGAGATTCCGGTGAGCGACAGGATACCGAGGATCAAGCGCCGGAACGCGGCGTCGCTGATCTTCGTGTACATCTTCGCGCCGATCAGCGATGGGATCACCATGGCGGGGATGGCGATAAGCAGCCAACTCGCGCGCTCGACGGTGATGATGCCGCGCACGAAGTAGCCGCTAATCGTGACAATGTGCATGGAGAGGTTGAACCACTGGATGATCGCGCGCTGCTCATCCTTGCTCCAGGCCTGGAACGATGCCCAGAGCGTCGGCACAGCGCCCGCGAAACCGCCGATACCGCCGAGGATACCGCCCACGAAGCCGAAGCCGCCGTTCACGGCAGGCCGCTCCTTTTGCACATGCACCTTGCCGCCGTAGAACAGCATCAAGGGGCAATAAAGCGCGAGAAATCCACCGACGGCGGCGCGAAACACGATTTGGTCGATCAAGGGCAGGATCGCGATGCCGAGCGGCACACCAAGCACGCCGCCGATAATGAACGGCAGCGTGCGCTTGAGATTGAACCCGCGCCGCGCGGCAATGATGGTGATGGCCTGACCGATGACCGAGCAACCGACCACAACAACGGCCGCGAGCTGCGGATCAACCGTCCACGCCCAGAAGGCCATGGCGCACATGGCAAAGGCAAAACCGGAAAGACCTTGCACGAAGCCGGCGGCGGCCGCGCCGACGATAATAATGAGGGTTAGGGAGTCCATCTAAAACGCAGTGTCACCTTGGGCGAAGCCCAGGGTCCAGAGTTTTCGAACACCGGCGTCTCATTTGGCAACCCTGGATCCTGGGCTGCGCCCAGGATGATCAGCCAGAAAACAGAAAAACTACATCTCAGCGGCGGCCGGATCCTTCTCCGGCACGGGATCGCGCATCGTGACGAACTCTTCCGCCGCGGTCGGGTGGATGCCGACGGTTTCGTCGAATTGCTTCTTGGTGGCGCCGGCTTTGAGCGCGACGGCGAGCCCCTGAATGATCTCGGGCGCGTCTTCGCCGACCATGTGGCACCCCAGCACGCGGTCGGTCGCCTTATCCACGATCAGCTTCATCATGGTGCGTTCGTCGCGGCCCGAGAGCGTGTGTTTCATCGGCTTGAAGCGCGCGATGAAGATGCTGACCTTATGATCCTTGCGCGCCTGTTCTTCGGTCAGGCCGACCACGCTGACGGGCGGTTGCGTGAACACCGCCGAGGCGATGTTCGTATAATCGAGGGTCATCGGGTTCTTGTTGAAAAAGGTCTCGGCGAAGACGCGGCCTTCGTTGATCGCCACCGGCGTCAGGTTGACGCGGTCGGTGACATCGCCGACGGCGAAAATGCTCTCGACGCTGGAGCGGTTCTGCGCGTCCACAATGATGGAGCCGTTCTTCTTGAGCTGGACGCCGGCTTCTTTGAGCCCAAGGTTCGCCGTGTTGGCGGCCCGGCCGGTGGCATAGAGCACGCAATCGGCCGCCATCGCCTCGCTCTTGTCGAAGCGCACGGCATACGCCTCGCCGTTCTTCTCGACCGCGTCGACGACACAGTCGCGGCGGATCTTGATGCCTTGCTTCTCGAGTTCCTCGGCCAAGGTCGCGCTGACGTCTTGGTCAAAGCCGCGCAGGAGCGAGCGCGAGCGGATGACGAGGGTCACCTCGGAGCCGAGCGAGCGGAAGATGCAGGCGAACTCGACGGCGATATAACCACCCCCGACAATGACGATGCGCTTCGGACGCTCCTTGAGTTCCAGGGCCTCGTTCGAGGTGAGCACATACTCCTTGCCCGGGAAGTCGGGGACCAGGGGCCAGCCACCGACGGCGACAAGAATCTTCCCGGCGGTCATGCGCTTGCCGTCGACCTCGACCGTATGCGGGTCGGCGATGACACCGCGCCCGGCGATGAGATTCGCGCCCGCGTCGCGCAAAATCCGGGCGTAGATGCCCTCCAGGCGGTCCAGTTCCTTGTTCTTGGCGGCGATCATGGCGCCCCAGTCGTGGGACGCGCCGTCGATCTGCCAGCCGTAGCCGAGGGCGTCCTGGAAGTGGCTGGCGAAGTGGGAGCCGTACACCAGAAGCTTCTTGGGCACGCATCCCCGGAGCACGCAGGTGCCGCCGGGGCGGCTGGCCTCGACGACGGCGACCCGGCCGCCGTACTTGGCCGCGAGGCGCGAGGCCCGGACTCCGCCGGAGCCGGCGCCGAGGGTGATGAGATCGTAGTCGTAACGCTGGCCCTGGGTCATGAAGCTGTCAACTTTTCGGTTTTTTACGGCCGCCATCCGCGCCTCCCTGGTTGGAAAGACGGCGCGTGGATCGTCTTTATATACCGGCCAGCCCCGGTGCCTGAAAATAATGCCCGGAATTACAGCCGGACGCTGGGAACTTTTCGCAAGTCAGGCGTTCTATCTGGCTTCTGGTGGAATACCGTCAAGGGTACGTCGTTATGAGTTGTTTGGCAGGCCTTCGCATCCTGATCGTCGAGGACGACGCTCTCGTGGCGCTTAACCTTCAGGAATTCGTGGAAAGCCTGGGCTGCGCGGTGATCGGCCCGACGGGCCGCCTGGCCGAGGCCTTGGACGTCCTGGACCGCGTGCCCATCGACGGCGCCATGCTGGACATCAACCTGCACGGCGAGATGGTCTATCCCCTGGCCGAACGGCTGGCGGAGCGTCAGATCCCGATGATGTTCTGCTCGGGCCACGCCTTCACACAGGCGGTGCCGTCGAAGTTCCGGAGCTACCCGCAGGTCGCCAAACCGATGGTCGAGCACACGCTGCGCACGGCGATGACGGAAACCTTCGGGTTCCTGACGGCGGCGCCCGCCGCGGCCAGAAGCGCAGGCGCCGGGGCCTAGCCCGCGTCCAATTCCACCTACTCGACCGTCACGCTCTTGGCCAAATTCCGCGGCTGGTCCACGTCGGTGCCTTTGAGCACGGCGGTGTGATAGGCGAGCAGCTGGATCGGGATCGAGGCGATGATGGGCACCACGAACGGATCCATCTTCGGCAGGCAGATGGAGTGCTTGGCGTTCTTGCCGGTACGGCGGATGCCTTCCTCGTCACTGATGAGAATGACCTTGCCGCCGCGCGCGACCACCTGCTCGATGTTCGAAAGCGTCTTGTCGAAGAGGCTGTCGCTGGGCGCGATGACCACCACGGGCACATGCTCGTCGATGAGCGCGATGGGGCCGTGTTTCATTTCACCGGCGGCATAACCTTCGGCATGGATGTAGGAGATTTCCTTGAGCTTCAGGGCGCCTTCGAGCGCGATGGGATAGGACGCGCCGCGGCCGAGATAAAGCACATCGCGCGCCTGCATGAGATCTTCGGCGATGGCGCGGATATGTTCGTCAAGATGCAGGACCTCGGCGGCGCGCGAGGGCACTTCGGCGAGCGCCGTCGAGAGTTGGGCTTCGCGCTTGGAATCGATGACGCCCCGGGCGCGCGCGAGGCAGATCGCGAAGCAGGCCAGCGACATCAACTGCGTCGTGAAGGCCTTGGTGGACGCCACCCCGATTTCTGGACCGGCGAGCGTCGGCACCACCACATCGGATTCGCGCGCGATGGCGCTTTCGGGCGAATTGACCACGGAGAGAATGTGCTGCTTCTGGGTCTTGCAGAACCGCAGCGGCGCGAGCGTGTCGGCCGTTTCGCCGGATTGCGAGACGAAGACGCCAAGACCACCCGGCGCCAACGGTGGTTCGCGGTAACGGTATTCGGAGCCGACGTCGGTATCGACCGCGACACGGGCCAGTTGTTCGATCCAATACTTCGCCACAAGGCAGGCGTAGTAGGCGGTGCCGCAGGCAACCGCAGTGATGCGTTCGATCTTCGCGAGATCGAAAGGCATCGGCGGAAGGGTGAGCGAGCGTTCGGCCGGGTTGAACAGCGCGCGCAGGGTATCGCCGAGGACCTGCGGCTGTTCGTAAATCTCCTTCAGCATGTAGTGGCGGTATTCGCCCTTGCCGATGAGCGCGCCGGTCAAAGCGGTTTGCTTGATCGCGCGCTCGACCTTCTGGCCGTTGCCGTCTCGAATTTCGACCTTGTCGCGCGAGATCAGCGCCCAGTCGTCGTCCTCGAGATAGGTGATCTTCTGTGTCATCGGCGCAAGCGCCATGGCGTCGGAGCCGAGGTACATCTCGCCGTTGCCGTAGCCCACGGCGAGCGGCGAACCGCGGCGGGCACCGATCAGGATGTCGTCGCGGCCGGCGATGAGGATCGCGAGCGCAAAGGCGCCCTGCAGGCGCGGAAGCGCTTTCTGCACGGCGTCTTCGGCTTTCATTCCCCGATCGAGGTTCTCCGTGATCAGGTGAACGACGACTTCGGTGTCGGTGTCGCTGGTGAACTTATGGCCCTTCTTCTCGAGTTCACCCCGTAGTTCCTGGAAGTTCTCGATGATGCCGTTGTGAACGACGGCAACGCGGCCGTTGGAATGCGGATGGGCGTTGGTATCGCTGGGAACGCCGTGGGTGGCCCAACGGGTGTGACCGATGCCCGTCGTCCCCGCGAGCGGCTCGCGCGCGACGTGCGCCGCGAGATTGGCGATCTTGCCCGAAGCGCGACGGCGGTCGATGGAGCCGTTGGTGATCGTCGCGACACCGGCCGAGTCATAGCCGCGATATTCAAGGCGGCGCAGGCCGTCGATCAGATGCTCCGCCGCATTCTCACGGCCGATAATGCCGATAATTCCGCACATGTAAGACCCTACTTCTTCTTGTCCTGCTTCATCTGCCGGTACTTCGCCGCGAAGCCTTCACGCGTTTCCTGGCGGGAGGAATTCAAAGCCAACCCATCCGCCGGAACATCCTTACGCACGACCGCGCCCGCGCCCGTCATGGCGCCGTCGCCGATTTTCACCGGCGCGACGAGCACCGAATTGGAGCCGATCGACGCGCCCGCGCCGATGTCCGTGCGCGACTTGTTGAACCCGTCATAGTTGGCGGTGATCGTGCCGGCGCCGATGTTGGCTTTCGCGCCGACACGCGCATCGCCGATGTAGGTCAGATGGTTCACCTTCGCGCCGTTTTCCAGGCTCGCGTTCTTGACCTCGACGAAATTGCCGACATGCGCATCGGCGCCGATGTCCGCGCCCGGACGCAAACGGGCGTACGGGCCGACGATGGCGCCGCCCGCGATGTGCGCGCCTTCGATGTGGCAGAAGCCTTTGATGACGGCATTGTCGTCGACGGTCACACCCGGACCAAAAACGGTGAACGGGCCGATCTCGACGTCCTTGCCGACTTTCGTATCGGCGGAGAAATAGACCGTATCGGGCGCCGTCAGCGTCGCGCCATTCTCCATCGCCTGCTTGCGGCGGCGGCGTTGGTAGATGGCCTCGGCTTCGGCGAGTTCGACGCGGCTGTTGATGCCGAGCAGTTCGTCCTCGTCGCCCTCCACGACCGCGCAGGCCATGCCGGCCTTGCGGGCGAGCGCCACGATGTCGGTCAGATAAAATTCGTTCTTGGCGTTGTTGGGCGTGACCTGCGCGAGCAATTGCCACAGCGCCTTGGCTTCAACCAGCATGATGCCGGAGTTGCACAGCGTGATGGCCCGCTCCGCCGGGGTCGCATCCTTCGCCTCGACAATACGCTCGAGGCCGTCGGGGCTGGTGACCAAACGCCCATAGCCGCCCGGATCGTCCGGCGTGAAGCCAAGCACCACGACGGCGGGCTTCTTGCCTCCGGCGCGGGCCGCGCGCATGCGCGCAATGGTCTCGCCGCCGATAAAGGGGGTGTCGCCGTAAACCACGACGATATCGCCGCTGAAATCCTTGAGGGCGCCCTCGGCCTGTTGGACGGCATGGGCCGTACCGCGGCGGTCGTGCTGGATGGCCGTGGGGTGCGGGGCGACCGCCTTGGCGAGTTGATCCATCTCCGGCCCGATCACCACCACCACGGGGGCGATATCCTGCCCGGCCAGGGTCACCAGGACGTGGTTGACCAACGGCCGCCCGGCGACTTTGTGCATCACTTTGGGAAGGGCGGACTTCATACGCGTGCCGAGACCGGCAGCAAGGACTATGGCGGCGGTCGCCGTCAGCGCGGGAGAGGTCATGAAAAGCCGATATCTGGAGCCAGGAGATGGGTGAAAATGGCACGCTAAAGCCCAAGGATAAAGAGCGCGCAAACAAGCTTTGCTCTCGCAACCGGTGAAAAAAGTGTCACCATCAATGAGTTAGGCGCTCAGGGGCGGCTTCGGGTACTGCCTCAGTTTGAAAATAAGCAGTATTGACCGGAATTGATGAACCGGGCGTCCGGGCCTATGCTTAGCGGTAGGCATAGGAGAGAGTCATGCGGCGTTTTCTTTCGCTGGCGTTCATCGCCGCCCTAATAGGTGGCGGCCTCTACGTACTGTATTTCGAGATGTTCCTCGCTGCGGTCATTAGGGGACAGGCGCTAGCAATGGCCGGCTTTTTATTCGCATTGGGCGTCGGTTGGTTGTGGGGTGACTTTGTGCTTCCGGCCCTCCGCTCAAGGAGAACAAGCTGATGCCGAAAGGCCCCAAAGGTCAGAAGCGCCCGGCCGACGTGATCGGCAACGCCGTTAAGGTCATGCGGATTGCGACCGGCCAGGAAACCGAAGATGCCCCGGTAAAGAGCGCCGCCGCGACGCTTGGAAGCCTGGGTGGAAAGGCGCGGGCCGCAAGCCTTTCCTCCGCGAAACGAAAAGCAATTGCTCGCAAGGCGGCGAAAGAGCGGTGGCGAGAAAAGGTTACTTCTGAATAAAGCCGCCCAGCATCCGATCTTTCAATCCCATCATGATTACGTACGGCTGCATCATCGGGTCGGTGAATCTATACCGATAGTTCTTCGGCGTGCCCTCCTGCTGAAGGATCGCGCCGCGCTCCTGAGAGCAGAAGGCCTTCAAATGGCGGGAAAAATCGGGAATGTCGCGCTCCTTCCCCATAATTGTGCTTAAGGGGGCGCGGACTGACGCGGCGGTAAATGATCCTACATCATCAGGAGTCGCCATGGCACAAGCGAGCAACGCCTGGCGATTCAAGTTGTTTGGTTTAGAACTGTGCGTGGCGCGAAAGTAGGCTTGACGTGTAGAGGCGCCGGCATCCTCCAAACAGGTTTGCAACGACTGATAAAAGTTATCATCGTTGATATGCAGAGAGTGGTTCTTGATGGCCGCCAGCGCCGAGTTTTTCCCCAAGAGGTGTGTGTAAGCTGGCATCCCCCGAGACGCCCACACAATCGTTCCCTGCGTGTGTGCATCAATCGTCATGCCCGCGCGATCAACGCGTTTTTTGATGATGTCTTGCAGCTCGTCTGGACGCATGCGCGGCATTTCGATTTGCCGGAGTGCGCGCAGGACTGACTCGTGCCCCAAAAACAGCTCTTGTATGGTCTTTGCCACGCCTGCGATGACGATGGTGGACTCTGCTGACCTGTCCGAGAACAGTTTGATAGTTTCGGCCATCTTTGTCTTGGTCGGTCCGTCCGTGACGCGATCAAATTCGTCGAACACGAACACCGGCTGCATAGTCCGCGGAAACTTATCAATGACACTTAAAAGACCGTCGGGGTCTAAAGCCGAATCAATGTCGTCTATCGCGTAGTCGCCATTGGCCCAGACGTGGTCTTTAAGCACGCGCTCCCAAATTTTTACGTAATCGTCATCGCCAAAACACTGCGCCGAGAAAAACTTAACGCGCGTGGACTTCGCAAAAATGCGTTGGATCATCGTGTTGATAAGAGATGTCTTTCCGACCCCTCGGTCTCCATAAACAACGATGTGCTGACCATCCTGAAAGATCGCATCCATGAACCGGCTTACTTGCGTGCTGCGACCTACAAAAAGATCTCTCTCCTTCACCGGATGCGTCGGACTGAAAAGCTGGGAAATTTCAAACTCTTTGGAAAACCAATAATCCTCATCTACCGGCGCGTGCACTCCCAAGCCTGGGAGCGTGGGCTGATTGTCGCTCATCTGTTAAGATGTCCCTTCCAAGTGCAATAATGGGATGGTAACCCGCATTTATTAGCGCTTCAACCAGTTATCTTAACATCAAAGACAATTATAATAACACATAGTTCTTGACGCTAAGCATAAAAGTTCAGATACTCGGGACATGGCAAACAAGCTCCCGACCGAAACCCGCGTCCAAATCCTCAACATGCTTTGCGAGGGCGTTTCGATGCGCGGGATCTCCCGCGTTACCGGGGTCTCCACGAACACGATTGATAAGCTGCTTGTTGATGCTGGTTTGGTCTGCGCGCGCTTCCACGATGAGAACGTGCGCGGCGTCAAATGCAAGCGCGTACAGGCGGACGAAATCTGGTCGTTCGTCTATGCGAAACAGAAGAACGTAGCGAAGGCCACTGCCGCCCCGGAGAACGCGGGCGATGTGTGGACGTGGACCGCCATCGATAGCGACAGCAAGCTGATTATCTCGTACCTCATCGGCGGTCGTGACGCTGAGTACGCCAATGAGTTCATGGACGATCTCCACCAGCGCCTTGCGGATAAGGTCCAACTGACCACAGATGGTCACAGCGTTTATCCTGATGCCGTGGGCGGGGCCTTCGGTCGCAACGTGAACTACGCGCAGCTGGTGAAGATCTACGGCGCCGCCCCTACGCGCGGCGAACAGCGTTACTCGCCCGCCGTCTGCCTGGGTGCCAAGAAGAAGCGCGTTATCGGTCGTCCGAACCAGGACCACATTTCAACGTCGCATGTGGAGCGCCAAAACCTCTCCATGCGTATGCACATGCGCCGGTTCACCCGCCTGACCAACGCGCACAGCAAGAAGTTTCAGAACCACTGCCACATGATCTCGCTGTACACCGTCTGGTACAACTTCGTGCGGATCAACTCGGCGGTGAAGATGTCCCCGGCGATGGCTTGCGGTCTCTCCCCTCGCCTGTGGGAAATGTCGGATATCGTGGCCCTGATCGATTCGGCGGCCGCGACCCCAAAACCTCGTGGTCCTTACAAAAAGAAGGCTACCGCGTTGATTCAAAATTCAAACTGAGGCAGTACCCGGCTTCGGGCCGCCTTGACAGGGGCCGGGACGGACTTTAAGAACCGGCCTTCCTTTTGCATCCTTCGACCGGTTGCAGGACGGGCGGTTAGCTCAGCGGGAGAGCACACGCTTCACACGCGTGGGGTCACTGGTTCAATCCCAGTACCGCCCACCATTTTCTCCAAAACGCCGAAAATTCAGAACGTTATTTCTTTTGCGGTTGAACACGCCGCAGGAGACCCGCCATTAACGCCGCGCGAAATCCATGAAATGGCGGATATAGAAGTGACACACCCGGCCCCAGCCGCTGACAAAGCCCTTTCGTTCAAACGCGTCCTGTCCTCGGCGGCCATCGGCCAGTTTGTCGAATGGTATGACTTCGTCATCTACGCCTATTCGGCCGCGACCATCGCGAAACTGTTTTTTCCGGCGGGCGATCCGGCGATCGCGATCCTGGCGACCTTCGCGATCTATTCGGTCGGCTTCCTGGCCCGCCCCGTCGGCGGCTACATCTTTGGCACACTCGGCGACAAAATCGGCCGCCGCCGGGTTCTGTCGCTCGTCATTCTATTGATGGGCAGCGCGACCGTCGGGATCGGGCTTCTGCCGACCTACGCGCAAATCGGCATCCTCGCGCCGATCCTCTTGATCGTCTGCCGCTTGCTCCAAGGCCTTTCCGCCGCGGGCGAAACCGTCAGCTCGAACTCTTTCGTCGCCGAGCATGCGCCGCCCCGTCACCGCGGCCGCTTCGTCTCGTTCACATTCTCATTCTCGACGGCGGCGCCGGTGGCCGCCGCCATCGTGGTGCTGGCGTTCTCGAACGGCATGCCCGCCGAGGATTATCAGTCATGGGGCTGGCGCATTCCGTTCATCCTGGGCGGCCCACTCGCGCTGATCGGGTTGTACATCCGCCGGATCGTGGATGAGTCCCCGGCCTTCGAGCAGGTGGTCGCCACGGCGGGCATCTCCACATCGCCGCTTCGCGAGGCCGCAACGCTGCAAACCGCCGCGATGGTGCGCGCGTTCGCGCTCGCGGCCTTCTCGTCACTCGGTTTCTACTCGCTCAGTGGCTACTTCGTGACCTATCTGGTGGAAACGGGATTGGACCGCCAGGACGCCCTGCTCTCCAACGGCCTCGCGATGTTCATCGCCTTCGTCAGCTTTTGGGGCGGCGGCGAGTTGTCGGACCGCTATGGGCGCAAGCCGGTCGTGCTTTCAACGATCGTGCTCAGTCTCATCTTGACCATCCCAGCGTTCATGCTGGCCAGCAGCGCCAGCTTTGGAATGGCGTTGCTCGGACAAACCCTGCTCGGGATGAACTATGGATTTTTCTGGGGCGCGTTCGGAATCGCGGTCGTCGAGATGTTCCCGGCCCGCACGCGCGTGACCGGCGCAACGATGAGCTTCAACATCGGTTACACGCTGTTCGGAGGCACGGCGCCGTTCATCGGCACATGGCTGCTGCTGAAGACGGCGGACAATCTGTCGCCCGCCTATTACATCGTCGCGGTCTCGGCGCTGGCGCTGTTCGCCGCCGTCACGATGCGGGAGACCGCCGGCGGCAGCATGGCGGATGGGAAATAACCCTCCGCTTTTTTGTGTGCGACACTTGCGACAGCGACACGTTCGAAATTTGTAAGCACGTTCAAAACGTTAGCTGAAACCCGGCCGTTTGCGACACTGCGCGACACTTTGCGACACTTGGAAGAGCAGGCGCGCGTGAGGGGCCGGGGCCGCCGTTTTTTCTCACCGCGATTCACGATGTCAAAGAGCGAAAGGCACCCTAGCGGAAACGCGGGAGAATGTCAATGTTTTGGGGACGCATTCTTGTTATGGGGACATCTTCCCACCCCGCCTTGACCGTACCCGCGCCATTGCATACCCACGGCCCATGCCGCCCCGCGCCCCCGTCGCCATCCTCTACCAGGCCCTGCCGCCGCCCGAGATCGGCGGGTTGCGCAAGGACGCAAAGCCGGGCGGCTATTCGGATAGCGGCGCCGACATCGGTTTTTGTCTCAAGGGCCGCGGCGTCAAGATCCTGACGCCCGTCGCGGCCCCCGACCCCACGCGGCCCATGGACTGGGTGTTCCCGGATACGCACGAGGGAATCCAAGATGCCATCGGGCGCGGCGCCGGCGTGCTCTGGGCCAACACCGTGTTATTCGAAGGCCATCCCCTGGAGCGCGTCATGGCCACGCACTGGATCGTCGGCCAGCCTCCGGCGGCACAACAATCCGGCGACGACAAATTCGCGACCAATACGCGGCTGCGCGCGAACGGCTTGCCCCTGCCCGCCTCATTGGTGGCCGGACGCGCGGCGCTCCGCGCCCTTACACCGGCCGCCCTGCGCGCCGCCGGTCTCGATTTCCCCTTGGTCGTGAAGCCGATCCGCGGGCGCGGCAGTCAAGGCGTGAGCCGGGTCCGGGATCTTGATGCGCTTCTCGCCGCCGCCGAGGCGCTCATCGCCTCGGCCCGCTTCGGCGACACCGTCATGATCGAGCAATATCTGAGCGGCGCCGAAATGACGGTGACCGTCCTTCCCACGGACACGGACTTCACCGCACTTCCGCCGGTGCTGCGTTTCAACCACCACGACGGCGTCGCGCCATACAACGGCGTTGTGGCCGTGACGCAGAACAGCCGCGCCTTGACGCCGCGCGAGCAAGCGGCTCCCGCCGTCACCCGCATGTTGGAACACTGTATCGCGGCGGCGCGGCTCATGCAGGCCCGCGCGCCGATCCGCATCGACTGCCGCGGCGACGGCGCCGGAGAGATGCGACTGTTCGACCTCAACATGAAGCCCAATCTTACCGGCGCGGGCCGCCCCGGCCGCGAGGATCAGGACAGCCTGTCGACCATCGCCGCGCGCGCGATGGGCTGGAGCTATGGCGATCTGCTCTGTGACATGCTGGCGCATGCATGGATGTCGCACACGGCCCCATAACGCGCCATCGGCCCGGCATCCTGGAGGATTGCCGCGACCGCCGGCCACGGCGGTTGATCGCGATCAATGCCCTTACCCAACACGCGCGCCATGGTCGTAAAAGACGACGTATAAGGGCTGATTTTCCATGGACAACCAAACACGCGAGGGCGTGGGCGACCCGGCCGAATTCGCCGCCGCATCCGCAAAGCTTACCGACGTCCCGCAAGGCGCATTCGCGCTCGCGGGCACGGCGGTGGGCTTGCTCGTGATCGGCTGGCTGCTGGTCTATTTCCTTATTTTTCTGCCCCGCGGGCCGGTCGGCTGAGATGGCGATCAGTGAAACTGGCGTCGTGCAAAGCGAGCGCCGCTGGGCTTTAGCGATGGCCGTGGTGTCGGTGATCTTCCTCACCGCGATCCTGTACGCGGCCATCGCTCAACATCTCAGCCCACCGTCGAACGTCGAACTCATCGATCCGGCGACCATCCATGTCAGCGGTGAATTCGCCGAAGACAATCTTGGCACGCGCCTGGAACCCGAGGGCGGCGTCGTCATCCGCCTTGTGACCACGCAATTCTCCTTTGTGCCGTCGTGCGTCGTTGTCCCGCAGGACGCGCCCGTGACGTTCCGCGTCGTAAGCCCCGACGTGATCCACGGCATCATGGTCGTGGGCACCAACGTCAACACCATGATCGTTCCCGGCTATATCAGCCGCGTGCGGACCCGCTTCGCTGAAGCCGGCGAGAAGCTGATGCCGTGTCACGAATTTTGCGGTCTGGGACACAGTCAAATGATCGCCAAAGTACGTGTGGTTCCCGTGAACGAATTCAAACCCGATGCCGATGGGAGGGCGCACTGTGCCGAGCCTTAGCCGCCTGATTCTCGCCCATCTCTGGACCGCGTTCGCGGCGTTCGGCGGCGCGATCATCCTGGGCCTTTGGCAGATGTGGGTGCGCAGCCCATTCGCCGCGCCCCTGTCATCGTCGGAAAACTACTTCATCTCCGTCACGGCCCACGGCTCAGCGATGGGGTACGTCCTCACGACGTTCTTCATCATGGGCTTCGGATACTTCGTCGCCGAGACCGCGTTGAAGCGTCCCGTGCCATTTCCGCAACTCGCGTGGGCCGCGTTCTACGCCGGCATCGCCGGGGTCGTGCTCGTGGTCGCGACGGTGATCAGCGGCCAGGCGACCGTGCTGTTCACCTTCTATCCGCCCCTCACGGCAAGCCCCTGGTTCTACGTCGGGCTCGTTCTCGTCGTTGCCTCATCCTGGGTCTGGTGCGTGCTCATGCTGGTCGCCATGGGTCAGTGGAAGCGGGAAAACCCGGGCAAATCCGTCCCCCTTGCGATGTTCGCGACCGCCGCGAACGCCGTCTTGTGGCTGTGGACGACGATCGGCGTCGCGGCGGAGATCGTCTTCGTCGTGCTTCCGGCCGCGTTCGGCGTGACGGACACGGTGGACGTAGGGCTTACCCGCACGCTGTTCTCCTGGACGCTACACGCCATCGTCTATTTCTGGCTGCTCCCCGCCTATATCGCTTTCTATACGATGGCACCGCAGAAAGCGGGGGGACGTCTCTATAGCGATACGATGGCGCGCATCAGCTTCGTCTCCTTCCTGATCTATGGACTGCCCGTCGGCCTCCACCATCTGTTCATGGATCCGCACCCACCCAGCGGATTCAAGACGGTGCAAATGGTTTTCACGGTGCTTGTCGCGGTGCCGACCCTGCTCACGGTGTTCACGGTTTGCGCGTCGATGGAAACGGCCGGCCGGCTCCGTGGCGGCCAGGGGTTACTCGGATGGGTGGGCGCCCTTCCTTGGAAAGAGCCAATGGTGCTCGCGACCGGCCTGTCGTTCTCGATGCTGTGGTTCGGCGGCTTCGGCGGCCTGATCAATATGAGCTATGGCATGAACGCCATGATCCACAACACATCGTGGGTGACAGCGCATTTCCACATGATTTTCGGCGGCAGCGTCGTGATCATGTATTTTGCGATCGCCTACGAGATCTGGCCGAAACTCACCGGCCGCAAGACGCCGTCCGTCGCCCTGCAACGTGTGCAACTTTGGTCGTGGGCCATCGGGATGATGATCCTCAGCTTGCCCTGGCACGTCCTCGGCTTGTTCGGCCAATGGCGCCGCGTCGCGCAATTCGACTACAGCGACCCCAACATCGCGTGGTGGTCGCCGTGGATGGCCGCGTCGCTGCTCGGCGGCGCGATCCTGGTGGTCAGCGCCGCGCTGTTCATCTGCAACATTGCGCGCTTCCACATCGACGACAAAAAGCTTCAGGCCGAGACCGAACCGATGCGTTATGCGGTCTCGCTTCATCCCGGCACAGCCGCGCCCGCCGCGCTCAATGGGTTCTCACTGTGGAACGTGCTGGTCCTTGTGCTGATGACGGCGGCCTACGCCGTGCCGATTGCGCACTCCTTCGTCGTGAAGCCCCCTCAGGCTCAGGTACACCGCGTCAATGGACAATAGATCGAAACCGACCCACGACACTTTTGGGGCCAAAGCCGCCGGCCTCATCGGCGCCACCGCCCTTATCGCGGGGCTGCTCGCGTTCCTTGCCGTTCCGGCGATGCTGGGCCGCGAGGAAGGCCTTGATGTGTTCGCGGCCCTCTGCCGGGCCATCGGTCTCACCGTCGAGACGTCACCCAAAGTGGCCACACAAACCGCAGGCTCCACGGTCGCCCTGGACCAGGGCACAGCGGCGCTTCTGGCCGCGGGCAACGCGGAAAAGGGCGCGGCGCTGGCCGGCGATGTGTGCATAAGCTGCCATCTCGCGGACGGGGAAACCTCCGATCCGGCGACCATCCCCTCGATTACGGGACAGTCCGCGCGGGCGATCTTCAAGCAACTGCGCGACATCAAGACCGGCGCCCGCGCAAGCGACGTCATGAAGCCGATCGCCGATGACCTCGACGATCAGCAGATGAGCGATCTCGCGGCGTATTTCGCAGGCCTCCATCGCCGGAATTACAACAACCCCGAGACGCCGGCGATTTCGGAAGGGGCATTGGCCCTCATCCAGAAAGGC
>JAIUPE010000010.1:0-7885 GCA_020160875.1 Pseudomonadota bacterium
GCGGGCACGTCACGGACGATTGGCAGCTTCAAGTCGGCGTCTTCGATTCAAAGAACGATCGGCCGGAGAATTATTCGATCCTGTATCGCAACGTGCAGAAAAATGGCGACGCCCTGCTCGATATCGTGGGCTCGCCGCATCATGTGTCGGCGGGCACCTCCGGCGAAGCGCGGCTGTCCGGGGTGACGACGCGCGGGGATTTCCGCCATACCCTTCATTTCGCGGCGCGCGGCCGCGACACGCGCCGCACGTTCGGCGGCACGACTACGGTGGCGTTCGGACCGACGACGGTGAACGGCTTTCATAGCGTGGCCGAACCCGCCTTCGTCTACGACATGCGCGACCGGGATGTGGTGCGCCAGATCACACCGGGCGTGAGCTATGTGGGACAGTGGGCGAAGGTCGGCGAATTCAGCGCGGGCCTTCAAAAGAGTTTTTATCGCCGTAGGTTCGGGAAAGAAAACGCCACGCCGGCCGAAACACGCAGCGCGCCGTGGCTGTACAACGCCACCGTCGCCGTACGTCCGACCGACGATCTGGCGCTCTATGCCAGCTACACGCGCGGCCTCGAGGAATTCGGCACGGCGCCCGACAACGCGGTGAACCGGGGCCAGCCCGTACCGGCGGCGCTGACCGAACAAATCGATGCAGGCGTTCGTTATCGCATCAAGCCCGGCCTGAATCTGGTGGCGGGCGTGTTCGAGATCTCGAAGCCCTATTTCGATCGCGATCAGGCCAACGTCTACACCGACGTGGGCGGCCTGCGGCATCGCGGCGTGGAGATGTCGCTGACGGGCCAAGTGGCGCCGGGACTGACGGTGGTGGCCGGCGCGGTGCTGCTGCAGGCGCGCGTCTCGGGCCTCAGCGTGGAACGCGGGCTGATCGGGCCCATCCCGCCGGGACTGCCGCCGGCGAAGTATCTACTCAACGTGCAGTATGCTTTGCCCGCGTTGAAGGGCTTCTCGGTCGACACGCAGCTCAACATCGATGAGTCGCACTACGCCAATCGCGCGAACAATTTCCGTATCCCAACGGCGGTGACCTGGGATCTCGGCACGCGCTATTCCTTCACCGTCTTCGAAAAACGCGCGAACCTGCGCTTCCAGGTGCGCAATGTCACCAATGCCTATGGCTGGACGGTGGATGGCGCGTCGGGCCGCATCGCACCGACGTCACCACGGCGATATGTGGTGAGGCTGGCGGCGGATTATTAGAGGAGGGGCAATTCTGCGAAGCGGCGCAGCCGCGTAGCAGAATGGCGGAGAGGGTGTCCTCCGCAAGAGGGAAAAATAGTGCGGTTTTTCGGAGATTTCTGCAAGAACGTCGGCCGCGGCCCACAAAGCAGCCCACAAGGGCGCCGGGAAAAGTGGTAAATTTGGCCATGTAACGCCCCGCTCGCCGCCTTGGCCGGGGGGCACGCCTATTAAGGGATGGCATGTCACGCCCGCCGAGCGCTGAAGGCGCACTTTCCGAGGTCTATCGCTCCCCCGCCGATATGCTGGCAAAGCTCGAACGAGAGTATCGGCGCTTCTGCGAATCGTCGACCCTCCCGGACCTTATGGACCACGTCACCAACTTCAGCGTGACCGGTTGGCATCTCGTCGAGTGGGTCTGGGTGGCTATTCGCGACAAGCCGGCGGTACGAATCCGAGCCTCCCAGATGGCCGGCGGCCCCGCGCGGCCGATCGAGCTTGAGGACTTGCAACGGTTTCTCCTCCGCGACGACAAGGCCCTACAAATGTGCTTCACGTTCGGGACTCAGGCGAAGCATGTGAAAAGCCCGGTGACGGAACTCGCGCCGGTCATGTTTGCAACCGGCAGCGTAAGCGTGGAGGGCACCCAGCGCCCCGTCGCTCCTGGTGCCGGCGAGTATTACGTCGTCGGGGATGTATTTCGACCGGTCGGCCGGGCGAGCCCACATCCTCCCATCGCGACGTTGAAGCTCCTCGTCAACGGAGAACGTCATGCCGCGGCCGGGATCATGGAGCAAGCGCTCGAGCGCTGGCGCCAACTATTCGCAGCGCTGGGATTGGATATCGGTGAGGCCTCCGGTTGACGTCGATCGCCTCATCGAAAGCGGCCGCTCTTGCAGAACTCACCGTAGAGGAGCGGGTCAGCCGTGCGAAAGCCAAGACGAGTGTCCTCGTGGACCAGGCCCTTCACCTCCTGGAGTTACACGAAGCTAACCGCATTATCGTGTATTCCCCGACACTCGCGTCGCAGATCCCCCGCTCCCATGCTGCGCACGCTTTCAATACTTTCCAGGCTGCAACGCATCGATACGAAATCGTACGGCTCTGCGCATTGTGGGATGCAGCGAGAATTCACAAAGTGAGCATTCCCACCGTCGTGAAGTTGATCGATCGAGACGATGTGCTCGACATGCTTGCTGAAGAAACTCGAGCGAGCTGGGGAACCATCGGGACGCGCGCATACGACCAAGGCGAGGACGAAGAAACCGGTCGCCTCATTGAAGAGGCAGTTTCTCGGTCGGAACAAGCGCATGCGCTCCGGCGAACAGCCCGCGCCAGACTCCGGCTGCAAACCGCCATTAGGTGGTCAAAGCGCATCGAGGCGTCGTCAAAGCTGAAGTCTGTGCGAAACATGCGGGACAAGTACTTCGCGCATTCCTTAGAACGCACATACCTTGAAATGGCGCAAGAAGACGTAGCTAACATGAAGTACGGCGATGAGCGGCGTCTTCTTTGGCGCGCCGTGGCTATCGTTGACGCGCTCCACCAGGGGATCAACGGATCGGGTTTCGCCTGGAAGTCGTCCATGGAGATGGCGCGGCGAAACGCTCAAGCGCTTTGGGGTGCATGCACGTTTGACATCAAACGATAAGCTGAACCCGTTTCTATGGGAGGCTCGATCAGACTGGGGGAACTTCGGGCATTTTGCCGTACCGCTCGCTCAGAGCTGCCAGTTCCGCGTTTCCAGCTTGATCTTTCAATAGAGAGGTAACGGCCACACCAACGGCAAGGCCCGCTCTCACGACGTGGTGCAACGTCGCTGCGATTTCCGCCGGCTCGCCCTGTCCAATCGCATACGACCACCCCGAGCGGTCGCCTGCCACTCGGATATATCTATTTAGGGATTTGCCGGTGAGATGCGCGGCGTCGTCTGAGAGGCGCTGATAGGCTAAATATTCCTTCGCAAATGGACTGAGGCTCGCGACGTCCTTCAAATTTATAGGCTTCGCACTCTCGATCTCTGTAATCGCCGCTTC
The DNA here is from genome assembly GCA_020160875.1 of Pseudomonadota bacterium. Lineage (GTDB taxonomy): Bacteria > Pseudomonadota > Alphaproteobacteria > Rhodospirillales > Rhodospirillaceae > SHVO01. The sequence continues at coordinate 3,230 of JAIUPE010000010.1, forward strand.
CAGTTTATTTCGAGGGTCGCCGTCCGTTAATAGTCCTTCGGCGAGAATGAATTTGCCCTGGCGCTTACGGCTGGCCTCCGAGTCAGCTTTTAGCATTTCAATATAGGCGGCGCCTTGTTCGTGGAGCGCACCAACGTGAAGCACGCTCTCAACGGCACTGCGGGTTAGCGTCCTCGCCTCAGCTATCATCCCGCGCTCTGCCAACAGGACGACTCCCTGGAGCATTCCGGACACCCTGAGCAAGATGCGAACCCCTACGGCATCGGCATCCCAGTTTCCACGCCTCGCGCTCCCCATTCCCCTCATGATCACAGCCATGAGTGAAAGGTTCAACGCTTCGGCCAACTCGAACCACCCCGCGTTTTCTGCTCGCAAATGCTGGGTCGCCCCGGCCACCGCATCCGCCAGAAAACCTCGGCACTCGAACTCCTCTTCGGGCTTCACAGGACTACCCGGCATTCGCCATCAACTCTTTTAGGCGTTTTCGCGTGAAGTTTCGGAACCAATCCAACGACGAGCTGTTACGTCCATCATTGCCGTCATAAACCGTGACGGCGCGGAAGATCATGAACAGCGCGTCGTCGGCTTCTACTTCCCATTCGTCGGGTTGGTCTGCGTTCCAGTGCTTAAGCCAGTCGCGTGTTTGATTTACGACGCGCACGATATCGTTCTTTGTGACTATGCCTCGCGCGATCGCCTCGCGGCCGAGATCATCTTCATCCGCTATTCGCTCAAGTCCCTTCGCAATGAGCATTTTGACGCCGGCACCTTCAAGCGCGGGAAGACAGTGCTCGGCAGCCCCAGCCAGGGTCACAGCTTCTGCCCAGCGGCCAGCGCGCATGTGCGTAATAGCCGCCTCAATTTGGAGAAGCGCCGCTCGCTTCTTAGTCAATTTTATTGGCTTACGGCGCGCGTTCATCAACAATCCGCAGGAGCAGAGAGGCCGTCATGACCATCTCGCGAGCTTTGCCCAGCTTTAGAGGGACGTCGCGATGAGAACCTGGATTATTCAATGTACCAATAGCCCCGGCAAAGAACTCCATCATCGCCACTCGCCCACCTCGAGCTGCATTCATATCCGTGAGCGGACCGTTCTCCGCGCCAGAAGGCTTACCGGCCCCGGCCGGCGCGGCGCACCCTCAAGGCGCACGACCAATCTCAATTTCGAAGTTGTCACCATCGAAGGCGGCCAAGCGGCCAACCCAGTCGGATCGGGCGTGAAAGGTCTTTTTGATCTTGCTGGCGTCCTGAACCGCGTCAAGCTCTGCAGGATTTCTCGCAGTGGCGACAACAATTCGCACCGGCAATTTGTCATCCCGCGCCTTTACAAGATGGTCCGCCAGAAGACTTCGTCCTAGCGGATTGCTCGTACCCCACCGCCTCAAGTTGTCCTTATATATAAGTCGGCGGTGTTCGGTGGACTTGAACAAATGGGCCCAACAGCTCAAGACCAACGAGCCATCCTGAGCAATGCTGGAAACAGCCCAATTCGCGTTGACGAGTTCCGCTTGGTAGGACGCGAACGCTTCTACAAAACCGACGGCTGACATTCTTCCGGATCCTTCAGGTATTCGTCGATCAACTAGTCGCTCTGTGGCCGGGCCGCCCAAGCAGCACACCTCTCAAATGGATGCTGCGCGTCAATGGCGGGCTTGAGGCCACTACCGTCGTTCGCCGCGGATTTCTCTGCAAGGCAATAGCCCGGCTGTTGAACGATGATCCGCCGCTTTCCTTCGGCGTATGTATTGGTCGACCAGACCCACTCCGCGTTGCCGCAGTCGCGGCAGGTCTGCTTCGGATACTTGGCCATCTAGGTCCAGGCTCCCGCCCTATCCGTCATTCCGCTCTCCCCAAGCGAAACATGCCGCTTGCTCGGATTTAAGCGCAGCTTCCATCTCTTCATCGAGAATGTCGCGGCCAGTTCTGCGCAGCGCCTTTATAAAGCCGCTGAGCGCCGTGTCGGCAAGTGTCCCGTCTGATCTTCCAGCCTGATTGACGCAGAGCGAAGTGAAATGCGGCAGTCCACGCGCATGACAGATGTCGACGATCTGGTCCAGGTGCCCACCATCGCCGTTCATCCGGTGTCTCGCCTGTTTCCAGCTCATGCGGTTGGCCTCGGCGACTTCGCCGTAGGTGACGAACTCCCGGCATCTTGCGGCTTCCTGCAACCTGCGAAGCGTCACTTCCACATCAAGTCCGGCGCCCGTACGGCGCGCGCGCTCTGCCAGCAGCCGGGCATACTTCGGGTCGGACGTGCGGCCTGCCTGCTGGTGGCGCTCGATCCAGATCTGGATCCGCCCAAGATCGAGTTTGGCGAACTCGCCGTCCTCCGTCATGTCATCTCCTTGCCGACCATTTCGATTTCCTTCGCTTTCACAAAATCGAGGTCGTCAATGTCGCTCGGCGGGACGATCGTTCCGATCTGAAATTCCAGATGACCAAGTCCCCACGCCACGGCCAGACGATCATGAGGGACTGCGCTGTGCATCTTGAGCGACTTTGGAGTCGCCAGCTGCATGAGGCGCATGCCCCGGTTGCCGGCGAACTTTTTCAGCCACGGATCGAGATCATCCACGACGCCGCGGTGAAGCGCATTGCGGGCACCTCCTCCACACAGAAAAACCGGCACCTGCCCGTCGTGGCGCCACGCCGGGGACGTTGGGGCCCGCTTGACGCGGGTATAATTCACTATCCGACGTTGAAGCCGGGTGCATTGCTCGATGAACTGCTGTCGTGAGAGGCCTTCATCGAGAAACCATTTTTCGGCCGCCACGCCCAACGGCTTCACCTCCGCCGCGAAGAGACTGTATTGATCCGTATAGTTCCACGTACCGATGTTGAAGGTGCAGACGTCGAGCGTGCCGGCCCCGACGTCGATCATGACGTAAAGTCCGTCGGCACGTCGCGCCGGGTCCTGGGCAAATCCGGCGACTTCGGCCGCCAGTTCCGGAATAACGCCAATGCCGTGCCGCCGAATGCCTTCCTGGTCCGTTCCAGTGTCGGCCGGCGAGATCTCCGACAAGACGCGGCGCGTCTCCATCACTGTGACGGGCCGGCCCGAATCTGCGAGCCTAACCGCTGCGGCCGCTACATTCCTGTAGGTCCGCACAAGCAGCTCGTTGTCGTAGTCCTGTGAAGGAAGGCCCACGTTTACCAGCCATCGCGCACGACGCCCGCGAAACTGTTCGGGAACGGTAGAGATCAACCACCCGCGCGAATAGCGTATGACATAGGCAAGGTAGGCGATGGCCGCATCAAAATAGGTGGGTGATTGCCCGCCATTGGAAACGGCGATCTCGTTCGGTCGCGCGGACATGATCCCGGTCTTGAGCCGGGTCACAGGAGCCCCTTGACCGTCAGCCCAAGGCGTCAATGTGCCGTCAGACTGCGCCCAGACAAAGGTGCTCCAGAGGTGCGGGCATTTCTCAGCCCTGCACCAATCCGGGAATTCGACCGCGAAACCGGGCGCCCCCGGCTCTTCCGGAAATCTCACGACGACTTTGGTGCTGCTGGTACCACAATCTATACCTATGACGCCGAGCAGCGTTTCGCCGGTTGAAGGTGCCGGGGCCGATCCAATCCGAAGAAATTCCTCGTATGGCGCCCTATCCCAGGAAAGCACTCTCGGAAGGTGCGGCAGCGGCACGTCATGAACGAGCTTCAACTGCGGCAGGTCGCCCGGCAGAGTCCTGGGCGCACCTTGCACTAAGATCGCCTGGGACGAATCGGATTGGAACAGGTGTTCCACCTTCTTCGCCTGAAGTCTCAGGGGAACGAACGGTTCTGAACTCCGCCTGCGATTCCCACGCTTCCTGTTCCCGCCCTTGCGGTGCTTCATCGCTCGTCCACCTGAACCATGAGATAGCTGACTTCGGAAAATCCAGGATTGACGGCTCGTGCGGCTTCAATATCAGCACGGCGGCGCGTGCTCTTGGCCAGGAGCTCGCGCAGGCGGCCCTCCGTCGCTGCGGCGAGAGACTCCCGCCCATGAAAGCGGTGATTGTCGGCAATTTGCGAAAGCTGATTTCTTTGCCGTTCCACATGATTGGCGAGCGTTCGAAGCTGGAGCTGTGCGCGATCGTCCGCCTCGGCGCGGAATCTCGTAATAAATGCATCGAATTCCCGCCGCAGCGTTGGCGCGACGACGTGTTGGAGGCGGAAGCTGGCGGTATCCAACGACGGGTGGGTCCCCGCATTTATGAGGACCGCGCCCTCTGACGCAGCCGCGTGGAGAATGCTTTCAGCCACGTTTGCATCTATCGGATCGCCGTCACCCACCCGGCAGCCTGCGTATCCGAGATGGAGGCCCGCGCCGCGTTCCGCGCCAGCCGACCATTTGGCCAAGCCAACGACATACAGACCAGGTACCGGCGGATTCCTGGGGATCACGGATGCGGGCACGACAGTCGCCACCGCAGCCATCTGTTCCCGAACCGCCTCATCGCGGTCCTTGTGGCTGGCAAAACGAACCAGCGGATGAAGGCTGGAAATATTTTCTGTTTCCGGCTCCCGTGAACGCACGGCGCTCGAGACAAACCTGTACCTCGTGGACTGGGAACCGGTCAGCAGCCGGGTGGCGCGCCCGATCCCGCGACCCTCGGCAAATCTCGCGAAGTCGCTGCGCGCTTCCGCCGTCAGCGCGATATCGTATCTGCC
>JAIUPE010000010.1:7895-53497 GCA_020160875.1 Pseudomonadota bacterium
GAAGCATGAAGCGCCCGGATAGTGCAACCCGGATAGTGGCGGTTCAGGGCATCCGAGACGAACGTAAAAATGTCCCGATCAGTCAACCATCGGTTCATGTCGTGGGCATCGCGAATCTTCTGGAGAATTACGTCGCCGTGCGCGACCAGACTGCCGGCCTCAGCCTCCAGCTTCTCGTGATGGAGCTTCTGGTTCTCTAGCGCTTGTGCCGTCTGCTCAAGCTGCTGCGCCTTCTGACCTTCCGTCAGGTTGGGGTCCATGAGGATCGAGGTGAGCTCGCGGATCGGTTCACCCAGAACCGCCTCAAACTCTCCAAGCGCCTGTCGACAAAGGTCGAGGCGAAGGTAGAGCCTGCGGTAGATCTCGTTGTCGATCGTCCCGTCGTGAACCAGATTGGTGATGCGGATTCGCTTGGCCTTTTGCCCCAGGCGATCGATACGGCCTATGCGCTGCTCCAGACGCATTGGGTTCCAGGGGAGATCATAGTTGACCATCGCCCAGCAGAACTGGAGATCGATACCTTCGCTGCCAACCTCGGATGACAGAAGCAGATCGATGTCAGACTCCTCGCGAAACCGCCGCAGCAGTTCATCACGACTTTCCTTCACGCTTCCGTGCATGAGGACGGCGTTCACGCCGTCCTTCTTCAGGCGCCGGGCGAGATAGTCGAGCGTAATGCGGAAGCTGGAGAATACGATCAGTTTGGCTGCACCGTCCGACTTCTTCACTCCCGACAGGACTGCCTTGAGGCACTCGTACTTAGTGTCATTGTCCTCCAACTCGGACGTGAGATTCAGCTTTCGTGCAAGATCGGACAGGCGATCCCTCAGCGGCCGGTGATCGTCAGCCTGGTCCGGTTCGGTGGCCAGCTCCTCGTCCTCGTCCAGCTCAGCAAACGAGTCGCCTGACGCCGCCGCCCAGTACCTCGAAGCGGCTGCAGCGCTCGACGACAAGAGACGCTGCGGAACGGAGAGGAGGAACCTGTCGCTCACCTTCATCTTCATCGCGTGGCGGCTCACTTCAGCCGTCGCGGCGTCATAGAATTTTCGTTCGGCCTCCGACATATCGAGATGGGGGGCGGCAGGATCACGCACGACCTTGAAGGCCTCGACATCCCTGCGCCGCGTACGCGTCACGACGTTCGCAAGCAGGCTGGCCTGCTCGAGTTGCCAAGCGATTTCGGATCGCCGCCGCGCATCCAATCGTCCGCCGAGGGCCTCCTTGATCAGGGCAAGCTGGTTGTTCCCGCGTAGCAGTGGTTCGGCCATTGCCTTGTCAATGAGACCGCGGATCTCCGATGCTTTCGACGCCGAGGACATGACCCTGTCACGGGCCTCGATCAGCGGCTGGTTGGTGGCCAGAATCTCATGAAAGGCATCGGCGCGCTGGAAGGTATCCGGGTCGAGCAGCTTCAGAAGCGCATGGAGATCGTCATTCTTGAGATGGATCGGCGTTGCCGAAAGAAAAACGCGATGTGAGCTGACAGGTTGAAGCGCGCTGCCCACCTTGTGCGTCTGGGTCTCGGGATTGCGCATATAGTGCGCTTCGTCGATCACAAGCAGGTCGAAAAGCGGCGCGTAGGCCGCGGCGTCACGCAGGTATCGGGCCAGCTTTGCCTGCGGCTTCCTGCTCGCTTCGTTGCCGGGGCCGTAGTCGGCTTCCTCCCAGTCTCGTGGCGGGCGAAGCGCCTGCATCCAACTGATTGCCGCAAAGCCCTGGTTCGTTGCCGAGCGCTCCTGCATCAATTCAAGGAGTTCGGCCGCGTTGACGATCTTTGCGTCGACCCCGAACCGGCGATCGAGTTCCATGCGCCACTTCTGGCAGAGCGTCTTTGGGCAAACCACAAGGAGCCGCCTAGCATCGAACCGGGCGCGCAACTCGGTCCAGATCAGACCGGCTTCAATCGTCTTTCCGAGACCAACCTCGTCGGCAATTAGAAGCGACTCCGACGGAGAATTGAGAAGTTTCAGGACCGGCTTGAACTGGTGCGCATAGAAGTCGGTATCACTCGCCTCCATGCTGTAGAACATGTCGGCAAGGCCCCCGGTCACCCTGATACGGGTCAGCGTGCGTCGCAACCAGTCGGGATCGGTGAAGCGCCCTTTGGCGAAAAGCTGGTCTGCCGTCTCGGCCTGGGCGGGGACGAGTTCGAGGCTCTCCACCGAAATGTAACGGAGTTCGCCCGTTCCAAGCCGTACCTGGACAAAGAGCATATCCCCGCCGGTCGTCATCGGCGGCGCCTCGGTTACGATCCCGGAGACGGACGCATCCTTCTTGGAGCGGACGAACGCTCCGCTCTGAAATTCTGCAGCGCTTCCAGCGCCTTCCGGCATTTTTCCTCCCGCTGCACCCGGTACGGTCCTTCCCTGGCCATACCGTCCCCTGTAGCGTGGTAGCCTATCGCGTTTCCGCAAGCTGCGGTTGAAAGGCGAGACTATTTGCCTTCGCGCGGAGCCTACAAGGGGGAAGAGTGTTACAGGCTTTTTTTGAGCGTCCGATCCTCAATTCGCCTTACGAATATCCGCGGCGCCACTGGGAACTGGACGACCAGGGCCAGCCGACCCAGCGGGTTATGGAGTCCCGCCGAAGAGCATCGTTTATCACCCCTATTCCGAAGCCCAAGAAGCGTAAGAAGGGCCGCGGCAAACAGGCGGAGATGGTGTTCGACGAGGGCAAGGGCCTTTCGACCGCCAAGCAACAGTACGACACGACCTCCGTCATCAACGAGGTGCGTCAGGCTGTGGACTCCTGGCGATCCCTCCCAAACCCCAACCAGTGGCAGGTGACTCCCGAGACGGCGCGGCTCCTCCATCATTGGCGGCATCACGACTTCGCTGGTGTGCGCCCCTTCTTCTGTCAGATCGAGGCCGTGGAGACGGCAATCTGGCTCACTGAGGTGGCCCCCAACACCGCCGCCGGCAAGCGCATCCTGGGCCTCCTGAAGTCCGCCACAGACGAAGCCAATCCCGGGCTCAACCGTCTCGCCCTCAAACTCGCCACCGGCGCCGGCAAGACTACGGTCATGGCCATGCTCATTGCCTGGCAGACTGTCAACGCCGCTCGCCGCGAAAGCAAAAACTTCACCCGGGGATTTCTCATCGTCGCGCCCGGCCTCACCATCAAGGACCGCCTGCGCGTTCTTCAGCCCAACGATCCGGATTCCTACTACTTCGACCGCGAGATCGTTCCGCCGGATCTCCACGATGAAATCAGGAAGGCCAAGATCGTTATCACCAACTATCACGCCTTCAAGCTGCGCGAGCGTGTCGAACTTTCCGCCGGCGGCCGGCGTCTGCTCCAGGGCCGAGGCGGGGATGATCTCGACACCAAGGAGACCGAAGGCCAGATGATCCAGCGCGTCATGCCGGATCTCATGGGCCTCAAAAACATCATGGTTCTTAACGATGAGGCCCATCACTGCTACCGCGAAAAGCCGCCCGAGGAGGACGACGAGGATCTGAAGGGCGAGGAGAAAAAAGAAGCGGACAAGGAGAACGAAGCCGCCCGCTTGTGGATTTCAGGCCTCGAGACAGTGAACCGCAAGCTTGGCATTGCCCGCATCATGGACCTGTCGGCCACACCTTTTTTTCTGCGCGGCTCGGGTTATGCAGAAGGCACGCTCTTCCCTTGGACAATGAGCGACTTCTCCCTCATGGACGCTATCGAATGCGGCATCGTCAAACTGCCTCGCGTGCCGGTGGCCGAGAACATCCCGGGCGCCGAGATGCCCATGTACCGCGATCTGTGGGAGAACCTTAAAGATGCCGAACCCAAGCTGCCTCGCGCCGGCCGCGCCGTCTCCGGTGACCTCGATCCTTTGAAGCTGCCGACACTTCTTCAGACGGCGCTTGAATCCCTCTACGGCCACTATGAGAAAACCTTCAGGCTCTGGCAGGAGCGCGGTATCAAGGTGCCCCCTTGTTTCATCGTCGTTTGCCAGAACACCGCCATTTCGAAGTTGGTCTTCGACTTTATCTCCGGCTTCGAGCGCAAGCAGGACGACGGCTCTACCAAGCTCAACCACGGCCGCCTCGCGCTCTTCCGCAATTACGACGACGTGACGGGCAAGCCGCTGCCTCGCCCCAACACGCTGCTCATCGACAGCGAACAACTCGAAAGCGGCGAGGGGCTGGACGACAACTTCCGCAAGATGGCGTCGGATGAAATCGACCGCTTCCGGCGCGAGATCGTGGAACGCACCGGTGACATCCGCGCCGCGGAGAATGTGACGGACCAGGACCTGCTGCGCGAAGTCATGAACACCGTGGGCAAGGCGGGCCAGCTCGGCGCCAACATCCGCTGTGTCGTCTCCGTCTCCATGCTCACCGAAGGTTGGGACGCCAACACCGTCACCCATGTCCTCGGCATCCGCGCCTTCGGCACCCAGCTTCTGTGTGAGCAGGTCATCGGCCGCGCCCTGCGCCGCCAGTCCTACGAGCTGAATAAGGAAGGGCTTTTCGACGTCGAGTACGCTGATGTCTTTGGCGTACCTTTCAATTTCACCGCCAAACCTGTGCCTGCACCACCCCAGCCCCCGCGCGAGACCATCCCGGTGCGCGCAGTGCGGCCCGACCGTGATCATCTGGAGATCCGCTTCCCCCGCGTCGAAGGTTACCGCGTCGAATTGCCGGAAGAGCGGCTCACCGCCAAGTTCAACGCGGACTCCGTGCTCGAGCTAACTCCGGACTTGATTGGTCCGTCCATCACCCAGAACTCAGGCATCATCGGCCAGACCGCCGACATGACCGTCGAGCATATGAACGACATCAGGCCCTCCACCCTCGTCTTCAACGTCACCCAGCGTCTGCTCTATACCAAGTGGCGCGACCCCGGGGAGGAACCGAAGCTGCATCTTTTCGGCCAGCTCAAGCGCATCACCAAGGAGTGGGTCGACGGTTATCTCGTCTGCAAGGGCGGCGCCAATCCGGGCCAGCTTATGTACCAGGCCATCGCCGACATGGCCTGCGACAAGATCACCGCCGGCATCACCAGCGCGTTCATCGGCGACAAACCAGTCAAGGCGCTGCTCGACTCCTACAATCCATCAGGTTCCACACGCTTCGTGCGGTTCAACACGTCGCGCGAGACGCGCTGGGAGACCAAGGGCCCGCCGCCGCGCAATCACGTCGATTGGGTGATCTGGGACAGCGAATGGGAGGCCGAATTCTGTCGCGTTGCCGAATCCCATCCCAAAGTCGTCGCATACACCAAGAATCACAATCTCGGTTTCGAAGTGCCCTATCGCTACATGGGCGAGAACCGCAAATATCGCCCGGACTTTATCGTGCGCGTCGACGATGGTCGCGGGACGGATGATCTGCTCAATCTCGTGGTGGAAGTCAAAGGCTACCGTCGCCAGGACGCGAAGGAGAAGAAGGCGACCATGGAAACCTATTGGGTGCCGGGCGTGAACAACCTTGGCTCCTACGGGCGCTGGGCCTTTGCCGAACTGACAGAGATCTACGAATTCGAGTCCGACTTCAAAGAGAAGGTCGGGGAAACCTTCAACGGGATGATCGCCGCGGCGTCATCCATGCAAAAGAGCAAGTGATATGGCCAGAGCACCCCGCGCGCCGCGCGCTGCAAAGACCGTCGAGACGCTGAAGCATGCCGAGGACAAGCGGAAAAACATCCCGACCGCCGAGCTTCAGTCCGTCATCGAGCAGGAACAGAAAAACCCCAAGAAGGTCAAATACCCGCGCAACACCGATCTCGACCCTCAGCTCGTCTGGCGCGGCAAAGACGAGCAGGACTGGTCCGATCTCGTCGTCAACGCGCCGCCGCTCTACATCCAGGAGAAGGTGCACCCCAAGGTGCTGATCGACGACCTGTTACGGGAGTCGAAGGAGCGCGCCCATGATAAGGGCGAAATCGCGCCCGATCTATTCTCCGACTTCAACGGCCTGCCCAAGGGCGTCGACAAGACGGAGTTCTATCAGCACGACCAGAACTGGTCGAACCGCATGATCCTCGGCGATTCATTGCAAGTGATGGCTAGCCTCGCCGAGCGTGAAGGCCTGCGCGGCAAGGTACAGTGCATCTATTTCGATCCGCCCTACGGCATCAAGTTCAACAGCAATTTCCAGTGGTCGACCACCAGCCGCGATGTGAAGGACGGCAACGCCGGCCACATCACGCGCGAACCGGAGCAGGTGAAGGCGTTCCGCGATACGTGGCGCGATGGGATACACAGCTATCTGACGTATTTGAGGGATCGGCTGACGGTAGCGCGGGATTTGCTGTCTGATTCTGGCTCTATCTTCGTGCAGATAGGTGACGAAAACGTGCATCGCGTACGCGGTGTGATGGATGAAGTGTTCGGCGATGACAATGTCATCGCACAAATATCAACCAAGACATCGGGAGGATCCACCGGAGTCTATTTGGCGGGCGTTCTAGATCATGTGTTGTGGTACGCGAAGGATCGCGAACGAACTAAGTTTCGGCAGCTACATCTAACAAAGGAACTGGGTAACGATGGCGCCGAAAAGTACAACCGAATTCGCCTGCCTGACCTACAAAGACGGCCGCTAACGGCGGATGAGCGTGAACTGCGGACGCCGTTGCCAATAAACGCCGCAGTTTATCGCCAAGACAATCTCACGAGCCAGAGCGTTGGTCGCGACAAGGGAGAGGGGGCGGCTTCATGGTTCCCAGTGGAGCTAGAGGGTCATACAGTTAAGCCCTCTATGCGCGTTCGTTGGAAAACAAACGAGGCGGGCATGGCATGACTGCTGAAAGCAGATCGCGTCGAACTCACCGGAAATAGCATTTCCTATGTACGGTATCTCGCTGACTTTGCCGGAATCGTTCTAAACAATTCTTGGGACGACATCGGTGGAATTCAGAGTCGAGCCGATCCCAAGGTCTACGTTGTTCAGACGCCCACTATGGCAATTCAGCGTTGCATCCTCATGGCGACTGATCCGGGGGATTTGGTCTTGGATCCCACATGCGGTTCTGGCACGACGGCGTCGGTCGCCGAGCAATGGGGTCGGCGTTGGATTACTATTGATACCTCCCGTGTCGCTCTCGCGTTGGCTCGTGCCCGTATCATGGCTACGCGCTATCCATTTTATTTGCTCGCTGACTCCCGCGAAGGTCAGATGAAGGAAGGCGAAGTCACGCGCACTGCGCCAAGCTCGAAGCCCGTGCAGGGTAATATTCGCCAGGGTTTCGTCTACGAGCGTGTTCCCCACATCACGCTAAAGTCCATCGCCAACAACGCTGAGATCGATGTGATCTGGGACAAGTGGCAGCAGACGCTGGAAACCACCCGGGAAAAGCTGAACGCGGTCCTCAAGAAGAAGTGGAATGAGTGGGAAATCCCGCGTGATGCAGTCGGTTCCTGGCCTGAAGCCGCGAAGAAATTCCATGCCGACTGGTGGCAAGCGCGCATCACGCTACAGAAGGAAATCGATGCCTCCATCGCCGCCAAGGCGGAGTTCGAATACCTCTACGACAAGCCCTACGAGGACAGGAAGAAAGTTCGCGTCGCTGGGCCCTTCACCGTCGAGAGCCTCAGCCCACACCGCATCCTCGGCGTCGACGAGAACGACGAATTCATCGATGGCCTAAGTGACGATGGCGCGGAATACGGCAAGCGCTCCTTCCCGCAGATCATCCTGGAGAACCTCAAGACCGCCGGCGTGCAGCAGGCCCACAAGGAAGACCGCATCACCTTCACGTCGATGGAACCCTGGCCTGGTGCGCTGGTGTGCGCACGCGGGAAGTATATGGAAGGCGAGAGCCAGAAGAGTGCCGCCATCTTCATCGGTCCGGAATTCGGCACCGTCCAACGGCCCGATCTGGTCGAAGCTGCGCGGGAAGCGGCCGACGCCGGATTCGACGTGCTCATCGCCTGCGCCTTCAACTACGACGCCCACAGCACCGAGTTCGGCAAGCTCGGCAAGCTGCCGATCCTGAAGGCGCGCATGAACGCCGACCTGCATATGGCCGATGATCTCAAGAACACCGGCAAGGGCAACCTGTTCGTCATCTTCGGCGAGCCGGATATCGATCTCATGACCGGAAAGGACGGACGGCTTAAGGTAAAGGTCAAAGGCGTGGATGTGTTCAAGCCCCAGACCGGCGAAGTGGTCAGCGACGGCGCCGACGGGATTGCCTGCTGGTTCGTGGACACCGACTACAACTCGGAGAGCTTCTTCGTCCGCCACGCCTATTTCCTGGGCGCAAACGATCCCTATGGTGCACTCAAGAACACCCTCAAGGCCGAGATCGACGCCGACGCCTGGGCGACGCTCAACAGCGACACGTCGCGCGCGTTCGAGAAGCCGAAGTCGGGTCGAATCGCAGTGAAGGTCATCAACCACCTCGGCGACGAGGTGATGAAGGTGTTCCGGGTATGAACCGTGCCGTCATAGCCGCGCGGACCAAACCCGTAGGGCGGTGCTGAATTGGCCGACATCATGTCGCCGGAGAAGCGAAGCGCGCTCATGTCCCGCATTCGGGGCCGGAACACCTCGCCCGAGGTGGCTGTGCGGAGGATGATCTTCGGCCTGGGATATCGCTTCCGTCTGCACCGGCGCGATCTTCCCGGCACACCGGACATCGTACTTCCGCGATTGCGCAAGGCAATACTGGTGCACGGTTGCTTCTGGCATCGACACGCCAACTGTCGAGATGCGGTGATGCCAAAGACCAGGCCCGAATTCTGGAGAAGAAAGCTCGAGGGGAATGTCGCCCGTGACAAGCGATCCCGGGCCCTTCTGCGGAAAGCCGGCTGGCAGGTCCGCGTCGTCTGGGAATGCGAACTTCAGCGACCCAAACCCCTCATGTCGCGGCTTCGCCGTTTCCTGGAGAGATGATAGCCTTGAATTCGATGGGCGGCGCCAGAGCGGGGATGATGGACAGAGCCTTCGAAAAAAAGATTCAACGCCTGGCGGAAGGCGGAGCGCCGCGCGTGCTCGACGTATTTGCGGGCTGCGGGGGCGTCAGTCTCGGGTTCAAACGCGCGGGATTTGTACCCGTTGCAGGAATAGAAGCCGATCCGCAGGCCGCGATCAGTTATGCCCGCAACATCCATGGCGAATCAGCGGATCGCCGATACGCGCGCGCGCGTGACATGCGGGACGATCCTGAAACGGTGCTGTCCGACATCGGGGTGAATCAGATTGCCAGCGCAATAGATGTCATGGTTGGCGGGCCCCCGTGCCAAGCCTACGCCCGCGTCGGCCGCGCAAAGCTTCGCGATGTCTACGAGCACCCCGAGGCCTTCCGCATCGACCCCCGGGCAAATCTCTATCTGCGGTTTCTCGAATATGTGCGCCGCCTGAAGCCGCTTGCTGTGGTCATGGAAAATGTCCCGGATATCCTCAACTTCGGGGGACACAACGTCGCCGAAGAAATCTGCGAGGTGCTGAAGAGTGAGGGCTTTGATGCCGGGTACACCGTCCTGAATGCCGTCCACTACGGCGTGCCGCAGGTTCGTGATCGCGCTTTCGTCATCGCGTTCAGAAGGGAACTGCGGATTGACGTGTCAAAAGCATTTCCACGCCCCACTCACAGGCACGCGCTGCCGTCCGGCTACGTCGGATCCCGCAGCGTCGCCCTCAAGGTCGTCATGGATGACCTGTTCACCCGAAGTTCGTTGATACGTCTGCCGACGGCCGATCCGGGCCTGCCGGCTGCCGTTACGGTACAACAGGCACTGGGTGACCTGCCGGAATTGAACTGGAGAACGATCAGGCCGGGTGCCCGCACGCTGGATCGGACCGATGCGTACCGCCCTGTGAGGGCCTCCGCCTACGCAAGCATGATGCGGAACTGGCCCGATCTGGGCGTTCCCGAACATGTGGTCGACCATGTGACGAGATATCTTCCGCGAGACCCACCGATCTTTCGCCGGATGAAACCCGGGTCCGAATATCCTGCGGCGCATGCGATTGCGATGCAGCTGTTCGAGAAGAAGTGCGCAGCGGTCAGACGCGCGGGTGGCCGGCTTACGTCAGCCCGCAAGGCCGACCTCATGGCGGAAACGGTACCGCCCTATCCGGTCGACAAGTTTCCGAACAAGTGGTGGAAGCTGGATGCCGGGCGGCCATCGCGGACCCTCATGGCGCATATCGGGAAGGATACGTATTCACACATTCACTATGACAGCCGGCAGGCGCGGGTGATCACCGTGCGGGAGGCGGCGCGGTTACAATCATTCCCCGACGCCTTCCGCTTTGAGGGCGCCATGAATGCGGCGTTCCGGCAGATCGGGAATGCCGTTCCCCCGCTTCTCGCCTGGAGGATCGCGGAACGGATTGGCGAAGCCCTGGCCCAGTCGATCACCAACCGGGCGCGCCTGACGTCCGCGGCCTAAGCCCCTCTCGCCGTTTGCCATTTTCCACTTCCCCTGGTAGTGAATCTCCCCTGGTAGCGAGTAAAAAGGGTACGATCGGGGGGCCGGCCTCATGGCCGAAGTCGAAGTCGCCGTATTCCGAGCCGGCCGAGAAGTGGACCGGATTGTCCGGCCACTCCGGGAGCTGGACGGCCGCCCGGCGGTCACGTACCGAAGGCAGCTCTGGCCTCTTCTCCCGAATCGCGAAATTCACCTCGATGGTGTTGACCCCCGCCGCCCGTTTCCGGCGCCAGGATCCGCAACACGCGTTGCTCATGGCGACCGGAAGGCCGAACAGCGGATGGCCGGCGGCCCAGTCGCTGCGGGAGAGGCTCAGGTTGACGACGGAGAGGAACGCGCCGCAATCAGGTCCGCGGCTCCGGATGCGCGCATCCTCGTCCAGGCTGGACCGGGTACCGGAAAAACTGAAATCGCGGCCCGCCGTATCGCCGCCCTGATCGGATCACGGCTCTCACCCGGTCAATTGCTGGTCCTCAGCTTCTCGCGAAGCGCGGTCCGCACTCTTACCCGGCGCCTCTCGCGTCTGCAAAACTGCGACGAGCATGTCGTTGAAGAACTACGGCACGTCGCGATCAGAACCTTCGATTCATGGGCGTTTCGCATCCTGCGACTGCTAGGCAGGCCGCCGGCTGAACTCATGAGTCGGAGCTATGATGACAATATCGCAGAACTGACGAGCTTGATTCGCGGGGAAAGACGCGAAGAGGTTCGGGCACGGATCGGCGAGCGGCGGCATATTATTGTCGACGAGTTCCAGGATCTGCCTGGTGTGCGCGCCGAGCTTGTCATGGCGCTGCTTGATCTGTTGGCGCCACCTGCCAAGAGCGGATGCGGATTTACCGTGCTGGGCGATCCGACCCAGGCGATCTTCGGCTTTACGTCCAAAGGAAAGGTCTTCCCCAAGGCCGCCGAATATTGGAAGCGAATGATCAATGCCTATGGCGAGAACATCACCGTTCGCACGTTGCACAAAAATTACAGGGCGGAGTCGGATATCGCGGCTCTATCTGCGCGGCTCCGGTCGCTGCTGCTGAGCGATTCCGATGAGGGCGAGAAACTGAAGGTCATACGGGAGGCCATAGATGCACTTCCGCCGCCACAGGAGCCGGTCGGACCCGGATTGCTCGCCGACGACGGGCCTCGAAGCCATGCAATTCTCACCCGCACGAACGGTGAAGCGCTCCGTGTACTTCAGGAGTTGTTTGGCAGCGACGCTGCGGCCCCGGCGCGCAGCGTAAAGCTGCACGCCGGCAGCCATGTTTCGCTGCCGCCCGCGTGGATCGGTGCCCTGCTCCAGAGGCTGCAGCCGTCTGAGCTTCCGCGATCACAGTTCGGGAGGATCTACGCCCATCTCGGAAAGGAGTGGGACGAACTGACGAAGGAGCGGTTGGGTCTGCCGGACGAAAATACGGCCTGGACACGCCTCGCCGTCGCCAGCGGTAAGGCGGGCGACAGTCCTGCACTCAATATCGCCGACCTGCGCAGCCGGCTCGGATGGCCGGATGCGTTTCCGGATGATCAGGCGCTCTCGGATGAAGGGATCGTCATCACCACCATCCATAGATCAAAGGGGATGGAATTTGACGTTGTGACCATTCTCGATGCTTCGCCTGACGACGATGAACAACAAGCCAACAGCAACTGGTCCATGGCCGAAGAAGCCAGCGTCGGTTATGTCGGCATGACACGCGCGGCCCGAGACCTCAATCGTCTTGATGCAGATGAAATATATAAGCCGCCGACATCCCGGTCATTTCGGGATGAGCGGGAGCGGCTGTGCCATTGGGGGAAGTGGATTAATCTGGAGATGGGCCTGCGTGGAGATATCGATCCGTACGGCTTCGTCGACCCGGCGCTTCACGGCGGCGCCGCAGGTGTCAAAGACTTACAGGACTATCTTCTGAAGAATGCGCGGAGACTCGAAGGGCAGAAGGTCATGCTCCAGCGGCATTTCCTCGCCGAGGGCAAGGCCGTGTGGAACATCCACATCCAAGAGGGGTCAACGCCCGGCCGCGTCATTGGCCGGACCGGCCAGCAGCTCACACTCGACCTTCTCAGCCTCCTGCATAAGAAGGGCTACTCGCTGCCCAGGACGATCTTGAACCTCCGGATCGCGGGCGTCGGCACCGTCACAGCGGAAGGAGAGTTTCCCCTGGAAGATCCACACCGCACCAGTCGTATATGGCTAGGAGTAAGCCTGTTCGGCACCGGAGATTTCAAGCCTCATAAGGGGCGCAATGGCTGATCACACGGCGGTCCGCGAGGAACTGGTCAAGCTGACAGAGGGCCTGCTTCTGGGCCCACTTGCAGCCGATGAAATTCTCTCCTCCCCACCGGCCGATACCTACCTGACGGGCATACTTTGGCCGGAAGGGACGATGCTAGGTGAGGCCGAGGACGACAATGCGGATGGGGCCCCGTCGTCGGACGACGGCGAAATGGACGCCGGCGTACCAGGCTATCGCGCCGTACGCCCCTGCTCCGTGGGTGTGACCGTCACCGCGGAAAAGTCCGCTACCTTGACGATCTCACTGGCCAATACGGCCCGTTATGAGCTCTTGCAGGAGAGCGACGCGGCCGGGGGTCGAGCCAGCCGCCGCTGGCGGCGCATACCACTGCTCTACCGGTACGACATTCCCCGCTCGGCAGCTGGAACGTGGCGAACAAACGAGTTTATCGGACCGAACGGCGAGCCCGTGCAGGATACGAACGTGCAGGTTCATATCCGCCACAGGATCATCGGTGACAGCCAAGTTGTTACGGCCACTCTCATCAACAAGGCGGCAGAGAGCGACGAACGCCACCATAGCGAACAGTGCCTGTATCAGGCCGGGCTGGAGGTGCGCGCCGTGGATGCGTTGGGCGCTCCGGGCATTCGTCCGCGTCCCGCCGTGTCAACGGCAGGGAACGACGAGGATACCCAGTCTGCGGCTCTCCTCTACCGCGATGTGGTGGAATACGCCGTGGGACATGGGGTGTCCGCCATGTGGGGCGCGCCGGCCGATGGTCGAGTGGAGTCAGTCAGGACCGCCTGGATGCCTCGCGCCCACGTCAAAGGCATGAGCGCCGGCGGTCACGAAAGCCTGAGAATCTTCCAGAAGCGCTATCCGGACGCCTTTCGGGCGTCCTGGCTCGCCCGTAGCGACGCGAGGGCGGACGTCACAACTGCGCTTGGTGCATTCGTCGCAACCTATGAAACATGGATCGAGGAGACGCTCGAGAAGCGGAAGAACAAATTCGAAGGCGAGTTGGCATTCGCCGCAGAACGCAACTTGCTGCGCTGCCAGACTGCAGCCCGTCGCATGTCTGCAGGGATCACCACACTCAAAGAAAACGAGTTCGCTTGGCGCGCATTTGCGCTCGCAAATAGCGCCATGGATCGACAGTCCAGGTACGATGCCAAGGGTGAGAAGAAAGGTCCGCTTGTGTGGCGTCCCTTCCAGCTCGCCTATTTCCTCCTGGTGCTGTCGGGGCTGGTCGATCCTACCGACACGGATCGTGAATGCGTCGACCTGCTCTGGTTCCCGACGGGAGGTGGCAAGACCGAGGCGTACCTTGCGCTGACTGCATTCCAGATTTTTCTACGGCGGTTGACGGACGGAGGTCGGCGCACCGGTGGCGGTGTCGACGTGCTGATGAGATACACCTTGCGTCTGCTTACCGTTCAGCAGTTCCAGCGCGCGGCCTCGTTGATCTGCGCGTGCGAAGCGATGCGCCGCGCAATGCCGGAACTGGGAGCCGCGTCAATCTCGCTCGGCTTGTATGTTGGAGGCGACGCTACACCCAATCGCCGGGCGGACGCGCTGGAGGCCCTGCAACAGGAGCACGAGGGACAGGAGCCGCGCTCGACGCCGCGGCAACTTCTAAAATGCCCCGTGTGCGGTCAGGATCTTCCTCCCTCCTGCTATTCGGCCACCGAAGGCGCCGTCTCCATCGAAATTCGTTGCGCCAACAGCCGGTGCGAAACGGAGGGCCATCCACTCCCGGTGCTGACAGTGGACGACGACATCTATGCCCGTCCCGCCAGTCTGGTCATCGGCACGATCGACAAATTTGCCCAACTCCCTCGCAGGAGCGATCTCCGGGCACTGTTCGGTCTCGACGGCGGTCTCAGGCCCGGCCTCATCATCCAGGATGAGCTGCATCTGATTTCAGGACCACTCGGCTCAATGGCCGGTCTCTATGAGACGGTCATTGACCTCCTTTGCACGCATAATGAGGTCCGCCCGAAGGTCATAGGTTCGACCGCGACCATCGGACAAGCTGCGAGGCAGGTTCGCGCCCTTTTTGACAGGCCCGTTCTTCAGTTTCCTCCGTCCGGCTTTGAAGCATCGGACTCTTTCTTCGCCGTGCGAGACGATGATGGGGCGGATAGACTCTACCTCGGCATCTCCTCTGCGGGGCGAAGCCCCAAGTTCGCGCTTCAGGCGACAGCTGCCGCGCTCCTTCAGGCCGCCGCCGTGCGGCGACAAGGGGATCTGTCCGCCAGGCTGCTGGACCCTTTCTGGACGTGTGTCCTGTATTTCAACAGTCTGCGGGAACTTGGGGGCGCTCATGTGCTCCTGCAGGATGACATTCCGAGGCAGATGACATTTCTGGCCGGCCGGCTGGAATCCGACCAGCGCGTGCTGGAAGCGACGGCTGTAGAACTCAGCAGCCGCGTCCCGTCTCGCGAACTGCCCGAGTACCTTGCTCAACTGAACGTCGGACTTTCCGAGGATGACGAGGATCCGTTTTCCGCCCAGCCGCGCGACGCGGTTCTCGCATCAAACATGATCTCCGTGGGGGTCGATGTACCTCGGCTCGGATTGATGATTGTAAACGGTCAGCCAAAGTCCACCGCGGAATACATCCAGGCGAGTAGTCGTGTCGGGCGAGGATTGGATGGCCTGATTGTCACACACTACAATTTTGGGCGCCCGCGCGACGTCTCCCATTTCGAACACTTTCTCGCCTACCACGGTGCGTTGTATCGAAGCGTTGAGGCAACGAGTGTTACGCCATGGGCTCCGAGAGCGCGCGACAAGGCGCTGCACGCAGTCCTGGCCGCAGCAGTTCGTCACCTTGCCGTTGGCATGGAGTCGGATTCCGCAGCAGTCCAGTTCAATGCTGCGGACCCGGAAGTCCGCAGAATCGTCGCCGCAATCTGTGAACGCGCCAATGAGGCGTCGGAAGGTATCGAGGGCCAGGAAACCAGCGAAGACGTTGCCGGTATTATCCGGGAATGGGAATTGAGATGTTTGAATGCACGCGGGAGCGGCTCGGACCTTCTTTACTGGGAGAAGAAAGCGCCGTTCGGCAAGACGCGCCCATACCTGATGACATCGGCGGAGGAAGGCAATCGTCCAGGTAAGACCGGCTGGCCCACTCCAAATTCGATGCGCGAGGTCGAACCATCTACCGCGTTCGCCTTGAAAGTGATCGGTAAGAAGTAATGGCCCGCGCACCCAGAAAGCCGAAGACGGCGCCTCCACCCGAAGATGCCATTGAGCCGCTTGGGACCGTGCGTCGTTCGCAGCTGGTGTCCACATTCGGTATAGGCGCGATCGTGGACCTTGAAAAAGGGTCTTTCATGCCGATGGGTCTGGAAGACTGGGAACGCGTGACGAAGCTTCCTTCCCTGACCATCGGAGAACCACGCCTGCAGGCCATGTTGGGGGTCAGCCATTTTCGATTGGGCCCCGTGAAGGAAGACATTCCGGGATCCAGCCAAGTCCGGGGCCGAAGCGCAGCTCCGGCGGTCCGCTTCCCCGAGTGGCACGAGTGTCCCAAGTGTCACCGCTTGGGCCGCGAGGGCGCGCCGTTTGAGCTCGCCGCCGATGGTGGGCGTCTGGTTTGCAACGGTCATAGTGGTGCGCCCGTACGCACGTCGCCCGTCAGGTTCGTTGTCGCGTGCCGTCGCGGGCATCTAAGCGATTTTCCCTGGGACTGGTGGACCCACCGGGAAAGACCCGAAGGAATTTGCCCCACTCCAACGCTCTATCTCGGCTCGCACGGCCGCTCAGCTGCGCTTGCTGACCTCTTCGTCAAATGCACGGCTTGCGGTACCAAAGATCGGCCGACACGCGCATCGCTCGGAAACGCGTTTGGAGGGGCAGCACTGTCGGGCTTCCGGTGCACGGGCTACAGGCCGTGGCTTCATGATAGACAAGATGACTGCGACCAGCCTGTCCGAGCCCTGCAGCGTGGGGCGTCCAACGTCCATTTCGGCGTGCCCTGTTCCGCGCTTTCCATCCCGCCAGCTTCTGAAGCGGCGAGCCTTATCATTCAGGAGATGCGGGCGATTCTCGACGGCGTTTCGGAGGACACCCTGCCTGCCGTCCTCACAGGGGTTGCGAAACAATACGGCGTAACGGTCGATCAGCTTCTGGCCGCATATCGCAAGCTCCGTACGCTCGAAAACAGCGGCGTGTCACTGACCGAACGGCTCGCGCGTGCGGAGGAGTACGAGGCCCTTTCCGAGAACCGGGAAGATCCTGTAATCGGCGGCGTTGTTCCGCAATTTCTCAATCATGTCAGTGATCCCCCTCCTGGTTTGGCACAATGGTTCGATTTGATCGGGGCCGCGTCGCGATTGCGCGAGGTGCGCGCGCTGGCTGGATTCTCTCGGATCGAACCCTACCCCGTAAGCGCTGAATCTGTCCGGAAAGCGATCGAGGAAGGACTTGTCGCGCCGCTATCGAAAACGCCACGAGATTGGCTACCGGCGGCTGAGATACGCGGTGAAGGCATTTTCCTCAGATTCAGGAGGTCGGCCGTCGAAGACTGGATCGATAGGAATTCGAAGCTTCGAGACCGCGCAGCGGAACTCGAGAATCGCAGCCAGCAGATTGCCGATCAACGCGGATATGTTCGGGACTATTCGGTCACCCCGAGGCTCCTTCTCGTGCATTCTTTTGCGCACGCACTGATCCGTCAGATCAGTGTCGAATGCGGGTATTCCGCATCGGCCCTACGAGAGCGCCTCTATGTGGCAGAGGAGGATCAGGCCGGCCCCGTGATGAACGGCGTCCTCGTCTACACCGGTTCACCGGATTCGGAAGGAAGCCTGGGCGGACTGGTGAGGTTGGCCGAACCCGAACTGCTGGAGCCCATTGTTCTGCGGACGCTACGAAGTGCCGGCTGGTGTGGTAGCGACCCGGTTTGCATCGAGACGGACCCTGCCGTTTCCGGAGAGCGCGTAAGCGGCGCGGCCTGTCACTGTTGCCTGCTTCTGCCCGAGACGGCCTGCGAAAAATTCAACCGGGAACTCGACCGTGCTGTTCTAGTCGGCGATGCAGAAAATACGTTCAAAGGTTATTTCAGCAATGTGTGACGGCTAGGTGCGCCAATGGCGGAGCTTATCCCGGCTGTGCCCAAAGACTGCCCAGGCAGCGAACGCCTGGTGTTTGAACGTCTGGGCCGCGAACTGCCACATGACTGGATCATACTTCACTCCCTCGAATTCGCCTCCCACGAGACGAAGATGTGGGGTGAGACCGACATAACCGTTCTTTCTCCGCTGGGCATATTTGTGCTCGAGGTCAAAGGCGGAAAGGTCGAGTGCCGGAACGGCCTTTGGTACTACGGCGGCGGGGGCGAAACATTCGTAAAGAAAGAAAGCCCGTGGTCCCAAGCCTCCGGCTCCCTCTTCGCGATCCGCAAGCGCCTGCGCGATGCGGACGATTCATTCAAGAAGACGCTCTTCGGGATCGGCGTGGTGATGCCGTACACGACATTTACCGTCACGGGGTTCGAGATAATACCTGAAGTGCTGTTGGACCGGCGCCATTTCAGGGAACCACTTCTGGGATACATTGAACAGCTTCACAGGTATTGGGAGGCTGACTGCGCCCGGCGCGACAACGACGAGTGCCAGGGTTTGACGGCTGCGCAGCTTCGCAAGGTGCGCCAGATTCTCCGTCCGGATTTCGACACAGCGATGAGTCTTGGCGGGTACCTTACGGGTCTCGAAACCCAACTCCTTCACCTCACGAACGAGCAAATTCGAACATCGAGACGAATGGCGGCAAATCCCCGCAGTGTCGTGCGCGGGCGCGCCGGCACCGGCAAATCCATTTTGGCAGTCGAGCGGGCCCGCGAGCTTTCCGGTCTCGGTCTCCGTGTCCTGTACCTTTGCTTCAATCAGCTCCTCGCAGCGCACGTCCGAGCGTCATTAGCAAATGACCCGCGCGCCAAGGGAGTCGAGGCATGGCATGTCCATGCACTTTATCGGGACATTATAGATCGTGCCGGGCTTCTGGCAGACCTCGAGGCGGCCGATCCGAAGGCGGGCGACTACTTCCCGAAAATCTTTCCCAGGATCGCAGCCGAAGCGCTTTGCCTCGGACAGTTTGACGGATGGGATGCCCTGGTCATTGACGAGGCTCAGGATCTATTGACCCCTGAGCATCTCGACGCCCTGGATCTTCTCCTGAAGCAGGGTTTGCGGAACGGCCGATGGCACCTTTTTCTTGATCCACTGCAGAACATCTATGGTGGCGATGTTCAGGAGATGGTCGAGAAGCGTCTGGCGGAGGGAGCGCCGACCTTCGACGACCTTTTTGAGAATTGCCGCAATACGCGGCAGGTCGCGATCGAGACCTCCATTATTTCGGGAGTTGACCTGGCGATCGAAGGGGCTCCAAACGGGCCCAAGGCCGAGCTGCACTACTACACTTCACGCGACCGCGCGATCTCGGAAATTGATCGGGTCCTTTGCGAATTGATCGACGGGGATGTGGACCCGCTGGAAATCGCCATACTCTCCACCCGACGGCCCGAAAATTCCTTGCTCGCGGGGCGGAATGGCCTTGCCAGCCGAAAGCTTGTCGATCCTGCGAACGAAACCGAACTCAGGAGCGGCAATCTGCTTTTTACGACCATGCATGCGTTCAAGGGACTTGAGAAGCAGGCGATCATTGCCATCGATATGGATGAAATCGGCGACGCGTATTGGTCGATGCTTCATTACGCCGGCCTTTCTCGCGCTCGCTGCCTTCTGCATGTATTCCTGCCGGCGAGTGCCAAGGCGAAGTACGGCCTTCAGGCTGAAGCTTTCGGCCGCCGCCTGACCGCACGCTCCAGCTAAGACGAGGCAGCATCGAGACCAAAATGCCGATCGAGGCCATCCGAAATTTCCTTCGTTGACCGCAGATCACCAAGTCCGCGCATGATTTCCCGACAGTTGTTGTCGAGCCAAGCGGGGGTAAGCTCCGAAATAATGACGACACGTTCTTCGTAGACGGCGGCGATGAATCTGTCGCTCCAGGTGATTATATCCAGATCGAGCCTAAAGTTCTGCACGCCAGCGGCGTACAGCGCGTTGAGAAATTCGAGCGTTATACGATTGGAGCCGTATGCAGGACCAATCGCGTCGATCCGAATGGGTGATGAGTAAGGCATATCCGTGTATCCAGGGAACATGTGCCACGCGTACCAGCGACCCGTGCGCAGCTTGAAGGAGGCGTCGCCGCGGATTACCGATGCGGACATTGCATTTTCGGGCGTCCACTCGGCGATAAGAAAGTTCTCCGGCCTTGCGCCTTCAGCGAGACGCGCATGCATCCACTCGATTTGATTGGGCTTGATTGAGTCCTTCTTGATGCGTTTGGCGTCGCAAAAGACGACCGCATCGTTCTTCCACGCGAGAACATCCCAACCGCCGCCGAATTTAGTGAAGCCGGTGGCGTGCCGGGCAAGAGCGGGTATTGCGCGGATCTCGGCCTCTGGAACGGATGCGGTCCGTGCGCCGGGCATGGCGCGGAGGTAACGGCTCTTCCAGGAATCAACCCATACCGCGCGCCACCCGGCCTCTTCGAAAAGACCGACGAGCGCGATCTCGGCGAAACAAGCGGTGCCGGCGTGGTCCACCACCGGTTTCGTGCCGTGCCCCCAGATGTTCGGAAACGGCGAGAGAGGGAAGGCAGGCCGGGCGACCGGAACCGCTACGCCGGCGAAGTCGATGGTGGAGGCCGGCGCGAGTGCGGCCGGGAGGGTGGCTTGCTCCGTTGGCATTGAACCAGCAACTTGTGCACCGATCATCGCGCGAAACCTTCCAGCCCATCCCACCGCGCTGCATTCGCCCATGCAACGGAGCGAGCGGTCGTGCGCGGATCGGCGAGACCCACTTCTTCAAGCAAATGCTCCATCCGACCGTAATTGCACGGCGCGCAGGTGATTACGATGTTATCGCAGACGCTTTCGCCACCACGGCTATTCGGGAGAACGTGATCGAACTGGAGCCACATCGCCTGGAAGGCGGCATGCTGCTCCCGCGCGATGCGGCTCCAGCGCAGAGCATCCGGATATAGCCGGCGGATGCGGGCGCGGGTCTTCGGATCGACAACGGGAATGCCGCAAAACCGGCAGAAGAGGCCATCGCGGCGGATGACATCCTGCTGCGTCTGAAGCGTCGGCATGCGAGGGAGGGGGCGATGGGCACGAGCTCTTGCCGGCGGTGCGCCTTCGACAACGCGGATGCGATGAATGTCCGCGCTCCACGCACCCCAGAGCGAGTCTGTCCACGCTGCGATCGCGTAATCATCCGCTTCTTTTATGAGCCGCTCGGCGGCGGCGCGGTCACCGGCCCCGTGCGCCTCCGCTGCGCTCAGCAACCGGTCGGCCGCGACCCAGATTTCCGGGATCGGCTCACGAAGACAGCGACGCGGGGCGTAGAAGTCCAGATCGTTCATCCGCTCCCACCCTCACCCAGTAGCCGCAGCGTACGGCGTGCCTCAATCTCCGCCAGGCGCCTTAGGCCCTCACCCGCATGAGGCTCGCTAAGATACGCGAGCCACGCCTTCCAGTCCTCCCGGCGTGAGTTACCGCGAGCGGGCCGGGACTGGTGCCACTCCCACTCTTCGCGCGGCGGATTTTCGTCCGCTGCCGGATCCTCATCATCGAGATAGGAGCTCGCGTTCGAGCACCAGCGGCCGGCATCGTCGGTGAACACGCCCTCGACCTCGGGTGTCTGCCAGCGCTCCATCTGGCGCTTGCAGACGGAATCTTTCACCCAGGCCAGCCTCAGGCTGATGCCGTCGAAGAGGCGCGCGGGCGAGACTGCATTGGGCGCCGCTACCGGCATTTCCAGGGAACGGGCAAAATATTCAAATTTGTCGAACCAAGCACCGAGAGCATCGAACGAGTGGACCAGCATCATCGCGCAGGGATAGCGCAGGCGCCGGGCCTCGTAGATGGCGGCGCAGGTACGATGCAGAAGCTGATAATGCACATCGCCGACGATATCAGTCTCGAGGCCGAGGGTTGCGCAGAGTCCCTTCAACCGGGCTATCTTGCCGGGAGCCGGCGTTGTTCCCAGCCATTTGTCCACGACTTCCCCAAAGGGCTCGTCCACCTTGCCCTCGACCGCGAGCACGGCGTTGACCGCCGGCAGCCCGACAACTGCAAGCAGATCCGTTTGACTCGGCGCTCCGGCGGTCCCGAGGTCGGTAGGACGTTCAAACACAGCGTCGAGAAGCTGGGCCCCACGCCATTCCGGAGCCTGGTCGAGGACCGAGCGTACAGAATCGGGGATGCCGGGAGAGGCGGTCCAGGCAACGGCGAGTTCGTAGGCGCTGCGACCTTTCTTCCAATGACGCAGCCCGCGACCGAGACGCGGTATGATCTCCTCGGGTTCTTCGATGGCGATGTGAAACATGCGCGCCCCCTTCCCGGCAAAATACTATCCCGGTCTCCGTGGCCATTCGAGGAGTCGCGCACGCCGCCTCCGGCACGCACCGGCGCTCTCCAGGCCGTTCGAGATCAGGCATCACCCGAGCAAGAAACCGCTCCGGCGAGACGTTTGTGGGCCAGATTGTGGGCTAATCCGCCGCCTCGCGCCCGAGGCCTTGAATTAGCCGGGTTTTTCCTGCCTTGCGGCGGACACCTCATCCGCCATTATCCATAGTGGTCAGCCGCGGGCGGAGAATTTCAATTAAGACGTTCACTGATTCAACGTATTGGCGACCGCGAGAATGAAATGTTGGGGGATTGTTTGGCCGACGTGGAGGAAATCACTTCCGACTTTGACGCGGATCTGCACGTTCCGCCCGACAAGGTGCCTGATAGGCCACCTGTAGAGACCAAGGTGCAAGAGCTGCCCTTTGGAGATCTGACCTGGGAAAACTTTGAACGAATTTGCTTACGCATAGCGAGCTTGAGCGAGCGCGCGGAATTCGTCGTCCGATACGGACGGAAAGGCCAGAAGCAAGAGGGTATCGACATTTTTGTTCGTACCTCGTCAGGAAAGTACGACGTTTGGCAGGCAAAAAAGTATGAAGCGGTCTCACCATCAGACATTCGGGGCTGGATTAAAAAATTCACTGATGGTGAATGGAAGGATAAAGCAGAGCGCTTGTACTTAGCGATCAAGGCGCCAATCGATGACAAGAAAATCCAGGATGAGATCGAGACCCAACACGGCCTCTTGAAGGCCAAAGGTATATCCCTGTTTGCCTATGGCGGTGACAAGCTCAGTGAAATTCTGAAAGATCAGCCGCAGATTGTGGATGACTTCTTTGGCCGAGCCTGGGCCAAGAAGTTCTTCGACGAAGAGACCATAAAAAAGCTTGGGAATCGACTAGACGGGGGCGAGTTCTCGCGCGTTAGATCGCAGTTAGCCAAATTCTACACCGCCAGTTTCCATATGCTCGACATGAATATGCGAGCGATAGCGAATGATGCTGGTTCCGAAGCCCCAGACATTCTATCTCGCTACGTCGTGCCCGACCTTTACGTGCGGGAGAAGCATTCAGAGGCCGCGGTTAGCCCGGAGGCGCCAGCAAGTGAGCCGTCCGCAACGGCTCCGCAGACGGAATCTGGAGCGCGACGGGAGCCTAAAACATCAAGAAAGGTGAACGTCCAGAGACGAATGACGGCGTCCGTATGGTTGGCTGATGGCTCGCAACTGGCCGTGGTTGGGGACGCCGGCAGCGGTAAAAGTAGCTTGCTGAGAGCAATCGCTCTGGACGTAATGACCAATCAGCGCGTCTTTCCCGCTCTGTCGAAACGCTGGGGAGGGTTGCTTCCGCTCCACCTTTCATTCTCGCGATGGAGCCGACTCAGCGCCAAGAAAGAAGCAGCAGTGGGTCTAAAAGAGATTGTTAAGGAAACTCTTCAGCAGTCTTTGACAGCCGATCTTATCAGCCTCTTGGATAGCGTCATCGATGAGAAGCGCATCTTCATACTGCTCGATGGGCTAGATGAATGGTCGGACGAGCAAGCGGCCAGGACGACGCTACATACGATTTTGACGCTCGCGACGACCCATGAAATCCCCATGATCGTCACCGGCCGTCCACGGGGCTTGGATAAAATTGGTTCAATACCCCAACACTGGAAGGTATCGGAACTTTCACCGCTCTCCCGCGCCCACCAGAAGAGGTTAGCCGAGATTTGGTTCAAGGCGGCCTTGCCGGCCGCGGAGGGAACCACGGCTTCCGAAGCACCCGTCCGGCAACGTGTAGAAAGCTTCTTTAGAGACTTAGAGCGCGATCAGAATCTGGCGGCGTTGGCAGGAAATCCTCTCCTCTTTGTGGGTCTCATTGCGCTCTCGATGAGGCAGATTGCCCTACCTCGCAATAGAGTTGAGGCAATCAAAAATCTCACAGAAATTCTCATTGAAAAGCACCCCGTCCGACGCGCTACGGAAGCGGGAGATACCAAATCTCGCTTTAATCACATCGCCGATCCCGAGATACGCCGCTCTGCTTTAGGTCGCCTCGCTTTTCATGTTCGTGGCACCGCCGGTGGCGGCACGATCGACATAAAAGACGCCAGAAAAAGCATTCAAGAATACCTCACCGGTTCAGACACCTACGCTTACACCGTAGACCAGGCGCAAAAAGCTGCGACGGAAATGGTCGCTGTAAATGCTGAGACGGTGGGCATACTGATAGAACGCGCCCCTGGAGAAATCAGTTTCGCGCACGCCTCTTTCGAAGAGTATCTGGCGGCCGAACACATCAATACATGGCCGATGGATAAGGCGATCGCCTTTGCTAAGAATGCATCGGGCACAGCTTTATGGCGCAATGTCTTGGTGAATTGGGCGGCGTTATTGTCGCGTCCAACTGAAGTGGCGACGCTTATCAAAGCGGTAGAGGAGACGAAAGCCGCCAATTCTGAAATGGATCGCGCGATCAACTGCGACATACTTTTGGCAGAAATAGCCTTCGGTCCGGCAGTTAAGCAGCCAGCGACCACGAAAGTTCTTACCGATCACGCCTTCAGTGTCATCGAACGAGGGGAGTGGCTGCCGGCGCGTAGGGCCGTACTAAAGACAGCACTTACGAGCGGTCTGGTTGGTCAAACTGCATCAGTAGTCGACGCACGCATTGCTAAGTGGGCGCCCCGGCGCGGAAAATATTTCAACTATGCATATGATGTATTGGGAAGTTGGAAACGCGCCCCCGACGTGGAAGAGGTCCTTTTTCGAGGACTGTTTGACGAGGAACGACATGGGCAGCACAGCGCGGCGATTGCACTGGCAAAGATGTGTGCCGGTGACGCATCGGTCGCAAATGCGCTTCACGGAATCATGCGTTCCACACTGGACACGTCAGCCGCGGCGGCAGCCCTAGAGGCGTTAATTGAAGGTTGGCCGAACGATACGGTGCTACCATGCCTGGTGGACGCTGCGTTTGCGTCGAGTGACGCAACTCTCAAATTGGTGGGTGTAAGTGGTCGAATCAAACTCGCGCGGGCGAGCGACGAAGACAAAGAGAGATTGATCGAACTTCTTAGTGAACGCACAGACTTGGAATTTTGGGACAAGCCCAGAGCACGATACTTGCTCACAACGAACTGGATAAATGACCCGAAGATCATTGATGCCGCGCTTTCAGTAGCAAGCCGCGGACGGACAAGGGCAACCGACTTCGAGCGCGAAGCTGCGATGCATTACCTTCTTCGTTGTGATCCGAATAATGCGCTCGTGGCGAATTGGGTGAGGGAGCAGCTCAAGGAAAAGTACCCGTTTTCCATGTCACACGATGGCGCATATGAGCATATCGTCCCGTTTGCTCTGGCGCACGCCGACATTCGGCAAAGTGCCGTGGATGTCCTAAAGTCTGATTTTGGCAGGCACTTTCATCACTCGCTGCAAGGCCTAATACTTGGCCTCAAAGGCGACGATATCCGCGACCATCTCCTATCAATCGCAAGATCCGGCGAGGGGATGGACCGCTATTGGTCGATACTTCCGCTTGTTGAAGGCTGGGGCAGATCCGATCCAGAAGTCGCGAAACTGTACGATGAAATTCCCGCCTGGACTGACGATCAGCTAAATAACCTTTCGTCACTTCTGCCGGATATTTATCAAGACAAAGCGGCGTGTCGAGCGCGCCTCCTACACATGGCGCCCACAGTTGAACACGCCCGCCTGGACTTCATCACGTCGGGACTTTCAAAGCTCGGAAGCAGTTCCGATGACAACGAAGCTGTCGATATTCTTCTCGGGAGGAACGGAAAGGGGCCGCCGGCTTATGATCTAGGCGGCGGCTTTATCATCGTGTATTCGCGTCACCCGAAAGTCCGCGAACTAGCCATACGGGCGATGAGAAGTCACGAGCCAATGCTTCATGCTATGGCGCACGTCTATGAAAACGACGATGAGTTACGTAAAGAATTGCTCCAATCTCTGACGCCACTCCCTCTCACATTGCGCAGTGATCTCGTTGAATTCGCGTCCATAGAGATGGGTACACGTGAGTCATTTAGATCGCTTTTGGGCAACTATGACCTGGAGCATGACTCCGATCTAAAGATTGGAACAGCTATTCACTACTACCGTCAGTTGGCGCGTGAGAAGCCTGATGATGGCGTCGTCGACTCTCTGAAGGTCGGCCTAAATGTTGTCGGTCCGGACTACCAAGAACGTCGCGCGGCCGCATTCGCCGGGGTGCTACTGCTCGGCCACTTGAACATATTCATGCCGCTGAAGGAATTTGGTGACAAGCTGATGCATATCCGTATCGGCGCAGGATACGGCAACGAGAGCGGAAGTTTGGCCTCCCTACTTTGTGAGAAGTGGATAGAGCTCAAGGCCGCTTTTGGCGACTCCTTGGGCGCGCGACTTGGCGATTTCGGATCGAGCGAGGGCCAAGTTTGGGAATATCTCGCTCCCCATATCCAGGAGAACTCATCCGTTCGGCCTGAGTTTTTGGCCTATTGCCACAGTGCAAATGGGCAAATCGGTCTAAATTCCCTACGAAAGTTTGCAGAGGAGCAGCCGTCCAGCGAGCGCCTATTGGAATTATGTTGGCGTGGATTTGATCGGGAACTCTTGAAAGGTCAGAAACAGGATTCGCCCTGGGCAACCGTAAAAATGCGCCTAGAGATCGCCTATCTCTTGAAGCGCCATTTTGGCAGTCGAGCCGACGTAATTGATAAAGTCGCAAAGATGCTGAAAGGCGGACACGCGCCGGAATTGGTCGCTCTCATCCTTCTTGATCCCCAGAATGCCGCTATGGGGGATCTGAGATACACATCATCCGAGATCATTGAAAAGTTCGGTGACTGGATGGCGGCGGTGCATTTGTCGGCGTTTCGCGATTCAGCTGCGGATTTCGTTAAGATGGTTCGCGCGATGTTAAATCGCGAGGATCAAGGCATCTGGTTGTTCCAAGACATCCTGAATCGAGTGGTGTTGGAGCGATTGCAGCGCGACGAAGCCGCGACTGCGCAGCTCAAGGAGTGTCTTGGAAAAGATGCAAATCATAATGAAATCGCGAGCATTCCACAGTACCTGTTAGCGGCCGGGAGTATGGATTCCGAGACCTTGGCTCTCTGTAAAAAGCTCCTTCATGACGAGGAAAAATTGCCCCTCCCGAGGACTGGTTACGACGCATTTGCCGACAAAATACTGAGTGTGAAGCGTAGTCTTATGGAGGTTCTGTCGCCCTCCATCACGCTCAACTAGGCACGAGTTGATCGACGAGGTCCTGGCTCGGGTTCCGACGCCGTAGAGCTAAAAAAACTGGGTCAGACAAATGCGGACCTTTCTAAGTAATCGGAAAATCACCGAGATCATGGCCCGGGCAATACACTCTCTCGGCCACGTGGGCGATTGATGTCACCCCCAAGCCTTGTTCAGCACCTGTGCCGCCAGCGCCGCCTTGTCTTGAGGCAGAAACCGCCCGTAGTGCTTTGCAACAACCTCGGGGGTGTCCTGTATGGCGTAGCTGGCCTGCTCGTATGACCCTGTGACTTTCAAGACATGTGTGGCGAGCACGTCGCGCACGCTGTGAGGGCCATGGGGGAGCAACCCGGCTATGGCGCCTCGTCCGGTGTAGGGGTTGAAGACCCCGAACCTCTGAGTGATCAGGCGCCAAGCATCGTAGAAAGATTTCTGGTCGTAGGACGCGTCAGCGGTAGAACACTTAGTCGTCTTCACGAAAAATGTTCGCGGGTCCGGGCTGCCCCGTAGGAGCCGGGCCCGATGCCTGCTCAGGTATTCGTCGATGTAGCGGTACAAATGGGCGAGATCGGGCAATGCAAGCCGAAAGGGCCTATTGCTGAAGAACGAGGAATTCATGTTCTTGAAGGCAACAGCAGGAATGAAGACTTCCCAGACATCCTCACGCTCGTTCCACCTAAGTTCGCCCCTCTTAAGATCGACAAGCTGTCGTTCCGGCGTCGCGGGCTCGCCGCGGCGCCGGACAAGCAACTGCCGAAGGTTCTTCTGACGTACACCCAGGTGCAGCCCAAGTCGTATCATAAGGAGCGACCTGACGCTCTCCGCGGCAGCGATGGGGTATCTGGCCTCGTCAGGCATCAATCGAAGGATCTCGTCGGCAATCTTCCGATACTCACCAACAGGACTGGCTGCTTCCAGCACCGGAAGAATCGGTTCGAAGGGATCGCGGTGAACCCGCGCCACGCGCTCGATCTCTCGCTTACGTGCATTCGCAAACTTATGAATGCGATCGCACGCGCCCGGCCAATCGGCCCGAACGCCTGCTATGTCGTCCGCGCTGAGCAGTCCAGGAATAGGAAGCAGACGATCGGCAAGCAACGGGGACTGCCGCAGCCATCCCGTATTCTCACGAGCGAGGGCTGCACCCACGCTCAGCATGTCGACTTCCCACTTTGTGAAGAAGCCCCTCCGTGCATGCCGCCACTGTAAGTACCAATCCCAAACCGCAGGAAATATCAGTAGTGCGAACGTAAGGGCGTTGATCCGAACGCCATATCCCTTAACGGCATGGCGCGGAGAGGCTGCCAAGGCACCAAAAAGAAGGCCCAAATGCTCCGCTTTTTGTGAGGCCGTTTCCTCGCCCCACACACCATTGCGCTCAAAACCAACGCGGGTGAGCGTTGCGGTCTTGAACCGGAGGAGATCCAACATCTCCGTACTTAGCTGCGGCGGAGCCGGCGCGGCACCAGCTAGAAGTTCGGGATCATCAAATAAATCCTCAGCTTCCCGAAACGCATTTGCGTCATCCATCACGGGAAACTGAATTCCAAAGCGATGCTTCAAGGATGCGGCTTGGTATTGCCTGTATTCGGTCGCGCCAGAGATGATCACCCTGCGCACCCACTCCAGGATCTCCCGCTGCTCCGTCTGCGTTCGATCCGCAAAATCATCAGGCAGGTGCCACGCCAGCCGACGTTGTTCCGCTCCGGTTACGCCTTCGATCCTAAAGTGCCGGGCCGAGCGAGCTGAACAGAGGAGTTTTGCTTTCAGGTATCCATTGCCGAGACGATAGCGGCTTTCGATCTCATTCAGCGCCTTAAAGCTGGTAACTGAATGCGGGATTTTCTCTCCCGAGCGCCATGTCCTGATGGTCTTGCAATCGACTCCCACACCAGCCCGCTTAAGTGCGCGATGCAAACAATGAGAATCGTCACCATGGCGCCGCATGTGTAAGTCGAGCGCCTCGTGGAAGGTAGTTGGCTCGTCCCAGACATCGAAGGAGGGGAATGGTAACTGGACCGTCGCAGATGATCTGCTTCTCTTACGCCCCGCGTGCTCCGTCTCAAACTTAAACGCGAGCTGTGACTTCTGATCCACGATTTTACCTCAAAAACAAAAGCAAAGATTACCGCCCGGAACTGTTCCTAACTATGAGCGGGACCTGATAGGCACCTTGCGCCAATCGCAATGGGACTCTATCCGCTAAAAAGCACTAGCACCGCCGAATCGCAGTGCCTGCGCCGTACTTTCGGGCGTTGACCGAGCGTAGGGTTCGTGGATGAACCGGTTCAAAAGACCGCACAGGGGGTGGCGGCCGCGACGGTTTTATTAAGCCGTCTCCTTGGCCTTTTCCAGCCGTCGTATCGCACGACTGGGATCTACTCCCAGAGCCACAGCTAGGTCTAGAAACTCGATTATATCGAGACGCCGTTCGCCTTTCTCAACTTTAGCCACAAACGATTGGGGCTTCGACAAGCGCTTGGCAAGCTCTTGCTGAGTAAGACCGGCCTCTTTGCGAGCAGAAATTAAGAACTTCAAGAGTCGAGAATGCCGCGCCGAACGCAACGTTTTGGCCATATGGACCGCCGTCCAGTTGAGAACGGCCCAAAGACTTAATCCCAGTTCCGGATAATCCCATTTCGGGATATCGTCAGAGACGAGAGATGGACTTAGGCTACTGTTTTATTTTGATTGCGCCGGCGGCAGATCGTCGCCCAGGCCCTGCGGATTAACCTTGGCAGGCCTCCGTACGGGTGCCTGGAGCGACAACTATGTTGAGCAACCCTATAGCGCTAGCCGGCATCCTCTGGATAACGCTAGTAATTCTAACGTGGCGCTGGCTCGGTCGAGTGGGTCATGAAAGATTTGTTCGCGCCCAACAGCGCATAGGCGACCCAGGTAACGATCCTCCTCAAGCGCCTTTACTGTTGCGGATAGTAGAGCTGATTGGAATCACCTTCGTATTGGGCTCAATTCTCATATGGGCTTGGATCGGGATTACAGGGCCAGGACTTGAGGACGGATCGTGGAACTGCGGCCCGAGAGGTATCTATTGCTAGTTAAGCGATTCCCTTTCTGCCGGCAGATGAGAGAGACGTTAAATGAGCCAGAAACCGGTCATCGCACCAGGATTGGCCCGTTCAGCTCTGCGACTGCAGCAGGGGCTGGCGGCAGCAGGTGACGAGCATGTTTCTCACGCCATTCGGCACCAAGGATGGAAGCTCGCGTTGGCTGCCTACCGAACTCTAAAGGTGACTGAAAAGATCCGGCAAAAAGTGGCGCGGAGCAGAGGGCCTTAGATAGGGCCCAGCGCACGAGCGCCCTACTAGTCGCTGGTCAACTCTGCGACCACTTGCCTCACGCTTCGTAGAAGCTGGCTAATCGCCCGCGCTTGCTCTTGGAATGCGCGAGACTTGCGACCATGGCGCCACGCACCGTTTTCCGGACCGAAAGGCGCACCGGGGTTTGTACCGCCGTGCATCCGACAACGGCCGTTAGCCATTGCTGCCTGCTTGCACCGGCCGCCAAGTCGCGTCTTGGCGCCACAACGCCGAGCCTCAGCTAATGACCGAGGCATGGGATTGGCGGCACACATCACGACTCACCCCCCGTCTTGCCGGCAACAGCCCCTACGATCGCCTGTCCACCACTCTGCACCGTGACGTGCTTCACGACGACACTTTGCTTCGAAGCGCGCTTACCTTTAAGGGACTGCCACGTCTGCGTGAGTTCGTTTGCCGTACGCAGCAACCGAATCGCCCGGTTAAGGGTGATGTTGATGCCGTCCGTGTCGTTATCCGGGTGGGTCGCGAGGGCGAGCTGATACATCCCACAGCTATGCAAGGCGATCATTTGGGTCGCGATCATGCATTCCAGTGCGTTCCGCGGCTGCAGTTCATGGATCAAGCCGCGCACGAGCGAGACGTCAATATCCGGTCCCATCGCGGCGAGCAGTTGGCGGGGCAACCACGTTGCGATCTGCTCGTCATCGACCCCACAAATCGCTTTGAGCTCAGCGGCGATTCGTGCCCGCGCATCGTCCATCGCAACGACGTTGCCGGCGGTAGGCTTACGCATTTTGGAGATAGCCTTGCTCATATTGCGTTCCTCGTTAGCTCCTGTTGTCGCAGTTCAAGCGCTTGGTCGCGGGTCATCCGCGTTTGCGGGCAGTCTCTGGGAGCCCAGACCTCATCAAAGTTTCCGTGGCGGTCGATCGAAAGCTTTGCGCCGCTCGGTACGGCGACAATCACCGTCTCCGGATCGACCGTCGTCCGAGGTCGGGAGGTCGGGGCGCTAGCGACCCCGACCGGTCCGGCCGACGACACAAATGGGGCTTGGTTCTCATACACACCCTTTGTGGGTGTGGTTGTTTGGGGGGTGTCGTCAGGGTTTGTCGGAGCATTGCTGGCGGCGCGCTGATGCTGTGTTGACGGTGACCGTGCTAAGCGCATGCGTCTACTTGCTGATTTGCGGCCAGCCTCAACGCGCTTTTTGTAAATTTTCTCCGCCCTCTGGCTCTCGGCGGCCGCTCGCTTCTGAACCCACCCATCCTTGGTCAGCGTCCAAAAGGCGAGCACGACTGTGCTGTTTCTTGCCCAATCATCAAGCGTCATGCGAGCCACTTGGGCCAACACTGCCGCTTCGTCCGGGATCGGCTTTCGCGTGCGAACGAAATGGAAGAGCAGGAGTAAGTAAGCACCGTGCTGAACCGTGGTCAGGTGGCTCGTGTCTGCAAGATAGTCCCCGACATAAAACGGTATCCAATGGTCGTGCGCAGCCATCACTCGTTCTCCCAACGACGCGGGCCTTCTGCTATCGCGGCTAAATCCGACTGTAGTACGAAGCGACCACCCTCGAAGGCGATGGGAATGGCTTCTCCCAACGCTCCATAGTTCGATTTCATGGGTTCGAGCACCAGTGGACCTTTCTCATCAGGATCCCCGCTGGGATGCTTCTTTCGGTGGAGATACAAGCGCGAGCGAACGGCGTTGTGCCAAGCCGTTGAACCGGCGTCGCCGGCTCCGCTGGTCATGCCTGCGCGCGACGGGTGGGCGACAAGGACCACAGCGCAGTTGAGCTTCTTCGCTAAACGCTTCAAACCGCCGATAAATTCGTTGACCTGGCTGCGGATGTTTTCGTTGCCACCGAAGAAGTTATAGAGGCTGTCGAGAATCAGCAGTTGCGCGCCTAGGGTCTGAACCGTCGACCAGGTTCGTTCGTAGAACTCGGTGAAGCGCCCGGTTACATCTTGGCCCATGGCTTCGTACATGATGCTCGAAACGTCACCGTCGCGGTCAAGCATAGTGAGGCCGTCGAGATCTCGCATATCGCGGCCGGACGGCTTTAAGAGTCCATCGCTGCGGCGCGTAATTTCATCCTTATCGTCTTCGGCGTGAATCATTAATGCGCGCACTTGCCGCACTTCATACCCGAGCCACGTCGAA
This sequence comes from Pseudomonadota bacterium, assembly GCA_020160875.1. Taxonomy (GTDB): domain Bacteria; phylum Pseudomonadota; class Alphaproteobacteria; order Rhodospirillales; family Rhodospirillaceae; genus SHVO01. The sequence goes on from JAIUPE010000010.1 coordinate 40,606, forward strand.
TGAGTGACGGCCGCAGCCGCGAGTTGAGCAGCCAGGAGCGATTTGCCTTCGCCGCCGTTCCCGGTGAGCATCGTCACAGAAGCCATGGGAATTAGACCCGGGATGATCCAAAGGCGCGCGGGAATATTTCCGTCCCAAGCGGATGGTTCCCAAAGACCGTCATTGGGTGTGAACGCGCGCGGCCCGATGCGGGCCAACACTTCCTGCTGCCGGCGCCGAGCGCCTCGCACACGAGATGCGCGTTCCTTGGCATCTAACGACATGAATTCGTGGCCAGCGGGAAGATCTTGATTGCTCACGTTGGCACCTGAATTTCAGGAATTGCAAAGGGCCGCTGGAGTGTGGCCCGCAGACGTCGGCCGAATTCAACACTCGTACAGCGGAGCGCTGGAATTCCCGCCAGATGGAAGGGCCAAAACTGCTCATGGTTGATGACTACGACGCCGCGACGGCGCGCCCGTAGCCAGTCCAAGGGACTTTCAAGCACGGTAAGCGGTTGCGCGAAATAGGCGGCGCGCTCGAGTTCATCAACACCAAGCACCGCAGCCAAGCCTTCGTGACTGAAAAAGGTGAGCGGAGTTTCCAGACGAAAGGCGACGAGATCGATCAACTCTTGGGCTCGCATCACCGGTAAAATGATCGCGCGATGCCCGCTTTGGTCCTCAACCCACCGTCCACGCCGAATCTGTGCATTGATCGCACCGACATCGCGTAATTCGTCTGCTGGCACGCCGGCTCGGTAAAGACGCCACAAGTCGTCCCAAGGACCGATGGGATCAGGGCATGCTCGAGACCATATGCTCTCAAGGTTTGCGTCTGCGAACGCGGGGTCGAACCGAGCTGTCATGTAGAAGTTCCGAGCGCGCGGCATGTTGAGTCGCTGCGGGAGCTTTGTTCAATGATGCCGGCGACTAATTCACCAATCGGCCGAAACGGTGGTGGCGCGCCTGTATTGGTGCCGATAGTGCGCATTTGCGGTGGAAATCGAACGACGTCGCCCATGACACGACCTAGGCCGCAGTCCGGGATGAAGATTGACAAAGCCTCTTTAGAGATGCGTAGACCAGCAACCGCCGGCCATCGACCTTGAAGCTATCGATTACACGGGCAGCGACCAGTTCGTTCATCTTCGTGGCGCCCAAGCCCGTGATCCGGCAGCCGGTCTTTATGGTGACGTACAGGGGTTCGAGAGCGTTTTCGCGTGTGGTAGCCATGGAAGTCTCCCCAGTTTGATTCGACCATCAGCGGTCGGGTGCGGGAGACATCGTTATCGGGCGAGCACTAGGCTGGGAATTCAGCCACCGCAGCGGCTACAAGCGTTTTTTCTTGTAATACAAAGACATATGCCGCTCGATCGTTGACGGATGGAAACCCTCACACAAGTTTAGTGGTGTGGCCGCCAAAAGCGCGAACTTAACAAACGCTCCATCGCGATACGTCATAGGTTCTGAGTTTGTCAAAGCTCGCCACGTATCAATCAGATCGAAAACATAGAGGCGAATCCGTGCATCCTCCGTACGCTCCTTGGAGAGTCCTTTTGCCCCAATCTCCTGCTTTGCCTCCTCCACATCGGCCGTCGAGATTCCAAGCCGTCCGTCGGTTCGAGAATCCCATCTCATAGCCATTTCGACGCTGATCGGACGTCCATAATCATCTTGGAGGCCAAGAGGCTTGCGTTCTCGAAAAGCTTCGATGGCCGCCGTGAGCGAGGTCTCCAACCTAACGACCTCTTCGACGGAGGCGGCTATGCCGCCTAACGCGGCTAACTTGCGCAGGTTTTCCAATGAGTAATACTTTTCCGGACGTGGCGCTGGAGATCGAGAACCGTCTGCCGACGGCGGTGGTCTATACCAAGGCATATTGCCTCCGATGGCGTTCCGCAGAGTGTGGGCGCGGCAACCGGAGCGAAAAACTGACGTTCGGGTCAGCCAGCCGCGCCGATCGCAATTTACTCGGCCGCTGCGAGCGACGCACCAATCGAGATGACCTTCGCGCCGCGCGCCATCGGCTTCGACATACAGTAGCCCGCCCAGGCTTGCATGAGCTTTCGCCGCTTCTCGAAGAGGTCGCCGCGATCATAAGCCTGCTCAGTCTCATCACCAACAACATGAGCCAAAGCCTTTTCGAGCAAGTCGCGTGGGAACCGAGTTTGCTCCGCCGCCCAGGTGCGGAACGTCGAACGGAAGCCGTGCGTCGTCGCGTTCGTGACGCCCATTCGGACCAGCAGCACGCGAAGAGCCCCATCAGAAATGTGCTTCCCCCTTTTCTGGCCTTGGAACAGAAATGGGTTCTCAGCATCGCGCGGCAAAATCTCGAGCAGTTGGATCGCGCGCGCCGGCAACGGCACACGGTGCGGACGTTTGCGGCCCTTGCGTCCTTTCATCCTGACTTTCGGAATCGTCCAGGACGATTCTACCGGATCAATCTCACCAGGCAGCGCCTTGAGCGTTTCGTTCGCTCGTGTTGCCGTCAAAATGATCCACTCGAGCGCGCGAGCCGCGACGTTTTGCTCGGCGCGGAGCTTTTCCATGAACGCGGGGAGATCTTGATACGGAAGCGCCGGATGGTTCTCGACCTCGCTGATGTCGTCGAGAGACGGCATGAGGTCTTTTAGATTGCCGCGCCAGCGGGCGGGGTTGTCGCCCTTGCGGTATCCGATCGACTGGCAGTAGTCGAGTATCAACTCGATACGTCCCCTAAGACGTGAGGCAGTTTCGGGTTTTGTCGTCCAGATCGGGTCGAGAACCTTTTTCACGGCCGCCGTGTCGATCGCCTGGACTGACAGCTCGCCGAGGATGGGATCGGCATACGTCCGCAGCGTTTGAATCCACTGCTTCCGGTGCTTCTCATTTCCCCATTGCGGCGCTTTCGCCGCCATGTACTCGAGCGCGGCAGTGGTGAACGTGACCGCTTTCAGGTTCGCGGACTTCGCCTCGTGGAGTTCCTGTTTCCTGATCTCGATCGGATCTTGCCCAGTCTGCCGGAGGCGCTTGTAGCGATCGCGGTCCTCGCGCGCGGCCTCGAGGCTGGTCGCAGGATATGCCCCGAGTCCCATCGCTCGCGCCTTGCCGTCGATCATAAACCGGTAAAGCCAGGACTTGGCGGCCGCGCCACGAACCTGCAGGTACAGTCCGTCACCATCAGGGTGCAGACCCAGACCGGCTTTCCGCGCCTTGAGATCAGTCAGTCGATTGATAATTTTCGCCATGCCAAAAAGTCTCCGCCGAAGCTCACAAATTGGCCCACAAACGCTTCGTCGCAACCAGCGAGGCTGGGCGAACAGCGATGAAGAAGCCAACGTCGCTTCACACGAACTTTGGCTTGATCCACCGGCATTTTCTATGGGTCGCCCGACAAGGGCGAAGAACTGCGACGAAGGATATGGCGGAGAGGGTGAGATTCGAACTCACGGAACCCTTGCGGGCTCACTGGTTTTCGAGACCAGCCCAATCGGCCACTCTGGCACCTCTCCGCGAGGACACACTCTATATATAAGTGAGAGATATATAAGTGAGCGCGCGGCCGTTTTTGGCAGGGGCGGAAACTAACCGAAGACGGACCCCGCCGCAACAGGCCGGTTGGGCGCCTAAACGCCGTTTAACCGGCTGAATTTTCGCTGGTTTTGGCGGAGGCTCCCGTCCCGTGCCCATTCACGGGCGGGGCGCAGCGGGCCAGGAGGTCCCGGTAATGGTCCCGGACCCGTTCGAGGTTCATGCGATTCAGGAACGCCGAGTAGGCGATATAGGAAACCAGGAAGCGCAGGTCCCGCGCCCAGGGCGGCAGGAATTGCGGGAACAAACATAAGCCGTGCGCCGCCAGTGTGGTGATGGCGGGCATGTCCTCGATGTCCATTTTGCCGGCGAACAGGAGCCTGATGGTGTCGACACGCGTTTCCTGCACCGCGATTCGCAGGAAGTTGTGCACGCGCACGAGACCCTCGAGATAGACCGAATCCTTCGTGAAGGGCGCGCCGCCTTCGACCATGCCGCCGCGCACGATGCGGCGCGCGTTCTCGAAGGCACTGAAGTCATCGTGCGTGCGATCGCCGAAGAAACGATACAACTCGAGGAAGTCGGCGCCGTCCATCGCCATTTGAATCGCGAGCACGCGGTCGGCGAGACGCAGCATCCGCGAGGGATCCATGGCGCCGGAGATAAGTTCGGCGAAAACAGCGAGCCCTTCCTGCGTGCGCGTGGTGCCGGGATGGCCGGCGGCGAGGAAGGGAAAAGCGGTTTGCGCCGCGCCGTTTAAGGACGTCGCGATATGCACGAAGGCCTCGTGCTGCACGAGTTGCGAGACATCGCGGTCGGAGAAGGACGCATCTTTACGCAGGCGGATATAACGCGCCCCCGCGAGTGCATTCGACGAAAGATGATCGACGATCTCGATCTTCGGCGCTTGATCGCCGAAGTGGCGCCCCAGGATTGTGCCCATGCGTGCGCCAAGCTGCGCGGCGGTGAGCGTGCGCGCGTCCTTGGCGTCGAGATTGATTTCGAGATTGTGGAAAGAGCCGAGCACATAATCGAGCATGCGCGCGAGATCGAGCGGACGCACATCGCACTTCAAGAGGTCGGCCTGTGGTGAGCCGTAAAGTTGAACCGACTTGATGTGGAACTGTTTCGTGCCGATGCCCGCCAGCATATCCGCCGCGACGGCGATCACGTCGGCGCACCTTCTCAACCACTGTTGCACCGGACCGTCGCCATCGATGAGCGCGCGCGCGGCGGCGAGCGCCTCATGAACCGGAGCCGCGTTGAGCGGGGTGTAGGTGACCTGGGGCAACTCCTTGGCTCCGGCGGCAAAGAAGCGTTCGGCGACCTCCGGGCCCCAAGCGACCGCCCGCAGGACCCGGACCGGCTTTTCGGCCTTGCGCAGGAGTTGGGCGGCGGCCGTAAGGCGCGCGATGGTCGCCGGCGACAGCCGGTCGGGCGGAGGACCCGATAAACCGTGAGACTCGGGGGCGGCGGCGCCTTCCATGAGCTACGTCCGGGGGGTCCGGAACGGCAAACAGGCGCGGAATGGGGTTTTCGGCGTCAAAACCGCCTTCGGCATAAGGTTAACCACCCCCCCTAACTCATTGTTAATAATTAACAAATGAGCCCCATAAAAACCGCGGGGCCGTCGTTATATAACGGCCTATCGCCATTGACTTGGCAGTGCTCGCGGTATATTCACCCCGCTTCCGGCGCGGACCCTTTCATCCCTTGCGGATTCGAAGGCCGCCCTTTTCGTTTGGCTTAAGGTTCGACCATGTTCGCAGTAATCAAGACGGGCGGCAAACAGTATCGCGTCACGAAAGACGACGTCATCGCCGTGGAAAAGTTGGACGCCGACGCCGGCGCCACCGTGGTGTTCGATAACGTTCTCGCCCTGGGCGACAAGATTGGCGCGCCGGCTATCGCCGACGCCAAAGTCGCCGCCGTGGTCGTGCGCCAGTTCCGCGATGAGAAGAAGATCATCTTCAAGAAGCGCCGCCGTAAGCACTATCGCCGCCGCACCGGCCACCGTCAGAACCTGACCCTGGTGAAGATCACCGACATGGGTCTCGGTCTTGCCGTGACGGCCACCCCGGCCGCCGCGAAGGAAAAGAAGGCCGCTGCGCCGAAGGCCGCGAAGAAAGCCGCTCCGAAAGCGGCCGCCGCCGACGGTGAAGCGAAGCCGGCCAAAAAGGCCGCCGCCAAAAAGACCGCTGCAAAGAAGGCTGAAGCCTAGTTTTAGGCTCGCCAGATATTAGGAGTTAAGCAATGGCACATAAGAAATCCGGCGGCTCGTCCTCGAACGGCCGCGACACAATTGGCAAGCGCCTTGGCGTGAAGAAGTTCGGCGGCGAAGAAGTGGTCGCCGGCAACATCCTCGTGCGTCAGCGCGGCACCAAGTGGCACCCGGGCAAGAACGTCGGCCTGGGCAAGGATTACACCATCTTCGCGCTGACCGACGGCAATGTCGCGTTCAAGACCGGCGCCAACGGCCGCGTGTTCGTGTCCGTTCTGCCGAAGCCGGCCGCCAAGGCGAGCTAACGCGAGCAGATGCATCCCGTCGGCATCCGCCGGCGGTATATCGAGACAAAAAGGAGACGGGAAACCGTCTCCTTTTTTGCTTTTGGGAAAAGCCCATGATCGATCTGAACATCCGGACCCAACGCCTTTCCTTACGTCCTTTCAGCCAAACCGATGCGCCGCGCGTGCGCGAACTTTGCGGGGCTTGGGCCGTCGCGCGCACCCTGACCCGTGTTCCATTTCCCTACCCGCCGGGACTCGCGGAAGAATGGATCGCTTCACACGAAGGAGAACGCGCAGAGGGGCGTTGTTTTCCCTTTGCGGTGACCTTGCACAACCGTCTCATCGGTTGCGTCGATCTGTTCGAAGGGCCGCAGCACCGCCAATTTACACTGGGCTATTGGATCGGCGTGTCCTATTGGGGCTTCGGATACGCAACCGAGGCGGCCCGGGCGGCGCTCGGCTTTGGATTCGGCTGGCTCGGCCTCGCGGCGATCGGCGCATGGCATTTCGAGGAGAACGAAGCCTCGGGCCGGGTTCTCGGCAAGCTTGGCTTCGTGGAAACCGAACGCGGCCCGCGGCCGTGCCTGGCCAGAAAGAGCGACGTTCCGGGCATCGGACTAGAGCTAACCCGCGACTCGTGGCGGGCGAAACAGGTATAAGAGCGCCATGAAATTCCTGGACCAAGCCAAGATCTACATAAAAGCCGGCGACGGCGGAAACGGATGCGTCGGTTTCCGGCGCGAGAAGTTCATTGAGTTCGGTGGACCCGACGGCGGCGACGGCGGCGACGGCGGCGACCTCATCTTCGAAGCCGCGCGCAACCTGAACACGCTGATCGACTTCCGCTATCACCAGCATTTCAAGGCCGAGCGCGGCGAGAACGGCATGGGCAAGAACTGCACCGGCAAGGACGGCGCCGATCTTGTCATCAAAGTCCCCGTGGGAACGGAGATCCTGTCGGAAGACCGTGAAGAAGTGCTCGCCGATCTTTCCAAGGATGGCGACCGGATCACGCTTTTGCGCGGCGGCAACGGCGGCTTCGGCAACGCGCACTTCCAAGGCCCGGCCAACCAGGCGCCCGACTATGCGAACCCGGGGCAGATCGCACCCGAAGCCTGGGTGTGGCTGCGCCTGAAACTGATCGCCGACGTCGGCCTTGTCGGTTTGCCCAACGCCGGTAAGTCGACATTCCTGGCCACCGTCACGCGCGCGCGCCCGAAGATCGCGGACTATCCGTTCACGACGCTGCATCCCAACCTCGGCGTCGCGAAAGTCGGCGAACTGGAGTTCGTGATCGCTGATATTCCCGGATTGATCGAAGGCGCGCATGAAGGCGCGGGGCTCGGCGACCGGTTCCTGGGCCACATCGAACGCTGCGCGGTGCTGCTCCATCTCATCGACGGCACGGAAGAAGACGTGGCGGCGGCCTACAAGACCGTGCGCGGTGAATTGAAAGCCTATGGTGGCGGCCTTGCGCGCAAAAAAGAAATCGTCGCGCTCAACAAGGTCGATGCGCTGACGGAAGAGATGCGCGAGGAAAAACGCGCGGCCTTGGCGAAGGCGAGCCGCAAGAAGCCGATTCTGCTCTCTGGTGTTTCCGGCGAAGGCCGCGACGAGATGCTGCGCGCGTTGGCCAAGATCGTCGAGAAAGCGCGCGATCCCATGGCGCAGGACGACGAAGACGAGATCGATGAAGACGCCGGCGACGGGAGCTGGCGTCCGTGACATTGTCATCCTTCGTCGCCACATCGAGGCGCCTGGTCGTGAAGATCGGTTCGGCGCTGCTGGTCAACGAAGAGACCGGCACGCTGCACCAGGAATGGCTTGATGCGTTGTGCGATGATGTCGCGCGCGCCCATGCGCGCGGACAGGAGGTGGTCATCGTCACCTCGGGCGCTATCGGCATCGGACGGGGGCCGCTGGGCATGCGCGGCCGGAAATTGCGCCTGGAAGAAAAGCAAGCCGCGGCGGCGACGGGTCAGATGCGCCTCACGCACGCGTACCAGAATTCGCTCGATCGCCACAAAATCACCGTCGGCCAGGTGCTGATCACCCTGGACGACACCGAAAATCGCCGCCGTTACCTCAATGCGCGCAACACGCTCGACACCCTGCTGACGCTGCGCGCCATTCCCGTCATCAACGAAAACGATTCCGTCGCCACCGCCGAGATCCGATTTGGCGACAACGACCGCCTCGCGGCACGCGTGGCGCAGATGATCAGCGCCGATACGCTGGTGCTGCTATCGGACATCGACGGGCTCTACACCGCCGATCCGCGCCTGAACAAGGACGCGGTGCTGGTGCCGGAAGTGCGCGAGATCACGCCGCAGATCGAAGGCATGGCCGGCGTGACGACGACAGGCGTCGGTTCCGGCGGCATGGTGACCAAGATCATGGCGGCGAAAATCTGCATGGCGGCGGGCTGCCGCATGGCGATCGCCCCGGGCAAACCAATGAACCCGATGACCGTGCTGGAGAATGGCGGACGCTGCACCTGGTTCGTGCCGGGTTCGGAGCCGCGCACCGCGCGCAAACGCTGGATCGCCGGCAACGTGCAAACGCGCGGGACGATCATTGTCGACGACGGCGCGGTGGCCGCGCTGAAGAGCGGCAAGAGTCTTTTGCCGGCAGGTATCGCCGAAATCGCCGGCGAATTCGAGCGCGGCGACGCGATCGAAGTGCGCACCAAGGACGGCCAGATCGTGGGCAAAGGTTTATCGGCTTACGCGGCCAACGACATGCGCATGATCAAAGGCCACAAGTCGGAAGATATCGAGAAGATCCTGGGCTATCGCGGACGCAGCGAAGTGATTCACCGCGACGACCTGGTGGTCGGATTCTAAGAGAGAGTTGAGATGGACGGACCCGGTCAAGGCAATCAAGGTCACAACGATATCGCCGGACTGATGCACAACATCGGCCGCGTCGCACGTTCCGCCGGCCGCGCTCTGGCGAAGACCTCCACCGAAGACAAGAACAAGGCGCTGCGGGCCGCGGCCGCCTCCATCCGCGCGAACGCCGAGACGATCAAAGCGGAAAACGCCAAGGACATGGCCGCCGCGCGGGCGAAGAACCTGACGCCGGCCCTGATGGACCGGCTGGAGCTGAATGACCCGCGTATCGTTTCCATGGCCAAAGGTCTGGAGGAGATCGCCGCGCTGGAAGATCCCGTCGGCCAGGTGATCGCCGAATGGACGCGGCCCAACGGGCTTGTGATTCAACGGGTGAGAACACCCCTCGGCGTGATCGGCATCATCTACGAGTCGCGCCCGAACGTGACGGCGGATGCCGGCGGTTTGTGCCTGAAGGCGGGGAACGCCTGTATCCTGCGCGGCGGCTCGGAGAGCTTCCATTCTTCGCAAGCGATTTTGAAATGCCTGCAAGACGGGTTGCGGGCCGCGAACATCCCGTTGTTCGCCATCCAGATGGTGCCAACCACGGATCGCGCGGCAGTCGGCGAGATGCTGACCATGACCAAATATATCGACGTCATCGTGCCGCGCGGCGGTCAGTCGCTGGTGGACCGCGTGATGCGCGACAGCCGCGTCCCGACATTCCAGCATCTGACCGGCCTGTGCCACACCTACATCCACGCGAAGGCGGACCCGGCGAAAGCGAGGCGGATCGTGCTGAACGCGAAAATGCGCCGGACGGGGATTTGCGGCGCGACGGAGACCTTGCTGGTGGACGAAGACGTTGCGGCGCGCGTGCTGCCGCCGATCCTCGACGATCTGGCGAAAGCCGGGTGCGAGCTGCGCGGCGATGCTGGCGTGCAGAAGCTGGATGCGCGCGTGAAAGCCGCTAATACCGAGGACTGGGACACTGAATATCTGGACGCCATCCTCTCCGTGAAGACGGTGAAAGGGATCGACGAGGCCCTCGCTCACATCGTGACTCACGGCTCGGAGCACACCGAGGCGATCATCACCGAGGACCGGGAGGCCGCCGAGCGGTTCATGGACGGGCTCAATAGCGCCATCGTCATGCACAACGCCTCCACCCAATTCGCCGATGGCGGCGAGTTCGGGATGGGCGCCGAGATCGGGATCGCGACCGGGAAGATGCATGCCCGCGGGCCCGTCGGCGTCGAACAGCTCACGACCTTCAAATATAAGGTGCGCGGTGACGGCCAAATCCGGTCGTGAAATCCCACCCTTTGGAGACCGGCGCGAGGGGCGCATCGGCCTTCTGGGCGGCTCGTTCAATCCCGCGCATGAGGGACATCTGCATCTCAGCCGCGAGGCGTTGAAGCGCCTCGGGCTCGATGAGGTCTGGTGGTTGGTGAGCCCGCAGAACCCGCTGAAGAGCGCGGCCGATATGGCGCCGCTCACCGACCGGCTCGCGGGCGCGCGGAAAATGGCCGCGGACCCACGCATCAAGGTGACCGACCTGGAACGCCGTCTCGGCACGGCACGCACCGCGCGCACCCTCGGCGCGCTCACCGCGCGGTTTAAACGGCTTCGGTTTGTTTGGCTGATGGGCGCGGACAACCTGGCACAAATGCCACAGTGGTGGCGCTGGACACAGATATTTAAGGCCTCGCGCGTTGCGGTCTTTGACCGTAGTCCGTATTCTTATGGCGCTTTGGCTGGCGCCGCCGCGAAGCGTTTTAGCTGGGCGCGCGTGAGCCAAACAGTCACACTGTGGCATCGTAAGGCTCCTGTTTGGACATACGTCGCGATGCGGCGCCATCCGGCCTCGGCCACCGCGATCCGCAACGCGAAAAAACACTAAGGAGACGACCATCCCTAAGCCCCAAGCCGCTCCCGATCTGGACACCATGCTCGGCGCGATCCTGACCTCGCTCGATGACGACAAGGCCCAGGATATCCTCACCATCGATCTCGTTGGAAAGACCAGCATCGCCGACCGCATGGTCATCGCGTCCGGGACATCGGCGCGTCAGGTGTCTGCCATGGCCGAACATCTTGTGCAGGAGTTGCGCGAGATCGGCGTGAAGGCGCAGACCGAAGGCGAGAAACACGGCGATTGGGTGCTTCTGGACGCGGGTGACGTGGTCGTCCATCTGTTCCGCCCTGAAGTGCGCGCCTTCTATCAGATCGAGCGTATCTGGTCCTCGCCGTCGCCGACGACAGCGCCGCAACCGAAGAAACCGGCGAAACGCGCCTGAGCTCGGGGCTGCTCCACATCGTTATCGCCGCCGTGGCCAAGGCGAAAGCCGGCCCCGAACGGGATCTTTACGATGCATACGTCGCGCGGCTGCCCTGGCGCGTGGACCTGAAAGAAATCGAAATCAAGAAAGACCTCGCGGTTGACGTGCGCAAGGCGCGCGAGGGCGAGGCGTTGCTGGCCGCCGTGCCGCAGGGCGCGAAGCTTGTCGCCTTGGACGAACGCGGCCGCACGGAAACCAGCGAAGCTTTCGCCGCACGCCTCGGACGCTGGCGCGACGACGGCGTGCGCACGGTGGCTTTCATCATCGGCGGCGCCGACGGCCTGGACGAGGCGGTGCGCAAGAAGGCCGACCTCGTATTGTCTTTCGGGGCGCTGACCTGGCCGCATATGCTGGTGCGCGCGATGCTGGCCGAACAGGTCTACCGCGCGCAGAGCATCCTTGCGGGGCATCCCTACCACCGGTCCTGACATGACGCAGCTTCCATACACGCACGCTCCGCTCGAACGCGCCGAACTTCTGCGCGGCAAGGACGACGAGGTGCGGGCGTTGACGATGGACGCGAAAGCGCGGTTTCTGCCGGTGTGGAAAGAGACACATGCGGTCGACGAACGGCAACACGCGATGTCATTCGGGCCCGATATCCTGACCCGCATCAACGTTGAGACTGTTTGCGTGATTTTCCTCGGCCTCGCCGAGGGCGCCCCATGGTTCGCGCTGGCATTCGCACCCGAGGACGAACCGCCCGCCACCGGCGCGGCGGGCTTCGCGGGCCTGCGCGACATCTGGGTACACACCGAGGAAGCGTTCGCTTCGCGGCTGGTCTACGCGCGCGCGATGGCGATTTGGCACCAAAACCACCCGCACTGCAGCCGCTGCGGCGCAAAGACCGTGTCGACGGAAGCCGGACACAGCCGAACCTGCAGCGCTTGCGGGCACCGCAGCTTCCCGCGCACCGATCCGGCCGTGATCATGCTGATCACCCACGGCGATCAATGTCTGCTGGGCCGCAAAGCGGAATGGCGGCCAGGACAATTCTCGACCATCGCCGGCTTCGTGGAGCCGGGTGAGAGCATCGAGCATTCGGTGCGGCGCGAGGTGGCCGAAGAGACCGGCGTTGTCGTTGGCGCCGTACGCTACATGGCCTCGCAACCCTGGCCGTTCCCTTCCTCATTGATGCTGGGCTTTCGCGGCGAAGCGCTGTCGACGGAGATCCGCCGCGATTCCGACGAACTCGAGGACTGCCGCTGGTTCACGAAGGATGAAGTGCTCGCCGCGGAAAGCGGTCCGGGCACCTTGTTGCTGCCCCACCGCTCGTCGATCTCGCGCTGGCTGATCGAAGGCTGGAGAGATGAGGCGCCGTGAGCCCCAATGTCGGGCGCAAATTTCGCGCGCTATTTCGGGGACAGTATACTTAATTACCGTCCGAATTAAGTATACTGTCCCCGAAATTGCTGTCCCCGAAATTGGGGCGGCGGTGCGCTTATTCCGAACGGAAGGCGTGCGCGGGGTACGTGCCGAGGATTTTCACTTCCTTTGAGAAGAAGCGCAGCTCCTCGAGGGCCAAAGTCATCGCGCGGTCCTTCGGATGGCCATCGACGTCGGCGTAAAACTGCGTGGCGGCGAAGTGGCCATCGACCATGTAGCTTTCCAGCTTGGTCATGTTGACGCCGTTGGTGGCGAAGCCGGCGAGCGCCTTGTAGAGCGCCGCGGGCACGTTGCGCACGCGGAACACCAGGGTGGTCACGTACTTCACGCC
>JAIUPE010000011.1 GCA_020160875.1 Pseudomonadota bacterium
ACATCTGGCCCTGCAGTTCGCAGGCGAGGTCCCATGTCGGCTGGCGGCTCATGGTCGCGTCGAGCGCGAGGATCAACCGGCCACCGGCCTGGCCGGCTCTGGCGATAGCACGCGCCTGACGGACAAACGCGTCGACTTCCGATGCGTCCGAACGGCGCTCGGCCGGCGGACGGGTGGCTGACGTAACCGGGGGCTTGTTTGCGTCGCTCATCACACAAGAAGATGTGGCGAGCCGCGTCGGCTTGCAAGCCCGTCCTTGCACGCCATGAGCTGGCCTAAAGCAGGCCAAGCTCCGCCAGCTCCAGACGCAGCTTCGGCGGCATTTCGGCAAGTGCAGCGTTGCCCTGGCCCAGATCCAGCGGCGCGTCGGCAGGCTTGAGGTAGCGCCAGCCCTGGAACGCGCGGCGGTGCGTGGGCTCGACCAGGACGTGCTTGGGGTCGAGCTCGATCAGGCACTCCGGCTTGCCGTCCCGTTTACGCGTGTGCAGCTTCAGGACCTTCTGGCGGACCATGATGTAGCCACCGATGACCCAATAGAGCGAGCCGGTCTCGATCAACTCCTCGGCCTGCTTGGGTGCGTTGCGCGTGCGGCAGCGCGGATTGCCGTTGGCGAGGGCGTAGGTCTTCTGGACTTTGGCGAGATGCTCGACGTCATCGATACCGACGGCGAGTTTGATGATGTGGATGGTCATGGGCGCTAAGAAAGCGCGCCTGCGCGTTTCGATCAAGAGTGACGAACGGCGGGCAGGCTCCGTGACGGCGCGGCGTAAACGACCGGTCATGCTGACCGGTCAGCCGCGTGCACTCACAGGACCTTCCCCTGTGGCCCACCGCTCGCCGGAAAAATTAACGCGCCGGGCCTATCCGAGGTTGCCTTTCAGGCGGGTTGCAAATGCACCGGCCCAATTCCCTTACAGGCGCACAGACGCTGGCGCACGGCGGGCCTGGGATGGATCTCTTCGCCATGCTCGTAGGCGACGATTTCAAGCGCGCCGTCGAAAGCGCGCAAGAGTTCGCCGGGGGCGAGGAGGAAATCCGGATTGCGGGGACGGCCGAGGCGTTCGTTGCCCTGGCCGAAGGTTTCGAAGATCAGGACGCCGCCCGGCGCCAGGCTCGCGATGAGATGCGGAAAGTGCGGGCGGTGGAGATAGTTCGTGACGACGATGGCATCGAAGCTGGCAGGCGCGAAGGGCCAGGTGCCGGTTTCAAGATCGGCGGCAAGGACGTCGAGACCTCCCGCATCCATCAAACCGCTGGTGTCGATGTCGACGGCGACGACCTTGTGACCCATCGCCTGGAGCGCGCGGGCATGGCGGCCATGACCGGCGGCCACGTCCAAAACCCGACCGGCCGGTCGAATCAGATGTGCCCAGCGTAGCACCCAGGCCGAAGGGGCGATGGCGGGGTCGGTGGGGCGATCAAAACTTGCCATTTCTTGAGTATAGACAGCCATTTCCATGCGCGGAGCCCCTACATTTGGACAGAGCTGGCATGACCATGCCCATGTTTGACGTAAGTGGGCTCACCACTTAAGAAAAATGTGATTTGCTGCGTCTGTCCTGGGGAGAACGTGCGTTGGCGAAAGAGACCGGTTCAAGCGATGCGGCGCTGAAACTCGCGGCTGACTTTCCGCCCGCGAGCGATGCGCAGTGGATGAAGCTTCTGGAGAAGGTGCTGGCCGGCGCGCCCTTCGAAAAGAAACTCGTCTCCAAGACCTACGACGGCCTCTCCATCCGTCCCTTGTACACCCGCGCCGACTGGCCGTCGGCGAATGACCCCTCCGGCCTTCCAGGCGGCGCGCCCTTCGTGCGCGGTGGCACGGTGCTGGCAAGCGCGATGAACGGCTGGGATATCCGCCAGGTCCATGGCCATCCCGATCCCGCCACGGCAAACAAAGAAATTCTCCAAGACCTGGAAAACGGCGTGACCTCGATCACGCTACGGCTCTGCCCTGAGGGCAAGAACGGCGTCGCGGTGAACACTTATGCCGATCTCGCCAAGACCCTGGACGGCGTGATGCTCGACCTCGCCCCGGTCAACCTTGAAGGCTATCCGTCGCTGGTGTTCGCGGCCTATCTGATCAAGTTGTTGGAGAAGCGCGGACAGAGCGCGGCCTATGCCGGTAACTTCGGCCTCGATGTGCTATCGGTGTTCGCGGCGAAGGGCCGCATCACGTCCGACCCGGAAACCGCGCGCGCGCGCGTCGCGGATCTCGCGAGCTACGCGGCGAAACATCTGCCGAAGGCGCGCACCTACAATGTGAGTTCGGTGGTCTATCACTCCGCGGGCGCTTCGGAAGCGCAGGAACTGGCCTGCGTACTGGCGAGCGCCGTGGAATACTTGCGCGCGATGACCGACAACGGTCTCGATCTCGAGGCGGCGGTGAAGCAGATCGCCTTCACCATCACCGCCGACGCAGACATGTTCCTGTCCGTCGCCAAGATCCGGGCCCTGCGCAAGATGTGGGCGCGCGTCGCGGAAGCTTCGGGGGCCGAGAACCGCACCACGTTCATCACCGCGGTCACCGCGCCGCGCATGATGAGCCGCCGCGATCCCTGGGTGAATATCCTACGGTCCACCGTCGCCTGCTTCAGTGCGGGCATCGCGGGCGCGGACGCCGTGACCGTGCTGCCGTTCGACAACGCGCTGGGCGTGCCCAGCGATCTCGGGCGCCGCATCGCGCGCAACACTCAGGTCGTGCTGCAGGAGGAATCCGGACTCGGCAAGGTCATCGACCCGGCCGGCGGCGCCTGGATGTTCGAGACACTGACGGACGAACTCGCCGACAAGGCCTGGAGCTTCTTCCAGGAGATCGAGCGCCAGGGCGGCATGATGAAGGCGCTGATGGCTGAATTCATCGCGGCGAAGATCGCCGGTGTCCAGGCGGAGCGCGCGAAAAACCTTGCCAAGCGCAAAGACGCCGTGACGGGCGTGAGTGAGTTTCCGAACGTGCATGAGACGCCGGTCGCGGCGGCAAAGACAAGCACGCCAAAGGCGACCGCGGCGTCCGCCCCCACGCTGACGCTGCCGGAAACGGGGCACGGCAAGCTCACCGAAGCTTTTGTCGCAGCGGCCGAGACAGCGCAAATTTCGAGCTATCTCGCCGCGCTGAAAGGCGGCACGGGCGCATCCATCACCCCCCTGCCGAACCTGCGCCTCGCGCAGGACTTCGAGAAGCTGCGCGATGCGGCCGACTCCTATCCTCAGCGCCCGAAGGTCTATCTCGCGAACATGGGCACGGTGGCGGACTTCACCGCGCGCGCAACCTTCGCCAAGAATTTCTATGAGGCCGGCGGCTTCGAAACGGTCTCGGGCGCGGGCGGGACGGACACGTCGGTCCTCGCAAAGGATTTCAAGGCCAGCGGCGCGCGCTTCGCCGTGATCTGTTCGACCGACGCGGTTTATGCGGAACATGCTGTGAACGCCGTGGAAGCGTTGAAAGACGCAGGCGCGAGCGCCGTCCACCTCGCGGGGCGCGGCGGCGAACTAGAAGCGGCGCTAAAAGCCGCGGGCGCCGACGACTTCATCTTCATCGGCTGCGATGTGTTGGGGGTGCTGAATGCCCTGCACGCGCGCGTGAGCACGTAAGGAGACCGCCATGAACAAAGCGGCCGGCAAAATCCCGAACTTCGCCGATATCGGCCTTTCGTCGACATCCAACTCCGGGCGTCTGACGCTGGAAGAGTGGACCGCACAGGCGGGCGCCGCCGCCGCGCGCGTGGAAACACCCGAGGGCATCCCGGTGAAGCCGCTGTACACCAGCGCGGACCTCGAAGGTCTCGACTTCCTCGATACACGCCCCGGCGTCGCGCCCTTCCTGCGCGGCCCCTACCCCGCGATGTACGTGACCCAGCCGTGGACCGTGCGCCAATACGCCGGCTTCTCGACGGCCGAGGATTCCAACGCCTTCTACCGCCGCAATCTCGCGGCCGGACAAAAGGGCCTTTCCATCGCCTTCGATCTCGCGACCCACCGCGGCTACGACAGCGACCATCCGCGCGTCGTCGGCGACGTCGGCATGGCCGGTGTGGCGGTGGATTCCATCTACGACATGCGCACGCTGTTCGATGGGATTCCCTTGGACCAGATGAGCGTCTCCATGACCATGAACGGCGCGGTTCTGCCGATCCTCGCGCTCTATATCGTCGCGGCGGAAGAACAGGGCGTGCAACCCGCGCAGCTTTCCGGAACCATTCAGAACGACATCCTGAAAGAGTTCATGGTGCGCAACACCTACATATTCCCGCCGGCCCCGAGCATGCGCATCATCTCGGACATCTTCGCGTATACCTCGCAGCATATGCCGAAGTTCAATTCGATCTCGATCTCCGGCTATCACATGCAGGAAGCCGGCGCGACGGCGGACTTGGAGTTGGCGTACACGCTGGCCGACGGCGTGGAATACGCGCGCGCCGGGATGAAAGCCGGACTCGACATCGACGCGTTCGCGCCCCGGCTGTCGTTCTTCTGGGCCATCGGCATGAACTTCTTCATGGAAGTCGCCAAGATGCGCGCGGCGCGCCTGTTGTGGGCGAAGCTTTTGAAGCAGTTCAATCCGAAGAGCGACAAGTCCCTCGCGCTGCGCACGCACTGCCAGACCTCCGGCTGGTCCCTCACCGCCCAGGACGTCTACAACAACGTGGTGCGCACCTGTGTCGAAGCCATGGCCGCGACCCAGGGCCATACCCAGTCGCTGCACACAAATGCCTTCGATGAAGCGCTCGCCCTGCCGACGGATTTTTCGGCGCGCATCGCCCGCAATACGCAGTTGTTTATCCAGCAGGAATCCGGCACGACCCGCAGCGTCGACCCGTGGGGCGGCAGCTACTATGTCGAACGCCTGACCTACGAATTGGCCGAGAAAGCCTGGGCGCATATCCAGGAAGTCGAGAGCCTGGGCGGCATGGCCAAAGCCATCGAAGCCGGCATCCCGAAACTGCGCATCGAAGAAGCCGCGGCGCGCACGCAGGCGCGTATCGACTCCGGCCGTCAAACAGTCGTCGGGGTGAACAAGTACAAGCTCACCGAGAAGGAAGACATCGACGTCCTCAAGGTCGACAACAGCGCCGTGCGCGCCGCGCAGATCGCCAAGCTCAAAAAACTGAGGGCCGAGCGCGATCAGAAGGCCGTGGACGCCGCGTTGAACGCGCTGACCGACGCGGCGAAGACCGGCACCGGCAACCTACTGGGCCTCGCCGTGGCCGCTGGACGCGCGAAAGCGACCGTCGGAGAAATTACCGACGCGCTCGAGAAGGTGTATGGTCGCCATGTGGCCGAGATCCGCTCGATCTCGGGCGTATACCGCAAGGAAGTGGGCGCGAAGAACGTGGATAAGGTTCTGAAAATGGTCGAAGCCTTCGCCGAGAAAGAAGGCCGCCGCCCACGCATCCTCATCGCGAAAATGGGCCAGGACGGCCATGATCGCGGCCAGAAAGTGATCGCCAGCGCCTTCGCCGATCTCGGCTTCGACGTGGACATCGGCCCCCTCTTCCAGACGCCGGCGGAGGCCGCCAAGCAGGCGGTGGAGAACGACGTTCATATCATCGGCGCCTCGTCGCTGGCGGCGGGTCACCTGACATTGGTCCCCGCACTGAAGGCCGAGCTGAAGAAGATGGGCCGCGAAGACATCATGGTGGTCGTGGGAGGCGTGGTCCCGCCGCAGGATTTCGACGCGCTGTATCAAGCCGGTGCGGCGGCGATCTTCCCGCCAGGCACGGTCATCGGCGACGCCGCCGTCGGCCTCCTCGAAAAACTCAACGCGGCCCTCGGCCACTAAAGGATCGCTTCGTGCGCCATTCCACGGCAGCCGCGTATGGTGAGGGCGTCATCTCGGGCGATCGCGCGAAGCTTGCGCAGGCCATCACCCTGATCGAATCGCGCAACGCCGCGCACCAGAAGCTGGCGCAGGAGATGTTGGTGGCGCTGCTGCCACGCACCGGCAAATCCTTGCGCATCGGCATCAGCGGCCTGCCGGGCGCAGGCAAAAGCACCTTCATCGACGCGTTCGGGACGATGCTGACCAGCCGGGGCCACAAGGTGGCGGTGCTGGCGGTGGACCCCACCTCCTCACGCACCGGCGGTTCCATTCTGGGCGACAAGACGCGCATGACCCGCCTGTCGATGGACGAAAATGCCTTTATCCGCCCATCGCCGACAGGCGGGACCCTGGGCGGTGTCGCGCGCGCGACGCGGGAAGCGATTTTGGTCTGCGAGGCCGCAGGCTTCGACATCATCCTCGTTGAAACGGTCGGCGTCGGGCAGAGCGAGATCACCGTTTCAGAAATGGTCGACTTCTTCCTGGTGTTGATGATCGCCGGCGGCGGCGACGAGCTGCAGGGCATCAAGAAGGGTGTGCTCGAGATCGCCGACATGATCGCCATCACCAAGGCGGACGGCGAGAACGTCACGCGCGCCAAGATCACCGCGACCGACTATCAGCACGCCATGCGCATCATCACCCCGATGAACCCCTTGTGGACGCCGCCAGTGGTGACGGTGAGCTCCATTGAGAACAAGGGGCTGGATACGCTGTGGGAGAAGATCGAACACCATCGGAAGACGCTCACAAACGCCGGTGAATTCGAGACCAAGCGCCGGACGCAGCAGATTCGCTGGATGTGGTCGATGATCGACGATCGGCTCATGAGCCGCCTTCGGGCCGACGACAAGATCCGGTCCCTGGTGAGCGAAATGGAGCGCGGGATCGCCGACGGCAAAGTGACTCCGGCCTTGGCTGCGGATAATATCCTCTCGGCATTCTGGAGTTCTTTCGGGGGATAAATTCATGATCCGCTTCGTTTTGGCCGCGGTGATGATTTCCACGCCGGCTTTCGCGCAGTCGCAAGCCGACCTTTACGCCAAGGCGCGCGAAATCCACGAACGGGTCCTGACCATCGACACCCACGTCGATATTCCCTTCGACTTCGCCACGCCCGCCTACGACATGATGAAACCCGGCCCGCGCGGGCAGCAGGTGCATATCCCGACCATGATCGAAGGCGGGCTCGATGCGCCGTTCCTGATCGTCTACATGGGGCAGGGCGAACGCACCGTTGCCGGTTACGCTAAAGCCGCCGCCGACGCCTTCACCAAGTTCTCGGCGATCCACCGCGCCGCCGACGAGCTCTACAAGGACAAGATTGAGCTTGCGTATACGGCGGCCGACGTGCGGCGCATCTACGGCGCCGGCAAGAAGCCGATCATCATCGGCATGGAAAATGGCTATGCGGTCGGCAAGGACCTACGCCTGCTCGATATCTATCACGGCCTGGGCGCGCGCTACCTCGGCCTTCTGCACAACGGCCACAACGATCTCGGCGATTCAGCGCAACCGAATGCAAATGAACCCGCCGCCGAGCACAACGGCTTGTCGCCGCTGGGAAAACAAGTCGTCGAGAAACTGAACGAACTTGGCATCATGGCTGATATTAGCCACGCCTCGATGAAAACCGCGCTCGACATCCTCGCCGTGTCCAAGGCGCCGGTGATCGCCAGCCATTCGGCGGTGAAGGGCGTCTATGACCATCCGCGCAATGTGAGTGACGAGGTGTTGGACGCGATCAAACGCTCCGGTGGCGTGGTGCAGATCGTCGCCTTCGATCCTTACCTGCGCGCGACGCCGCCTGAGAAGACCAAGGCCGTCCAAGCCCTGCAAAAAACCATGGGCATGCGTGGAAACGGCGACATCGACAAGCTGCAGCCGGGCCAACTGCAAGCCTATGAAGCCGAAATGGCCAATATCGAGAACCAGTGGCCCAAGGCGGATGTGACCAATCTGGTCGACCATATGGACTATGCCATCAAACGCATCGGCATCGACCATGTGGGCATTTCGTCGGACTTCAACGGCGGCGGCGGCATCCGGGGCTGGGGAAATGCCGCCGAAACCCTAAATGTCACACTGGAGCTGGTGCGGCGTGGGTATACCGAGGACCAAATCGCCAAGCTTTGGGGCGGTAATCTCCTGCGCGTGATGGAACAGGTCGAGGCCAATGCCAAGCGGCCGCGAAAACGGCGTTAACGTCTTCGACACCAGCGGTCTTCCGCCGCTGGACGATAGCCGTACGCGCCGCTCTCCCCTCACCCTTGCCCAGCATGCCACCGTCATCACCACGCGCCTTGTGTTCGGGGCGCTGTGCGGCGTCATTCGTCTCTTCAGGGGCGAACATCCGAAGGGCTGGCGCACGATCCGCTATGGCCTGCACCGGGAAGAGATCCTCGACCATCATGCGCCGCCCGCCGATAAGCCGCCGCATCGCGCCGTCGTGTTCGTTCACGGCGGCGGCTGGCTCATGGGCACGAAGGACTTCTACGCCCACGATCTGATCTTCCTGTCCGAGGCCGGATATCCGGTGTTCAACGTCGAGTACCCGAAAGCGCCGGAGCACCCCCATCCGAGACCTTTACGTTCGCTGCTGACGGCGCTGGTGTTCATCAAGCGCTCTTTCCCCGAAGCGACGCATGTGCATCTGATGGGCGATTCCGCGGGCGGCAATCTGGCCGTGATGGCGGCGTTGCTGCTATCCGACGTCAGGCTTCTGAAGCAGGTGGATCCGTGGTGCGATCCGAAGAAACTGCCGAAGGTCCTGTCGGTAACCTCGATTTACGGAGTCCTCGATCGCGCCACGATGCTGCGGCCGAACGTACCGGGCGGCGCGGCGCTGCTGGCAGCTTACGCGGGTCAAGACGCCCTCAAGGACGCGGTGGGACCGGAGCATTCCATCACGCCGATGGACTTGAAATTCGAACGCCATCCGCGCTGTTTCATCGCTTGCGGCGGCGACGATCCGATCCTGCCCTCAAGCCAGATCTATGCGGAGCGCCTGCAGAAGGAAGGGCATAAGGTGGTGCTGACGACCTATCCGAAGGCGTTCCACGGCTTCTTCAACTTCCCCGAAGGCGAGCCGAAGCGGAACCTGCGGCGCGACATCCTCACGTTCCTGGACGAGAACTTCCTGGGCGTACAGTCGCGGTGACTAAGTCGCCTGTGCAAGCCAACGCATCAGATTCAAAATGAACTGCTTGTTTCCCTCGGCGCCGGGCGCATTGAAGCCCATGGGCTCGGCAGCGGGCCCGAGTCTCTGAGCACTGAACATCGCCGCTTCACCGAACACGGCGATGCGTCCCTTGCCGACCGCCATCACGGCGCCTTGAAGCAAGCCACCCGCCTCCGTGCGAGGGGTTTCGGGCGTCACGATGCTTGAGTCCGTTCGAAACTCAAGGTGGAACCCCTGCGGCAAGGTCAAGATAGGCCGCGCACCGGAAGGCGCCGTAAATGCCGATCCTGTGAAGGTCACGACTTTTCGCACGACCTCGGCGGACGAACGGCCATGAAGGATCATATCGTCCTTGAGCGTCCCGTCTTCCAGGACAAAGGCGTCCGAACTCGTTTCCTCCTTCGGCATCGCGTAAGCATTGTAAAATTCAAAGCCAAATGCCGAAGCGAGATCGGCCGCATTTCCCGCGAACGGAAAGTGGTCGGCAATCAACAACAATGCCCCGCCGCCACCGACCCACGCCTTCACGGCGGCAATTTCCTCAGCCGTGAACGCTGAGGGCGTCGCGCCACGCCAATTGCCCACGTTTACCTTATTCAACGCATTCGAGATAACGAGGACTTGCGTTTTACTCAAACTATCGGCGGAAAACGGATCGGTAAAAGCACGAAGACGAAACCCGTCATTGCGCAGCAGGTTTCCAAACGTCTCAAACCGGCCGTCAAGTTTATGGAAATTGAAATGCGCGGCATCGAGGGAAACGACAGGCCCCGTGTCGCGGGCAAACGCCGGCGATGCCACACTGATATCGACGTCGCGGTCGGGAACTTGTTGCGCGTCGGCCGGCGAAAGGAAAAGCGCGCCGGCGACCCCTAAGATCAGAGCGCGCATTTTCCGGCCTCGTTTACCGCTCGGTCAGCGCACCGTAAAGTTCCGGACGGCGATCTCTAAAGAATCCGAACGCCGCACGAGCGCGGCGGACTTCATCGAGATCGATGGTCGCGGAGATGACGCCTTCGTCGGTGCGGTTCATCTCGGCGACCTTGTCGCCGCGATGGTTGGCGATGAAGGACGAGCCGTAGAACACCTGGCCATCTTCGGTGCCGACGCGGTTGGCGGCGACCACGGGCACGACGTTGGACACGGCATGGCCGATCATGGCGCGCTGCCAAAGATCCTTGGTGTCGAGCTCGGCATTGTCGGGCTCCGAGCCGATCGCGGTTGGATAAAACAGGATCTCGGCGCCCTGCAGCATCAGCGCGCGCGCGGTTTCCGGAAACCACTGGTCCCAGCAGATTCCGACACCCATGGAACCGAAGCGGGTGCGCCAAGCCTTGAAACCGGTGTTGCCGGGGCGGAAGTAAAACTTCTCCTCGTAGCCCGGGCCATCGGGGATGTGGCTTTTGCGGTAGATACCCATCGTCGCGCCGCCGGCGTCGATCATGGCGAGGCTGTTGTAGAAATGGTTGTGCTCGCGCTCGAAGATCGAGGTCGGGATCACCACATTCAGCTTCTTGGCAAGTTCCGCCATGCGCAGCACCGCCGGGTGGCTGTCGGCCGGATAAGCGGCGTCGAAATGAGTTTCCTTCTCCTCACGGCAGAAGTAGTGGCCCTGAAACAACTCCGGCGGAAGAATGACCTGTGCGCCCTTCTTGGCCGCTTCGGTCACGAAGCCTTCGATCTTCGTAATGTTCTTCTCCATGTCGGTGGAGAAGGCGCACTGGATGGCCGCAACGGTGACTTTGGTCATAGCGTTATCCTTAAGCCGGCTGCTGCTGCGTGATGCAGTGGAAGGAACCGCCGCCGGTTATAACAGAGTTCGCGGACAGGCCCACGGTGCGGCGGCCCGGGAACAGCTTGGCGATGGCCGCCACGGCCGCGTCGTCGGACTTCGCGCCGTAGAGCGGAACCACGACGGTGGTATTGCCGATATAGAAGTTCATCGAGCTGACGGGCATGACGTCGCCGTCCTCGTTCTCCATGCGGCCCGGGGACGGCACGGTCATGACTTCGAGTTTTTTGCCGTTCACATCGCGCGCGGCCTTGAGGTCGGCGATGATGGCCTTCAATGCGTCGGTGTTCGGATCGTCGGACCCGAACGGCTCCATGCACACGACGACACCCGGCGCGATGAAACGCGCGATGTTATCGATATGGCCGTCCGTGTGATCGTTGGCGAGGCCGTCGCCCAGCCAGATCAGATGTTCGATACCGAGACCCGCCTTGAGGCGCGCTTCGATGTCCGTCTGCGCGAGGGACGGATTGCGGTTCTCGTTGAGGAGGCACTGGCGGGTGGTCAGCGCCGTGCCGAGGCCGTCCACGTCGATGGAACCGCCTTCCAGCACCCAATCGTTCAGAATGGCCGGCGTGCCGGCGTGCTGCGCGACAAAGGCCGCGACCTGGTCGTCGCCTTCGAGCACGTACTTACCGCCCCAGCCATTGAACTTGAAGCAAGACGCCTGAAGACCTGCCGGACCCTTCACGAAGATGGGCGCGATGTCGCGGAACCAGATGTCG
Source organism: Pseudomonadota bacterium (assembly GCA_020160875.1). GTDB lineage: Bacteria > Pseudomonadota > Alphaproteobacteria > Rhodospirillales > Rhodospirillaceae > SHVO01. The sequence continues at coordinate 11,514 of JAIUPE010000011.1, forward strand.
CCGAACATGCCGGGGATGACTTGCGCATTCACGCCCTTGAGCGCGGCGCGCGCGGAGGCTACAGCCTCCGCGCCATTCGCGACGATCTTCAAGGCTTCGCCCTTGCCGTCATCGGCGATGGCTTTGAACAGCGCGGCGACTTCGGCGCGCGCCGGTTCCAAGTCCTCGAGCCACAGGTCGGCCGCGCTGGGCCAAGCGGACCAGACGGCGCTGTGTTTGTCCCATTCGGCGGGTTGGCGGAGCGGTGTGTTTGTGTTCGGTTTTGTGTCCATGGGACGCTCACATACTGTCTGGAAGTCCCCCATGCAATGCTTGAGAATATGAATCATGTCCTCGGGAAATATCACCGCCGACCGCCGGTATGACTACGCCCAGAGCTTGCGCGCGGAAGGGGACTTTTCGGCCGCGGCGGAGTTGATCGGGCAAGCCCTGGAACTGGCCCCGAAGTGGGCCGAGGGGCGGTTTGCCTTCGCTGAAACCCTGGTGGACGCAGGGCGCGCCGCGGACGCCGTTGCAGCCTACCGCGCCTATCTCGCGGTCGACCCCGCCGACTCCATGGGTGCCGCGGCACGCCTGACGTTGCTGGGCGCGGCGCCGACTCCGGCCAACCTGCCGCCCGCCTATGTCACCCGATTGTTCGATGAATATGCGCCGCGCTTCGACACCGCTCTGACCGAGCGGCTCAACTACCGGGGCCCGGCGCTTTTAAAGGAGGCCGTGACGCGTGTATGGCCCCGCCCTTTTTCGCGTGTATTCGACCTCGGCTGCGGGACCGGACTATCAGGCGCGGCCTTCCGCGATGCGGCCGCGTGGCTGGGCGGAGTCGATCTGTCGCCGGTCATGGTGAAAAAGGCCGACGCGAAGAAGATCTACGATCATCTGGAAGCGGGCGATATGGGCACCGCGGTGGCGAACCTCAAAGAACCGTGTGAGCTCATCCTCGCCGCCGACGTGCTTGTCTATGTGGGCGATCTATCGCCGCTGTTCGCCCTTGTGCGCGATGCGCTCGTCCCCGGCGGTATTTTCGCCTTCACCGTTCAGCGCGCCGAGAGCGGCGACTATGCGCTGGGACGCGAGCAGCGCTATAGCCACAGCCGCGCGTATATCGAACGCCAAGCCGATGCGGCGGACTTCGAGGTGGCGATCCTGGAAGACGTCGTGACCCGTCAGGAAGCCGGCAAGGACGTGCCGGGCCTGCTCGCCGTTCTAGTTTAAATGAAACACCAGCGCCTTCAGATAGGCGCTTTCCGGCAACAACGGATGCACCGGATGATCCGGGCCGGCGCCGGCGGTGCGGATGATCTTGCCCGCACGTTTCGCGTCCTCGAGCCCGCGCGCGACAGCGGCCGTGAATTCATCGAGCGGCGCGTTGTGACTGCAGGAGGCGACGAGGAGACAGCCGCCGGGCGCGGTGACTTCCGCTGAAAGGCGCGCGAGCTTGCGATACCCCTGCAGGCCCGCCTTCAGATCCTTCTTCGATTTCACGAAGGCCGGCGGATCGGCGATGACGACATCCCAGGTCTTGCGCGCGCGCACGGCGTTTTCCAGGAAGGGGAACACTTCCGCCTTCTCGAACGTACACGCGACCTTGTTGGCGGCCGCGGCTTTGGCGGCGAGGTCCAGCGAATGCGCGGAGCGGTCAACGGCGGTGACGTTCTTGGCGCCGCCAAGCGCGCAAGCCATCGCGAAGCCGCCGGTGTGGGTGTAGAGGTCGATGGCGCTCGCACCTTTTGCAAGCTTGCCCATGAAGGCGCGGTTGTCGCGCTGATCGAAGAACCAACCGGTCTTCTGGCCGGAGGTGAGATCGCAGAAGAAGGTGGCGCCGTTTTCCTCGACGGGCACATCACCCTCAAGCGCCCCGTGTACGACGCGCACGTCCTGCTCGAGCCCTTCGAGTCCGCGCGCCGGCGTGTCGGCACGCACAACGACGGCGCGCGGATTCGTAAGCTGCACCAGCGCGTCGAGGATCAGCGGAAGCAGCGCGTCCATGCCGGCGGTGTTCGGCTGGAGCACAAAGACATCACCGAAACGATCGATGATGAGTCCGGGCAGGCCGTCCGCCTCGGCGTGGACGAGCCGGTAGAAAGGACGCGCGAACAGGCGGTCGCGCAGGGATAGCGCGGTCTTGAGCTTGCCCGCGACGAACGCGGCGTCGATGGCGACGTCCGGCGCATGGGCCAGCACCCGGGCGCTGATGAGCGTGCGTGGGTTGAACTGGGCGGTGGCCAGGAGGGTCCCGCCAGCGTCGGCGATGGTTACAATGGCCCCCGCCGGCAAGGCCTTGGTCTCCGGGTCCATTTTCACTTCGTTGGAGAAGATCCAGGGATAGCCCGACTGGAGGCGCCGTTGGGCGCGGGGCTGGAGGATAAGACGCGGATGACGGGTAACAGGCGTGTTCATGGCGGTCCTTTGCCACCGAATTGGCCGAAAACATAGGAAAAAACGCGCACCGGAGGCTATACTCGCCCCTTCCGTCGGACCCTAAAGGGAGGCGTCCCCATGATCACCCTGACCATCAACGAGCAAAAGCACGAGGTGGAGGTCGATCCGTCGACGCCGCTGTTGTGGGTATTGCGCGACAAGCTGGCGATGACCGGCACCAAGTTCGGCTGCGGCATCGCGCAGTGCGGGGCCTGTACCGTGCATATCAACGGCATGGCCGCCAGGGCCTGCGTGACGCCGGTGAGCATGGTGACCGACGCCAAGATCACGACCATCGAGGGGCTTTCGACCGACGGCAGCCATCCGGTGCAGGCGGCCTGGGTGGCCCATGAAGTGCCGCAGTGCGGCTATTGCCAGCCCGGCATGATGATGGCCGCCGCCGCGCTTCTGACCCAGAAACCGAACCCGACGGACGCGGACATCGACGCGGCGATCACCAATATCTGCCGCTGCGGCACGTACCCGCGTGTGCGCGCCGCCATCCATTCCATCGCCAAGACCTGAGGAGAAGCATCATGAACTTCGCCCTCAATCGCCGCCTTTTCCTGCAAGCCTCCACCGTCGCCGGTGGTGGCTTCATGCTTGGCTTCGCGCTGCCGGGCAATGAAGCGGAAGCCGCCGCGGCACCGGAAGTGAACGCCTGGATCGTGATCCAACCGGATGACACCGTCATTGTGCGCGTCGCTCATTCGGAAATGGGTCAGGGCGCCTTCACGGCGCTGCCGATGATGGTCGCGGAAGAACTCAACGCCGACTGGGCGAAGGTAAAACCGGAGTTCATCAACCCGACCGAACATGTGCAGCGCAACCGTGTCTGGGGCGGCACCGCGACTGTGGGCAGCCGCGCCGTGCGCACCAGCCATGAATACTTACGCAAGGCGGGCGCCAGCGCGCGCGAGATGCTGATCGCCGCCGCCGCGCAGCAGTGGAAAGTCCCGGCGAGCGAAGTGCGCGCCGAGAAGAGTGTACTCACGCATACGCCGACGGGCCGCACCTTGAGCTACGGCAAGGTCGCGAGCGCCGCGTCGCGCATGCCGGCGCCGAAAGACGTCGCGCTGAAGCCGCACACGGAATGGACCATCCTGGGCACGCCGAAGAGCCGCGTGGAGATCCCCGACAAGGTGATGGGAAAACCGGTGTTCGCCATCGACGTGCGCCTTCCGGACATGCTGTTCGCGGCCATCGAGCACAGCCCCGCGTTTGGCGGCAAGCTGAAGAGCTTCGATGAAAAAGCGGTCGCCAAAATGCCGGGCGTGCGTGCCGTGGTGGCTCTCGCCGATAGCGCCGTCGCGGTCGTGGCTGACAGCTATTTTGAGGCCTCACGCGCTTAGACAGTGCTGCCGATCGAGTGGGACCGCGGGCCCAACGGCCATGTGAACCATGCGGATGTGCTGGCTTTCGTGAAAAGCGGGCTGACGGCGACCGATCCGCTGGAAGGCGCGAGCGAAGGCGACGTTGTCGCCGCCATCGCCAAGGGCGCGAAGGTGATCGAGGCGGAATATCACGCTCCATTCCTGTCCCACGCCCCGATGGAGCCGCAGAACGCCACGGCGCGCGTGAGCGCCGACCTCGTTGAAATCTGGGCGCCAACACAGAATATCGAAGCGACGCTGAATCTGGCGGCCAAAGCCGCTGGCGTGGACATCGGCAAGGTGAAGGTGCATCCGGTGATGGCGGGCGGCGGTTTCGGCCGGCGCGGCGGGCAACTCGAGTATGTGCCACAGGCGGTGGAACTCTCCATGCGCATGGGCAAACCGGTGCAGGTGATCTGGTCGCGCGAGGAAGATATCCGCCACGACTACTACCGCCCGATTTCCTCGGCGAAGTTCAAGGCCGCGTTCGACGCGCAGAACAATCCCATCGCCTGGGATACACGCATCGCCGGCCAGTCGATCATGTCCACCGTGAACCCCGAGGCTCTCAAGAAGGGCACCGATTTGGGCTTTCTGGTGTGCTTCACAGACAATCCGTACGATGTGCCGAACCGCCGCGTGGATTTCGGCATGCGCAACACCCATGTGCCGGTGGGCTATTGGCGCTCAGTGAACCATTCGCAGAACGGCTATTTCCGCGAATGTTTCGTGGACGAAATGGCCGAAGCCGCCGGCATGGACCCGTATCAGTTCCGCCGCAAGCTCCTGGCCAACTCCCCGAAGCAGCTCGCCTGTATGGACGCCGCCGCCAAGGCGGCCGGTTGGGGCCGTTCACTGCCGCAAGGTGTCTTCCAAGGCATTGCACAAGTCGATGGCTACGGCAGCTACGTGGCGTCCGTCGTCGAAGCCTCCGTGCGTCCTGATGGCCATCCGAAGGTGCATCGTGTCGTCGCGGCTATCGATTGCGGCCATGTGGTGAACCCGGATACGGTGAAGGCGCAAACCGAAGGCGCGGTGGCCTGGGCGCTGTCGGCAGCGCTCTACGGCGAGATCACCATCAAGAACGGCGGCGTGGAGCAAGGCAACTACCACGACTATCCGATGGTGAAGATGGCCGAGATGCCGGTGGTGGAAGTGGTGCTGGTGCCATCCTACGACTTCTGGGGCGGCGTCGGCGAGCCGGGCGCGCCGCCGGTCACCCCGGCCCTGCTCAACGCCATGTACAAGGCGACGGGCCGGCGCATCCGGAACCTACCGATTGTAAAAGACAGCCAACCACGCTCGGCTGACTAGGACTCTTTTTTATTCGGCCGTTTGCGGCCCGTCTAAAACGGCTTCAAGACGACCATGATCACGATGATGATCATGGCGACGGCCGGAAGTTCGTTGACCATGCGGTAGAACTTCGCCGTACGGGTGTTGGCGTCGCGCGCAAAGTCCTTCGTCCAGCGCTCCATGAGTCCGTGCATGAAAACGAGGACGACGACGAAGGCGAGCTTCACATGGATCCAGCCCTGGTGCCAATCCACCGGGCTTTCCGGCAAAACCAACATCAGGATGCCGAATCCCATCGCGGCAGCTGCGGCCGGGCGCATGATGATGCGCAGGAGACGGCCTTCCATGCCCTTCAGCATCTCAGACGCTTCGGAGCCAGGCGCGAGGCCGACGTGGTTCACAAACAGGCGCGGCAGATAAAGCAATCCCGCCATCCATGCGATGACAGCGATAATGTGCAGCGCCTTGATCCAGAAAAAGAGCATGAGGCCCCCTTGCTTCTAAGCCCCTCGCCTTTATGGGGAGGAGGTTGGAGGTGGGGGGATGACCCGCACCGTCGCCGCTTGTAGCCTTACCCCCACCCGCGTTTGCTGTCGCGTGTTTTTCGAGACCGGACAGCGCCCGAAGCGTACGGCGCCGTCCCACACGAGAGGGGGCGTTGGTCTGCTATGGCCACTTTGCCGTGGGCGGCATGCTCATGAGATAGGCGTCGGGGTTCGCGTCGGTGGCGAAGCCGAATTTTGTGCCGCGGTCGTAAACGAGGTTGAACTCCACGTAGCGGCCGCGTTTGATGAGCTGCTTTTCCTTGTCGGCGTCCGTGAAGGCCGTGTCTTTCCGCCGGGCGACAATCTTCGGGATCACAGCGAGGAACGCTTCGCCGACGTCGCGTTGAAAAGCAAAATCCTTCTTGATGTCGCCGCTGTTGAGATCGTCGAAGAAGATGCCGCCGACACCGCGCGGTTCCTTCCGATGCGGTAGATAGAAGTACTTGTCGCACCATTCCTTATATTCGGCGTAAGCGCCCGGACGATAACGGTCACACGCCTCCCTCATCGCCGCGTGGAAGTCCTTGGTGTCTTCGTCGAAAGGAATGGTGGGGGTGAGGTCGGCGCCGCCGCCCAGCCACAGTTTGCTGGTGTGCATGAAACGGAGATTCATATGCACGGTCGGCACGAAAGGGTTGAGCATGTGAGTGACGAGCGAAATGCCGCTGGCGGTGAACTGGCCGTCGGACTCTTTCGCCCCCGGCATCTGGGCCATGCCCTGTTCGGACAACTTACCCCAAACGTGGCTGACATTGACGCCCGCCTTCTCGAACACTTTCCCGCGCAGCACACGCATGCGCCCGCCGCCTTTGAGACGGTGGTCGGGGCCGCGTTCCCATTCGGTCTGCTCGAACTTCACCCCGTCTTCGAAGCTTTCGAAGCTGGCACAGATGCGGTCTTGCAAGTTCTTAAAGAACGCAACGGCGTCGGCAATGAATTCGTCGGAGACTTGAGAGGTCATTTTGCGGTCCGTTCATGCACATAATCGACGAGGCGCTTCACGGCATCGGGGTCGACTTCCGGCCAGATGCCATGGCCGAGATTGAAGATATGGCCGGGCGCGGGGCCCGCGTCGGCGAGGATCTCGTCGATGCGCTTTTCAAGCGCCGCTTTCGGCGCGAACAGCACGGCGGGATCGAGGTTGCCCTGGATCGCCTTGCCCGGAAGCAATTTGCGCGCGCCGGCGAGCGGCACACGCCAATCGAGGCCCACCACATGCACGGGAAGCTCGGAGATGATGTCGAGCATCGTGCCGCAGTTGTTGGCGAAGTAGATGAGCGGAACGTCGAGGTCCTTGAGTCCCTCGAAGATGCGCTTCACCGGCGGGAGAGCGACGTTGCGGAAGTCGTGTGGGCCAAGGAGGCCGCCCCAGGATTCAAACAACATCAGCGCCTGCGCGCCCGCGGCGGCCTGAGCACGCAGGTAAACGATCATCGCGTCGGCGAGACGCTCAAGGAGACGCGCCGTCACCTCGGGCTGCGCATGAACGAAAGAGCGCGGCACGGAGAATTCCTTCGAGGGCTTGCCGGCAACGAGATAGGCAAAGAGCGTGAACGGCGAGCCGGCGAAACCGATGAGCGGCACATGAGCCGGAAGACCGGCGCGGGTGAGCTTGATCGCTTCCATGACGAACGGCACATCGCGCTCCGGGACCAGCGGGCGAATCGCTTCGACCTGCTTCAGGGTGCGGATCGGATCGGCGATCACGGGTCCCGGCGCGTAGTCGAGATCGATCCCCATGCCTTCGAGCGGCACCATGATGTCGGAGAAGATGATGGAGGCGTCGAAGGCGAAGCGGCGGATCGGCTGTAGGGTGACTTCGGCGGCGAGTTCAGGCGTACGCGTGAGTTCGGCGAAACCGACCTTGGCCCGCACTTCGCGGTACTCGGGAAGATAGCGCCCGGCCTGGCGCATGACCCAGATCGGCGTGTGCGACGTCGGTTGACGGCGGCAGGCAGCGAGGAACGGAGGCAGCGCGGTCGAATCGGTCACGGGACTTCTCTTTGCTGGTGAATTTCTAACATGTGTCAGGCTTGGCCCGGATTGATCGCAGTCAGCCGGCGGGCATTGGCCTGCGCAAGCACGGCGTCGCCGCCCTTCGAAATAAACGCGGATGCAGCGGCGTTACCCAATGCGGCGGCATTGGAAACATGGCCCGTTTGCGTGACGGAGACGAAATCGCGCCCATCGAGATTGCAGGCCGCGGCGTAGAGGGAAACGTCGTTGCCATTGACGGTCGCCAGCGCCCCGAGCGGCACCTGGCAACCGCCTTCAAGACGTCCGAGCATGGCGCGCTCGGCGTCGACGGCCACACGGGTCGGCGCGTGATCCAGCGGGTGAAGCCAGCGCAGGGTTTCGCCATCGCCCGCGCGTGCGCAAATGGCGATGGCGCCCTGGGCGGCGGCATTGGGAAATATATCCGTCGGCAGGAGTTGCGTGATCCGTTCAGCCAAACCCAAGCGCTTCAAACCCGCCGCCGCAAGGATGATGGCGTCGTATTCGCCGTCATCAAGCTTGCGCAGACGCGTGGGCACGTTGCCGCGTAGTTCCACCTGCTTCAGGTCGGGCCGCGCCTTGGCGAGGAAGGCCTTGCGGCGCAGGCTCGACGTGCCGATGCGCGCGCCGGAAGGAAGATTCGCGAAATCGAGACCACCGCGCGAGACCAGTGCGTCGTGCGGATCCTCGCGCTCCAGCACCGCCGCCAGCGTGGTGCCGGCGGTCATGGCGGTGGCGAGATCCTTCAAACTATGAACGAGGAGGTCGACTTCATTGTCGAGCAAGGCCCGGTCGAGCTCGGCGGTGAAGAAACCTTTGCCGTCCGTGGACCAAAGCGGGATATCGGTCTGCAGATCGCCGCGCGTCTTGATGACGACGAGTTCAACCGCCGGCGCGCCGGGGATGAGGCCGATCAGACGTTTCACTTCTTCCGACTGCCAAAGCGCCAAGGCGGAACCGCGAGTACCAATACGCAAAGTCACGACACTTCTCCTTCAGGGAGGAAACGGTAGCCGACGCCGCGCACCGTCAGGAAATGTTTAGGCTCGTGCGGCGTGCGCTCGAAAATCTTGCGCAGGCGCAGGATGAAGTTGTCGACGGTGCGGGTCGAGGGAAACACTTCGTAACCCCAGACTTTCTCCAAGAGGTCGTCGCGCGTGACGACCGCGTCCGGCTGTTCGGACAGGACCTTCATGATCATCGCTTCTTTTTCCGTGAGATCATGGAAGGAGCCGTCCCAGGATTTAGCGCGGAAGGTGCGGAAGTTCACTTCGTTGCCGGCGAAGCGCAGCACGCCGTCGGAGGCCGGTTTGGCCATGGACTGTTTGTACCAGTCCCAGCGGCGCAGGATCGCCTTTACGCGCAGGAGGAATTCGTCGAGATGGAAGGGTTTGGTGAGATAATCGTCGCCGCCGGCTTCAAGCCCGCGTACACGGTCCTGCGGGTCGCCGCGCGCCGTGAGAAATAAAACCGGTGTGTTCTTGCCCTGGGCACGCAACTCGCGGCACAGCGCGAAGCCGTCCATCTTGGGCATCATCACGTCCAGGATCAGAAGATCGTAGTCGCTGGCCAAAGCCTGCGCGAGACCGGCGCCGCCATCATGAGCGGTATCGGCGGCATATCCCTCGGCGCGCATGTTCTCGGCCATGCCCTCGGCAAGATGCAGGTCGTCCTCGACGACCAGGATACGGTGCATGACCTCGTTCATGGGGCGTCCAGGGTGACGGCGGCGGGCCATGTCACGGTGAAGGTTGCTCCTTTGCCGGGGCCGTCACTGTGCGCTTTTGCCTCGCCGTTCTCGAAATGCATGAAGCGCCGCACTATGTGGAGACCAAGACCCGTGCCGGCGGCATCGCGTCCTCCGGAGGTATCAAGACGCACGAATTTCTCAAAAAGGCGTTCCGCGTCGCCGGGCTCGAAACCAATCCCGCTATCTTTTACCGCGATCTCAAGAGCGCCGCCGTGGCGACGGCCGGAAATGGCGATGGCGCCGCCTTTCATGGGCGCGACGGCCGCGATGGCGTTGTCGATGAGGTTACGCAGGACGCCATCGGTCGCGACGGGATCGGCATAGAGATCCAGATCGGCCGGAATATCGACGCTGAAACTGACGTTCTCGCGCTTGGCGATATCCTCGACATTGGCGAGAACATGACGCACCGCTTCGGCCACACTGATGCGCTCGCGGTTGAGCTGCACCCGGCCGCGATCCAGGCGCGCGCTGTCGAGGATCTTGGCGACCATGTTCTCCATCCGCCTCAGATCATCAAGCATCCGGTGCGAAAGCTGCTGGAAGCGTTCGGGCGACAGCTGGCGGCGGAGCATCGTCTCAAGGGAAAGTTGAAGACTGGCCAATGGCGTCTTGAACTGATGCGACACCATCGCCAGGAAATTGTCCTGCTTGCGGCGCACTTCGGCTTCGCCCGACAAGCCGCGCCAAAGCACCGCGATGCCGGCGGCGAGCACCAGAAGGAAGAAGCCGCTTTCCCAGGTATATTGGTTGACGCGCGCGCGCTGAGCGTCGTCCAGCGCGCGCGCGGCCTCGGGTTTCAAGCCGACCGTCTCACCCGACACTTGCAGATGCGGAAAGATGGCCGTGATCTCGGCGCCGTTCACGCCGGCGGCTTCCAAGCGCAAGCCCGCGGCGACGTCGTATGTATAGAGCGTACGGATCTGATGTGTGTGTTCAGCTGCGACCATGCGCTGATCGATCAACCACCACAGGACCTGCGCTACCGCGAACACCTGCAAACCGATCATGACGATGTGCAGGAAGCGGATGGGGTCGGAGCGGAGTGTCATGGCCATGGCGGATGGTCCGTTGTTGCTTATCGCGGCGGCGCCGCTTCTTAATTAGCGCGGCAACGCCGCAACCGTCTCGGCAAGGCCCGCGACGAGGGTGCCGATGTCCGCCTCGGTATGGGCGGCGGACAGGAACCCGACCTCGTAGGCCGACGGTGCAATGTAGATACCTTTGTCGAGAAGCGCTTGAAAGAGCGGCGCAAAACGGGCGCCGGCGCCCGCATCAATGGCTTCGGCCGACCGAGGCGGCTCGCCGGGCTGGAACGACAGCCAAAAGATGGAACCGAGACGCGCGAAACCGACCTCGCGGCCGGTGGCCTTCAACGCCGCGGTGGCCTTGGCTTCAAGAACGGCCCCCATGTCATCGAGCTTGGCGATGACGTTGTCGCGCTCGAGGATACGCAAGGTCGCGAGGCCGGCCGCCATCGCCACGGGATTCCCGGAAAGCGTGCCGGCCTGATAGACCGGCCCCTCCGGGGCGATATGGGACATGAGATGGCGCGAACCGCCGTAAGCGCCGACCGGCAATCCGCCACCGATCACCTTGCCGAACGTCACGAGGTCCGGGGTGATGCCGTAATGCGCCGCGGCGCTGCCCTTGGGGACGCGAAAGCCGGAGATGACTTCGTCGAAAATAAGCAGCGCGCCGTGTTCCTTGGTCAGCGCGCGGAGCTTTTGGAGGAAAGCCGGGCGCTGCAGCAAGAGGCCGTTGTTGGCGGGCACCGGTTCAATGATGACGGCGGCGATCTTTTTACCTTCGGCGGCAAACAACGCGTCGAGCTTGGCGTCGTCGTCGAGCGGCAACACGCGCGTGAGCGCGGCGAAATCCTTGGGCACACCTGCGGACGATGGCTGACCGGCGGTGACCAGGCCCGAACCGGCGGCGACGAGAAGATGATCGGCATGGCCGTGATAGCAGCCGGAGAATTTCACCACGAGATCGCGGCCCGTCGCACCACGCGCGAGCCGGATGGCGCTCATGGTCGCTTCGGTGCCTGACGAGACGAAGCGTACCTGCTCGAGGCCCGGATAAGCGGCGACGACTTTCTCGGCGAGATCGACCTCACCGCGACACGGCGCGCCATAGGTGGTGCCGAGCGAAGCGGCTTTCTGAACGGCGCTTACCACTTCCTGCGGCGCGTGACCGAGGATGAGCGGTCCCCAAGACCCGACAAAATCGAGATAGCGTTTGCCTTCCTCGTCAGTGACGTAGGCGCCCTCGGCCTTGGCGATAAAACGCGGCGTGCCGCCGACGGACTTGAACGCGCGGACCGGCGAGTTGACGCCGCCCGGGATGAACCGGCGGGCGCGTTCGTAGAGAGCGGCATTGGTCTCGGTCACTGACTCTTCTCCTTATTGAGCGGATGGCGCGCGGTTTCGCCGTGAAGGGCGTCCTGCACGCCGCGCAAGTAAGCCTGCACGGCGGCGGGACCGGATTCGGTCGCGAGCGCGCGCAGCCCCTTGAGCGGCGCGTGCGCGAGGCGGCGCGCGAAACCTTCGGCCCACTGCTTGAGGCCTTCTTCGCTGGTTTGCGACTTGGGCAGACGGCGCAGGCTTTCGACGGCCGCGCGCTGATACTGCATGGTGAGATCCTGGATGAGCGAGGAGGCTTCGCGGATGGCGTATTCGCCGCGCAGGCGTTCCAGATGCTCGTCGATCACGATGCGCGCGGAGGCGAGCTCGCGCAACCGCTCGGTACGACCCAGGGCGGCGTCGGCGATCACCGCGTCCATACCAAGACGTGTGAGGCCGGTCATGAGACCCGCCGCGGGATCGACGTTCGGCGGCACACCCAGATCAACGATGAGAGTTCCACGCGTGGGCGCGGCGGCGGCGATGCGCGCCGCGACCGTGAGATCGATGAGCGGCTCGGCGCCGCCGACGGCGCTGATGATGACATCGATGGGGCCGGGATTGGCAAGAAACTGATCCAATGGACAAGCTTCACCGTTCAATTCGATCGCCAGTTCCTCGGCGGTTTCGTAGGTGCGGTTGACGACGGTAATCGGCAAACCCCGCGCCGCGAGCATACGGCCGGCGTGGCGCGTCATCGGTGAAATGCCGACCAGCGCCACACGACCGCGCGCGCCGTCCACATGCGCGAGCGCACGTTTCACCGCATAATCGGCAAGCGATTCGACGTTCGCGGTGCCGGCGATTTCCTTGTGCACATCCTGCGCGGCGCGTAACGCTTCGGCAAAGAGATAGTCGAGCTGCGGCCCGCATGTGCCCGCCGCCTTGGCCGCGCTCCAGGACTGGCGGACCTGATTGTAGATCTCGCGTTCGCCGGCCTGGGCTGAATCGAGACCGGAGGCGACGAGGAACAGGTGCTCGGCCGCCCCCTCGCCCACCCAGGCGCGGAACACATGACGGACGTCGTCGCCGGCCAGCACGTCGGAAAAGACATCGCCCAGGGCGTCGCGGCAGTCCTGCGCGGTCAAGGACTCGTCGCCGGCGACGATGAACTCGATTCTGTTACAAGTGCCGATGTAAGCAAGTTCAGGCACGCCAAGACGCGCGGCAAGTTCCCGCAGGCGGTCCTCGATCTCGGTCTTCGGCCAGGCGAGGCGCCCGATCCGGTCGACCCCTGCCGATTTATAAGAAGCGCCGATGAGCGCAAACTGGTCCATAGCCGGGGGGATAGCATGCCCCCGAAGCCTCTATGTCATGGCTGTGTCACGGCGTCTTAATTGATTGATATAACAGATATAATGAACCTCTCATGTTTGGGGAAACCGCCATGCGCCACATCTATCTGGCCCTTACGGCGAGCGTATTGGCCGGTTGTGGTCCTGCTTCGCGGTTGGACTACGCTCAGCGCGCCCTGATCCAGTGCATGGAAACAGGACGGGATGGCGGGCGCTGCACGCAAGGGGTCATGGAGAGCTGGAGCAGGTTGGCCGGCGCGTGCGGTGTGCGGAACAACGTAAAGCGCGTTTGCGACGGCGAGTTCGAGCGGCGTTACTTCTGCAATGTCTCCACGCGGGAAGAAAAGACCACCAACGAAAAAGGCAACGTGACCATAAAGAACGTGGAGAAACGCGAGGGCCCCGGGTGTGGCCTGGAAGGCGCGCGACGCTATGAACTCCGCGCCGCTTATATGGCCGAATGCGAACGGCACAGCGACGTTCCGAATACGTCCCCCCGGGAAGGCGCCTCCTGTTACTGCGGGGACACGTACTGCTCGTTCGCCTATCCGGACGTTTCGAACGAGACCGCGGTACGCTATTTTCCGGAACTGGCCGACAAATAGATAACCGGACACGCCCACGGCACCGGCAATGTCACGCGCGGACGACGCGTTCGACCGCTTGTTTTACCCGCGCCGCCGACGGTGTGGTGAAACAAAAGAACCAATCCGCGAGTTCGCCGTCGGGGCCGATCAGATATTTCGTGAAGTTCCACAACGGCCGCCCCAGCGGGCCGGCTTCGTGCGCGAGCCACTGGAACAACGGATCGGCCGCGCGGCCACGGATATGGCGTTTTTCCGACAACGGGAATGTGACCTTGAAGGTTCCTTCGCAGAACGCCGAGATCTCCTCGGCCGTGCCGGGCTCCTGGCCGCCGAAGTCGTTGCACGGCACGCCCACCACGACCAGCCCGCGGCCTTTGTATTCATCCCACAAGGATTGAAGCCCGGCGTACTGCGGGGTGAAGCCGCATTGCGAGGCCGTATTGACGATCAGCAGGGGCCGCCCCCTGAAGGCGGCAAGGTCCAGCGGCGCGCCCGTCAGGGCCCGGAGGGGAAAATCGTAGGCGGTGGTCATTCGGCGGAAAGCCGCGCGGCGTCGTCGCGGAATCCGCCGGACTGGCGCTTCCAGAGGCGCGCGTAAGTCCCGTTCGCGGCCAGGAGCGCGGCGTGGGTGCCGGTTTCGACAATGCGGCCCTTATCCATGACGATGAGGCGGTCCATCTGCGCGATGGTCGATAGTCGGTGCGCGATGGCGATGACCGTACGCCCTTCCATGAGTGAAGAGAGCTGTTCCTGAATGGCGGCCTCGACGTCGGAATCAAGCGCGGAGGTCGCTTCGTCGAGCACCAGGATCGGGGCGTTCTTGAGAATGACGCGCGCGAGGGCGATACGCTGGCGCTGGCCGCCGGAGAGTTTGACGCCGCGCTCACCCACCTGAGCGTCGAAGCCCTTGCGACCCTGCCAATCTTCGAGGGTTTCGATGAATTCGCGCGCATGAGCGCGTTCGACGGCGTCGCGGATCTCGGCGTCCGTCGCGTCTGGGCGGCCATAACGAATGTTCTCGCGGATGGAACGGTGCAGGAGCGACGTATCCTGGGTGACCATGGCGATATTCGCCCGCAGCGTCTCCTGCGTCACATCGGCGATATCCTGGCCATCGATCAAGATGCGCCCGGAATCCACGTCGAAGAATCGCAGGAGCAGGTTGACCATGGTGGACTTGCCGGCGCCGGACGCGCCGACGAGGCCGATGCGTTCGCCCGGCCGGATCGCGAGATCAATGCCGTGCAAGACACCGCGCGCGGTCCCATATCCGAAATGCACATTCTCGAATGTGATCGCGCCCTTGCCGACATGAAGCGGTTGCGCGCCCTCGCGGTCGCGCATGGTGCGCGGCGTAGCGATAGACTTGATGCCATCCTGAACGGTGCCGACCTGCTCGAAGATGGCGGTGATACTGCCCGCGACCCAGCCGGACATGGAGACGAGCTGCCACGCGAGCGGCAACGCCATCGCGACCACCCCGACCTCGAGCGTGCCGCGGGCCCACAGTCCGATCGCAAGGCCGGCCACGCTGATCACCATCATCGCATTGAGCGCGGTGAGAAGCGTGCTGAAGCCCGTCATGAGACGTAAGAGACGGTGATAGATGACGGTGTGTTCGTCCATGCTCGCGCGCACGAAGGCGTCCTCGTCGCGCGGTTTGGCGAAGAGTTTCACCGTCAGAATATTGGTGTAGCTGTCGACAACCTTGCCGGTGATCGTCGAACGCAGCTCGGACACCGCGCGCGACCGGTCGCGCATGCGCGGCACGAAGTATCTGAGCAGCGCCACATAAACCGCAAACCAGGCGACGATCGGCAGCGTCAGGCGCCAATCGGAGCGGGCGAGCACGATGATGGCGCTGGTGCCATAAACGAGGATGTACCAAACGGCGTTGAATGAGGCGACCACGCTTTCCCGCAACGACGGGCCCGTCTGCATGATGCGGTTGGCGATGCGGCCGGCGAAGTCATTCTGGAAAAAGGCCCAGCCCTGACGCACCACATGCCAGTGCGCCTGCCAGCGGACGAGATTCTGAAAGTTCGCGGCCAACCCCTGGTTCGTCACCAATCCTTGCAGAAGCACGGCCGCCGGGCGGGCGAACATCTGCACGGCGGCCATGCCGGCAAGAATCCGCCAGTGGTCGCGGAAGATCTCCTCCGGCGTATGTTGCGAGACGAGTTCTACGATTTTCCCGATAAAGATCGGTATGAGCAGATCGAGGAACGCGACAATCGAGCCCATCACGAACAAAGCAACGAGCAGTCCGCGCGTCTGGCGCACGAAATGCCAATAGAACGCCACGAGGCCCGGCGGGGGCGGCTCGCCCGCGATGTCCTCGGTGGGTTTCAGGAAGCGTTCGAAGAGCTTAAACACAGCGTCCGTTCGGATTGCGAAATGGACCAAAATATCGCACAAGCAGTTGTCGCCGGTCCCTGACGTTATAGGGGCCGTCCTATCAAGACGCCAGATATCGGAAGGCGCCGGCCAGGCGCGTGCGGAAGCCGTTATACCGCGGGCCCAATTTCGAGCCGCCGCAACGCTTTTTATGTCCGCATATCGTGCCGTGCGGATCCTTATCGCCGCAGGCGCGCTCATTTAGAGGGATTTCGGCCTCTTTCCGGAACGTAACGGCGCCGCGGCCGAGCGGCGGCACCCGAACGTGGGCGGCCTCTTGAGAAAAAGCGACCGCAACACGGCGCTCGAAAGAACGGGTGCGACCCGCGAAGCCGAAACCATACACGGCCCCGCACGCAGGCTTCAGCGATCGTCAGTGGCCGATCACCCGGCGCAACCCCTGCTCGAACTCCGCCACCGTCAAAGGCTTTTGCAGGACCTCATGCGCGGCCCAGCGGCCGTGCACGCCATCGCGACCGTAGCCGGTGATAAAGACGAATGGAATCCCGCTCGTTTCCAATTTCTCAGCGATCGGAAACGCGGTCTCGCCGCCGATGTTCACGTCCAGAATGGCCAGCGCGGGAAGCTTGGCCGCAACGAGCGCAAGGCCGGCGTCGAGGCGCGCCGCGTGACGCACGCTGGCCGCGCCGAGTTGCTCCAGCATCTCCTCGATCAGGAAGGAGACCATGGTTTCATCCTCGATCAGCAGGATATCCAAACCTGCTAGGAGATTGGAGCGTGGCATCTCGCGAGCCTTCCCTAAAGAGCGATCTCTATAACACACCGGAACCCCTCCGGCGGGAAAGATGGCATATAATCGCCGCGAAGCTCATCGACCACGGCGCGCTCTATAAATCTTGTCCCATAACCGGTCTGCGCCGGCGGCTGCACGGCAGGCCCGCCGGTTTCCTCCCAGGTCAGACGCAGACGCTCCGCCCCAAGACGCAGCCAGACAAGACTTACCACACCATTCGGGGCGGAAAGCGCGCCGTACTTCACCGCGTTGGTGGCAAGTTCGTTCAAGATCATCGCCAGGGCAATCGCGACATGAGGCCGGAGCGCGACACTGGGGCCATCAATGATGGCGCGCGCCGCGCGTTGCCCCGTGTAAGGCGCGATGATCGATCGCACGACCTCTTCGAGATACGCGCCCTCCCAATGCTTGCTGCTGAGCACATTGTGAACGCTGGATAAGGCCTGGAGGCGCGCTTCGATGGCCTGATGCACCTCCGGCGCTGCGCCTGAGTTGCGTAATCCGCGCCAGACGATCGCTTGAACGGAGGCGAGCGTATTCTTGACACGGTGATTGAGCTCGTTGATGAGCAGCTCGCGATGGCGCTCGGCGCCCACAAGTTGACGCGCGATGCGAACCGCGAAATAGCCGCCGAAAAGAATCAGCACGGCCCCGATACTGAAAGTCGTGGCGAACGAACGAAGTGTCGGCGCCTGATACTGGCCGATGGGCACGCCCACGGCGACCACCCATCCTGTTTCGACCGAAAGGGTAAAGGCGGTAAGCACGCGCGTTCCTTCAACGGAGGTTGTTTCCGTCAACCGCTCACCGCCCGCTTCCAATTGAGCGCGCAAAGAGTCCGAGGCCGACGTGATGGCCCTGTCGGAAAGCACCGGCCGCCGCGCGACGTGGTGCGCCACCCGGTCGAAAACCGAGAGGACCCAGCCCTCGCGCAAGTCGGGACGCCGCAGGATGTCGGTGAAACTCGCACGCGGGGGATTGAAAGCGAGCGCGTACAAGACTTTGCCTTCGTGCATCACCGGGACAACGACTGTGAATGTCACCTCGCCGGCGCGCCGGCTGAGATAGACGTTGGAGACCTGAGGCCCCTGCCCCGCGAAAACCGCGGCAACGGCTTCCAGGACTTCGGGGCGTGCAAGCGTGGGCGATGCGCTTTCGAATGTATTGAACAGCTGCACGCCGTTCGGATCGGCGACCGAAATCCCCGTGCCTTCCGGAAAGCGCGTGAGGAAGCGCTCGGCATCGGCGCCGAAGTTCGACAGATCCTCGGCCCGGAGACTCGGCGACAGCGCTAACACCTCAAGAGCGGCGATCTGGTTGCGCAATTCGCGGTCGACCGCGATCATGGTACTGCGCGTGAGTTGCAGCACTTGCTCGGCAGCCGCATCCTTCGCCCGCTCGTAACTCTGGAAAACGACCACCCCGCTCAGCACCAGCATCGGCACCAACGTGCCGGCAATGAGAACAAGCAGCCTGATCTGCAAGGGGAGGGGCTTGGGCGAAAACAACGCCTCAGACGGCGCCAACGCGCCGTCCCGCGGCTTATTTTCCGACACCGTATCCCGATAGGTATCCACAATCCCTCCGCGGCCTTCGGCGGGTTACAAGGCAGTTTTCGACGTTTGGGCGCGGGTGTCCAGACACTCCCCCTACCCCGCATCTCCCCGCGCCGGCCCCTCGCCTTGAATCAATTCGGGGGTGGCGCGGATTTGCCAGGCTGCGCGGCGTTCCGCCGCCAGTCGCTGAGCGCGGACAGGGCCTCGCCCGCCATGGCTTCGACTTCGGCCAGGAGGGGCTCGATATTTTCTCCCCGCTTCGCGGTTTGTTCGGTCCACGCCGCAGCGGCGGCGAGGCGCAGCGCGCCGAATTGGGATGCAAGACCTTTCAGAGAATGAGCCGCCCGGTGCACCACATCGGTTTCACCGCGGATCGCCGCTTGGCGCAAAAGGTCGACGTAGCGGTTCGCCTCGCGCCCCATGTTGTCGATCAGCGGGCCCAATTCCACGCCGAGGCCTTCCTGCATTTCCTCGAGCAGCGCGAGATCCAGAACGGGCCTCGGCCCGTTTGCCGCGGGAGTTTCCGTCAACGCGGGGGCGCCTTCCTTGCCGCGCGTCAAGCGATCCATTTCGGCGGCGAGCAACGACCAGTCAACCGGCTTCGTCAGGATCAAGTCGGCGCCCGCGTCGAGATATTCGCGGTGATGTTCGCGCATCGCATCGGCGGTCAGCGCGATGATCGGAACGTGCGCCGGTGGGCGTTCCTGTCCACGAATGATACGCATGGCGTCCGGACCATCCATGACAGGCATTTGCATATCCATCAGCACGACATCGAATGCCGCGCGGCCGAACTCGGCCACGGCAACAGCCCCGTTTTCCGCGGCGGTCACGGCATGCCCCATCTTCGACAGCAATCGAATCGCCAGCATGCGGTTAGTTTCGTTATCTTCCGCGACGAGCACGCGCAGCGGCCGTGATACCTTCGCCGCCGCACCACCCCGCGCGGCTTCGGCGGTGCTCACGACCTTCGCAGGATCGCCGGCGCGCAGAACGACGGTAAAGCTGAAAGCCGACCCGACGCCAAGCTCGGAGTCCAACCAGATGCGCCCGCCCATGAGTTCGGCCAGGGTCTTGCTAATCGCGAGGCCCAAGCCCGTCCCGCCGTATTTGCGTGATGTCGACGTATCTTCCTGCACGAAGGGCTGGAACAAACGGTCGCGGTTGTCCGCCGCAATACCGACGCCGGTGTCGGTGACGGTGGTCTCGACGAGAACTTGCCTGCCCTCGATCGGCAAGGCCTTCACCTCGATGACAATCCTGCCTTTTTTGGTGAACTTATTGGCATTGCCGACGAGATTCATGATGATCTGCCGGTAGCGCTTCGCGTCCCCGCGCTGGGCCGGCGTAAGGGACTCGTGGACTTTCGTCTCGATGATATTGCCTTTCTCCGAAGCAAGCGACGTCAGCACCTCGCGTACGTCGTCGATCACCTGGCGAATGGAAAAATCCACGTCCTCAAGATCGACGCGGCCCGCCTCGATCTTCGCGAAATCGAGGATGTCGTTGAGTAAGTCGAGCAGCGTGCGCGCAGACCCCATCAACGTCGTCATCAGACGCTGCTGTTCGGCCTTCAGGTCCGTACCCAGCAGGAGTTCGCCCATGCCGAGAACACCGGACATTGGCGTACGCAGTTCATGACTCATAATCGCGAGGAACCGCCCTTTCGCGGCATTGGCGGATTCCGCCGCCGCCTTCGCGTGCATCAGTTCTTCGGTGCGTTCGACCACCTGACGCTCAAGCTGCGCATTGAAGTCGGCCATACGCACGGCAATCACGTATTTGCGCCGCCGGCTGACGCTTTCCGCGCCGGCGAGCGCGGCAAGGAGCAGGCTGGCCAGCACGCCGATAATCGCGACGGAACGCGGGCGCGTGAGATTGAGTCCCCGGATGAAGGCCGGATGCGCGGCGACCTCGATGATCCACTGGCGACCGAACACGGTGCGCTCGAGCCGCTGCGTGAATTCGCCTACCTGGCCACCGTCGTGGCTACTCTCGTAGATGACGCCCTCGGCGTCCGGACGGGTCACGTCACGCAAGACAAGGTGCAGCTGACTTTGGTCCAACCGCAAGTGAGCCATCACATCGTTCATCGACAGAGCGACGTAAGTCCAGCCAAAGGTATTTGCTTCACGTTCCTCCGGCGTGCGTGTGGGCGTCCCCGGCCGATAGATCGGGATCATCAAAAGGAAGGATTTTTGCGTCTTATCGGGGTTCTGCAGGAGGGTGATGGGCGCCGAGATGGCGGTCTGCCCCGTACGCATGGAGACTTCGGCGGCCTCGCGGCGATTGGGGTCGGAGAAGAGGTCGAGCCCGAGGGCGGCGGCATTGCGGCTAAACGGCGCGATGTATTCGGTAACGAAGCGTTCGCGCGCGGAAGGCGCAAGCTGGATAATGTGGAAGTCGGGCCGGCCATCGGCGCGGATACGCATGACGTAGGCCGCTTCGTCGGCAACGGAGACGCGCCGCACGAACCCGAAGCCGCGCGCGCCGGGAAACTCCATATCAACATCGCGCGAAGCTGAATAGCGCTCGAGCACCGCGAAGGTCGCGCCAGTTTCGCCGGCCGTCAGAATAACGCCGCGCAAACCGCGCATCCCGTACTGATAGAGAAACAAGCGCTCGGTGACGTCGGCGGCGACGCCTTCGGCCGCCGCACGCACAGCCGCATCGGTTGCATGGCGGTTTTCCCGCACCTGCCGCCATGTGGCGGCGGCGGTGATGGATAAGCCGGCGGCAAGTGCCACCGCGATCCACACCGTTGTGTTCGAAGCTGTCGTCTGCATCCGGCCCGTCGAATTCCCCAAATTCGGACATGAGCCTAGCACATAAGAAGCGGGGCCGGCCTACGAGGCCGGCCCCATACGTAATATTCCTTATGTCGCCCGGGTTATTTGGCCTTCGCTTTGGCCTTGGCCGCGGGTTCCGGCACACCGATATCCCGGCGCAGTTCCGCAAGGGTCACCCGGCGGCCATGGATCGGGGCGACGGTGGCCACATCCAGACCCAGCCGCTCGATGTTTTCATAGAGATTGACGTTGTACGGGTTCGGCGTGGCCGGCGGCGGCGCATCGGCCGCCATCGGCGACCAGGCATCCGCTTCGGTGAGGATCTTCTCGTTGGGGAGATAGACCATCAGGAAACCGTCGGCATGGCCGCTGCCCTGGAGGGCATAGATCTCGATCGGACGCTTGCCGTCGGTGAGGACGAGCTTGTCGGCGACGGTTTCGAACACGGCCGCCTTGCCGCTCTTGCTCATGGCGTCGGGGTTCAGGGTGCGCGGATTGGCCCAGGCCGCTTCGTAGAACGGACGCGCGGCCTCGGCGGTCACAACGGTCGCGCCTTCGGCCACGAACGGGCGCAAACCACCCGAATGGTCAAAATGCACATGCGTGTTGATGACATAACGGATGGGTTTGTTCGGGACGAGTTCCTTGGCCTTATTGATGACGGCCTGACCCCGCGCTTCGCTCTGCGGACCTTCGACAATCACGAGGTGATCCATCTGGTCGATGAGCAGGCTGTGGTGACTGCCGCCGCGCAGATAGTAGACGCCGTCGGCAAGATTCTCGACCTCGACGTTGATCGGCGGCGCGGTGAAGTTTTTCACCTCGTCGGGGATCGTGAAAGCGGCCGGCGCATTCTTAACGACCGAAGCCACGTCGATTTCGAGGACCGGAAAACCCGCCTGGACGCGCACGATGCGGCTCGGAAAGCGCACGCCGCCGAAGTCCTTATAGCCGGAGTAAGTGAACTCGACCGGCGTATCGCCGGTAACGGGATTGTCGAAAGCGGCGGCAACACGCGTGACTTCGTTCTGGGCGTTGATGGAGCCGCTGAATTTCAGATTGCCCACGGAGAAGGACACTTCGGAACCGCCGTTGGCGGCTGTGACCGTCGCCTCGTGCGCAGCGGCCGCACGCAGGAAGCCGTGCGGGGTCGCCCAGATCTCAACGGTACGTTCTTCGACCGCGCCCGGCTGCGCCACGACGGCGCCTCCGGGAGGTGCATTCCACGCCAGCGTGCCAACCATATACTGGTCGACTTTCTGTTCGACCGGCGCGGGACGCGCACGGTTCGGATCGACCACCTGCAGACGCGTCATCTCCACACGCGCCGCCGGCGGATCGGCGTAGGAAACGGTTTGCGTGTAAGCGGAGATATCGAAGGCCGGCCACGCCTGGTTCGGCACCGGCGCCTGGCCGAACTGATACCACTTGCCGGTCCCGGTGAAGCTGATGGATGCGGTGTTCGGCGCATCGAGCGCCTTGGATGCGGCGGGCAACGTTCCGGCCGGCTCCGAACAGGCGGCCAGCGTCATCGCCAGACCGACACTCAAAAATCCCAATTTCTTGAAGTGCATGGGGGCTCCTCCCTAGGCAGAAAAATACGCAGCGAGCGTGCAACAAAATCAGGGGACCCGGCAACGGCAACTGCGTGACACCAAGCTCCTGTTTTGTAACAACCTTACGCTTCCTCAACGGCTTCTTCGAACGTCTCCAATCGCGAAGTCTGCGGCGAGTCAATCAATGCGGGTAGATCGCTGATCGCCCCGGCCTGGCGGTCGAAGAGACGACGATAGAGACCGGTCCCATTGGCGAGCAAGGATTGATGATCGCCGTCCTCGATGATGCGGCCGTGCTCGAACACGAGAATGCGGTCGAGCGCACGGACCGTCGACAGGCGGTGTGCGATGACGATGGCCGTGCGTCCCTTCATCAGGCGGCCGATCGCTTCCTGGATCAACGCCTCGGACTCGGAATCGAGACTCGAGGTCGCTTCATCCAGGATCAGGATCGGCGCGTCGGCAAGGAAGGCGCGCGCCAATGCAACCCGCTGGCGTTCGCCGCCGGACAGCTTCACGCCGCGTTCGCCCACGAGGGTTTCGTAGCCCTTGGGAAGGCGCGCGATGAACCCGTGCGCGTTTGCCAGACGCGCGGCCTGTTCGATCTCCGCCCGCGACGCGCCGGGACGCGCGTAGGAGATGTTCTCGGCCAGGCTGCGATGGAACAGCACCGGTTCCTGCTGAACGATGGCGATTTGCGCGCGTAGCGACTGCTGGGTCGCTGCGCGCACATCCTGCCCGTCCATCAGCACGCGGCCATCCGTCACGTCGTACAGGCGCTGGATCAACTTCACGAAAGTGGTCTTGCCGGACCCCGAGTGACCAACAAGACCCACCCGTTCGCCGCCCCGGATAAGCACGGATAGATCCTCGAACAACGCCGTATCATGACCGCCGTAACGGAAGGTGACATGATCGAATTTCACCTCGCCTGCCGTGAGACGCGCGGGCCTCGCATCCGGGCGGTCCTCGATCCCGAGCGATTGGTCGTACATGGCGACCATTTCCTCCATATCGTTGACCGAACGCTGGAGATGCTGAACGTGCTGACCGATGTCGCGCAGGTAGCCGTGCATAATGAAATAGCTGGTGAGCACATAAGCGACATCGCCGGGCGTCGCTTCGCCGCGCATCCAGAGGTAGAGCGCCGTGCCGATGAGGCCGAGACGCACCAGCCACAACAGCGCGATCTGGGTGGTGCCCGACCAGGTGCCCCGGCTCCAGGTGCGGTCGGTGCGGCTCTTCCACTTGGCGAGCACCCGGGCGAGCCCCGCATCCTCGCGCGTTTCCGCGCCGAAGGCCTTCACCACCGCATTGCTGCTGATGGTATCGGCGAGAAAACCGCTCATGCGGGTATCCCGCGGGAAGCCAGGCCGCGGCAAGGCCCGAAAAAGCACATGCC
The DNA here is from genome assembly GCA_020160875.1 of Pseudomonadota bacterium. Lineage (GTDB taxonomy): Bacteria > Pseudomonadota > Alphaproteobacteria > Rhodospirillales > Rhodospirillaceae > SHVO01. Next base: position 35,635 of record JAIUPE010000011.1, read on the forward strand.
ATCACGGCGCGCCGTAGCCGGCGCCCGGAAGGTGCGCGGTCAATCTTCGTAAACAGCGATACTACCATATCCGCATCTGTTGTCTTATGAGGAGGCCCGAACGTCAAGTAAATGCAGGCGTTCCAGGCCATTACGTGTCCGCAAGGCGCGGCCCCCCTGAGTTCTTGTGGCCGGAGGTGTCTGTGATAATGTCCGGCCTCATTCCGGACGGTAACAGCCGTCTTCCCTCTAGGAGCTTTAAGATGTTCCGCGGTTCCATCACGGCCCTCATTACCCCCTTCAAGAAGGGTGCCGTCGACGAGAAGGCCTATCAGGACTTCATCGAATGGCAGATCAAAGAGGGCAGCCATGGGTTCGTGCCGTGCGGGACGACCGGGGAATCTCCGACCCTGTCGCACGAGGAACATAACCGCGTGATCGAGCTTTGCGTCGAAGTCGCCAAGGGCCGCGTTCCGGTCATCGCCGGCACCGGCTCCAACTCGACCGAAGAAGCGATCCAGTTGACCAAGCATGCCCAGAAGGTCGGCGCGGACGCCGCCCTGGTGGTCACGCCGTACTATAATAAACCGACGCAGGAAGGGCTGTATCAGCATTTCATGGCGATTGCGGACGCCGTGGACCTGCCGATCATCATCTACAACATCCCCGGCCGCAGCGTCATCGATATGTCGATCGAGACCATGGCGAGGTTGGCCGGCCATAAGAATATCGTTGGCGTGAAAGATGCGACCAACGACCTGATGCGTCCGATCCGCTCGCGTTTGGAGTTCGGCGAGGATTTTTGCCACCTGTCGGGTGAGGATGGGACTTCGGTTGCATTCCTCGCGCATGGCGGGCAGGGCTGCATCTCGGTGACCGCGAACATCGCGCCGCGCCTGTGCGCGCAGTTGCAGGACGCCTGGCATCTCGGCGCCTATGAGGACGTGTTCCGTATCCGGGATGTATTGGCGCCGGTGCATGACGCCATGTTCGTCGAAACCAACCCCACCCCGGTCAAGTTCGCCGCCAGTCTGCTGGGCAAGTGCGCGCCGGACGTCCGTCTGCCGCTGGTGCCGCTGTCGATGAAGGCCAAGGCCCGGGTGGAAGAGGCGATGCGCCAGGCGGGACTTCTCAACTAGGGTTTTTGTGGGCGGCTTTGACCAATCGCCCTTTCGCTCCTACATATAAGTCATGGCGAAAGAACTGATCTCCCACGGCGGCGTTGCGCAGAACCGCAAGGCGCGCCGCGACTATTCCATCGAGGACACCATCGATGCCGGCATCGTCCTGACCGGTAGCGAGGTGAAGTCGTTGCGTCATGGACGCTGTACGCTGACCGAAGCCTTCGCCCAGGTCTACGACGGCGAGATCTTCCTCGTGAACTGCCACATCCCGGCCTACGAGGGCGCCAGCCATTTCCAGCATGAAGAGAAGCGGAAACGCAAACTCCTGGTGAAGCGCAAGGAAGTCGACCAGATCATGGCGGCCATCGGCCGCAAAGGCATGACGGTCGTGCCGCTCGGGCTGTATTTCAACGATCGTGGTCTGGCGAAAGTCCAGCTCGGCCTCGCCAAGGGCAAGAACCACCTCGACCGCCGCGACGATATCAAAAAACGTGAGTGGGAGCGCGAGCAGTCGCGCATCATGCGCGCGAAAGGCTGACAGCCATGAGCGACACGAACGATGACGGGCCTGATCCGCGAGGCGTCAAAGAAAAGCTGATCCGCACCAAGGAACAGTGGGCCAAGGCCGGTCGCGGCCTCACCGGCACAACCGGATCCCCGCAGGAACGCCGGCCGCCGGGCCAACGTGTCACCGAAGACTTTCCCGTCCTCGATCTCGGCATCCAGCCCAACCTCAGTCAGGCGGACTGGAGCTTGACGGTGGGCGGGCGCGTGACCAATGCCGTGAAATGGGACTGGGCCGCGCTCATGGCGCAGCCGCAGGTCACGCTGACCAACGACATCCACTGCGTCACGACCTGGTCGCGTTACGACAACCAGTGGAAGGGCGTTGCGATGCGCACGCTTCTTGAACAGGTGAAGCCTCTGCCGAGCGCGAAGTTCCTGATGCTCAAGAGTTTCGACGGCTACTCGACGAACGTGCCGCTGGCCGATATCGACCGTGATGAGGTGCTGATCGCGCATACATGGCAAGGCAAGCCGCTGGCCCGGGAGCACGGCGGCCCGGTGCGCCTCGTGGTGCCGCATCTTTATTTCTGGAAAAGCGCCAAATGGTTGCGCCACATCACATTTATGGACCAAGATCAGCCTGGATATTGGGAAGCTCGCGGCTATCATATGCGTGGCGATCCATGGGAGGAGCAACGTTATGGCTAAGATGCTGAAAACGTTCTTCGCCGCGGCTTTTGCGGCGGCTGTGATGGGAGGCCCCGCGATGGCGGAGACCGCGCACGACTTCGTCTTCGAGAAACTCGAAGGCGGCAAGCTCGACATGTCGCAGTACAAAGGCAAGGCCGTGCTGGTGGTCAACACCGCGTCGTTCTGCGGTTACACGCCACAATACGAAGGCCTGCAAAGCTTGTGGGAAGACTACAAGGACAAAGGGCTCGTGGTGCTCGGAGTGCCCGCCAATAACTTCGGCGCGCAGGAGCCCGGCTCCGCGGCCGAGATCAAGAATTTTTGCGAATCAAACTACAGCGTCGATTTCCCGATGACGGAAAAGGTCGATGTGGTCGGCGGCGACGCGCACCCGTTCTATAAGTGGGCGAAGGCGACGCTCGGCGATGGCAGCGTGCCGAAGTGGAATTTCCACAAGTATCTCGTGAATACGAGGGGCGAACTCGTCGCTGCGTTCCCAAGCGCGGTGAAGCCCGAGAGTGCCGAGATCAAGGCCGCCGTCGACAAGGCGCTCGCGAAATAATTTCCCGATAAGATTAGCGGTACGCCGCGATGCGGGCGGCCGGCTTGAAGCCGAGCCGTTCGTACGCGGCGCGCCCGGCTTCCGGCGTTTGCAGGCTGGCGAGCCGCAAGCCTGCTTTCTTTGCATCTTTCAACGCGGCGATCATAAGTCCGGCCGTATAGCCTTTGCCGCGAAACGCGGCCGGCGAACCCATCGTGTAGAAATTCAAGATGCCGTGGGCGCTGAAAGCTTCCAGCACGGCAGCGGGTTCATTGCCGACGTACCCGATATACAGGCGCAATGGTGAGGCCGGCGCGATGACCGCTTCCTTGGCGTCCGTGTAGAATGTCTTGATGGTTTCATCGCCGGCGGTGGCGGTTGTGAGCGCGTCGGCGAACTGCTCGACCTGTGCCGTGCTTGCGACGCGCTTTACGTCGAGGCCGCCGGGAATTGTGCCGGGGATGTTCACGGTGTCGAGCGACATCGCCATCACCCATTCATCGCCGGGACTGTTGAGGCCGAAGCTCTTCAGGGTCGGTTCCATCGCGCCGTGCCCCGAGAGCGGCCCGATGATCCAGGTGAAGGGCGCTTTTTTACTCTGGAAGTGTTTGATCGCGGCTTCGACGCGGTCCGCACCGAAGCGCGGATGAAGCGTGCATTTACCGATGGTGTTGAAGGAGGCGTTGGCGAGGCCGGAGTCGACCAGCAAGAGGTCCGAAGTTTCCTCGACGACCGCGTCCTTGCGCGCCTTCGGCAGAAAAGCGGCGCGGTCCCAGAGGTTGGCTTCGAATGCTTTTAAAATAGCCCCGCGGTCCATAACGTACTTTTACCGTTTCAATCCATGGTGCGTCGGGCCTTGAATACACCGCGACTCTTAATCACACCCTAAGCCGTTCCATTAATTGCGTTTATGGCTTGATTCAATGCGCCATGAAACATGGATTCGGTTAATACCCCTGTGTTCACGTTGTAGCGGGAACAGTGATAGGAGTCTGTCATAAATAGTTTCCCATCGAAACTATGTACGACGCCATGGCCAAACGGGTAGGCGGCTTTACGCAGACCCAAAGTGGATAGGACGGCGTCATGGGCGATGCGTCCCAGCACCAAAATCGACGTGAGACGGGGCATGGAGGCGATTTCGGAGACCAAAAACCGCCGGCACGTCTTTTGTTCGAGAGGCGTCGGCTTGTTTTCGGGCGGAACGCAGCGGACCGCGTTGGTGATGCGGGTGTCGACCAGTTTCAAGCCGTCATCCACCGCGGCTCCATACGCGCCCTTGGCCCGGCCAAACTTAAGAAGGCTCGGGTAGAGGAGTTCTCCGGCATAGTCGCCGGTGAATGGGCGGCCGGTGCGGTTGGCGCCACGTAGGCCGGGCGCGAGACCGACGACCAACAGCCGGGCGTCCAGGTCGCCGAGGGCGGGAACCGGGTTATTATGCCAGTCCGGAAAGGCGGCACGGTTAGTTTGGCGGAATTCAGCCAGTCTTGGGCAGAGCTGGCAGTCCTTGGGCGGGGTATCGAGCGGCATGGACCGCTGTTAAGCCACCTGCACGGCGGGCGCAACCCTCGCGATACTGCCTTGAAGTTCCATCAGATCGATGAAGTTGTCGGCCTGACGGCGCAGCTCGTCGGAAATCATAGCGGGCTGGGTTTTTATGCTGGATACGACCGAGACGCGGACGCCGCGCCGCTGGATGCTTTCCACGAGGCGGCGGAAGTCGCCATCGCCCGACAAAAGGACAATGTGATCCACCCGGTCGGCGATCTCGAGCATGTCGATCGCGACCTCGATGTCCATGTTGCCTTTGATCCGCCGGCGGCCGGCGTGATCGGTGAATTCCTTGGCTGGTTTCGTTACGACCGTGAAGCCGTTGTAGTCCAGCCAATCGACCAGCGGACGCAGCGGGGAATACTCCTGATCTTCCATCAGGGCGGTGTAATAGAACGCGCGCAGCAGCCTGCCTTTGGCCGCGAACAGGGCAAGCAGGCGGCGGTAATCGATGTCAAATCCAAGCGCCTTGGCGGTGGCATAGAGATTGGCGCCATCGATGAATATGGCCAACCGCTCTTCAGGATAAAAAATCAAACCAAGTCTCCAAAATTTAAATAAAACAATGTATTAAATCTCGAAGTTCATAAAATGATGTAACTGTCGAAAGGAGCTTGCATTGATGAATTCAACAAGCCTATTCACCTTTAAGATGGAGAGGGGGGCCGCGAACCCCCTGGGATAGTCCGCGGAAAATTTTGGTCCTTTCGATGATCCTTATCGGTGTTGGCGCCAACCTTCCGAGTGACGCCGGTTCCCCCCTTCAGACCTGTGAGGCCGCTTTAGTTCACCTTGGCCGGCTAGGGGTGGTCGTTGCGGCACGGTCGCCATGGTACGAAACGGCCCCGGTCCCGGTTTCGGATCAACCCTGGTTCGTGAACGCGGTGGTGCGGGCTGAGACGGCGCTGTCCCCCGCCGGTCTGTTGGCGGCCTTGCACCTCACCGAAGCGGCCTTTGGCCGCCTGCGGACGGTCACGAACGCGGCGCGGACCCTGGATTTGGACCTTCTGGCCTATGGAGACGTGATTCGGACCGGCGAGGCGCCGCTTCTGCCCCACCCGCGGCTCCATGAACGCGCCTTTGTCCTGTTTCCCTTACGGGATCTGGCCCCCGGCTGGCGCCACCCCGTGTTGGGGGAAACCGCCGAAAATCTCGCGGCAAGGCTTCCGGAACAGGGCATTAGGCGGGCAGGAGCCTGAGCCCGAGGCGGGTAAACCCCTTGAGCCCAGCCCCCATACCGCGTACATAAGCCCGCTTTCCAAGGTGCGCTCACGTTCCTATATCGGGGAATGGAGGGGGACGGCGTTGACCCGTTCCTTATTTGCGCGCACCTTAAACAATCTTAAGCGAGGACGACGATGGCCCGCGTTACGGTCGAAGACTGCGTTGAGAAAGTGCCCAATCGGTTTGAGTTGGTGATGGTCGCCGCGCAACGGTCGCGCGAGATCTCTGCCGGAGCCGAGCCGCGCCTCGACCGTGACAACGACAAGAACCCGGTCGTCGCGCTGCGCGAGATCGCCGACGAGAAGGTGAGCCCGGAAGAACTTCACAATTCGCTGGTCCAGAGTCTGCAGCGCCATGTTGAAGTGGACGAACCGGAAGAAGACGGTTTCGATGCCATGGCGTCGAACCCCGAGTTCGCCGGCATCGCCGGTCAGATGAGCGAGCAGATGGCCGCCGCGGCCGGCATGGGCGTGGAAGGCGAGGACGAAGAAGAGGAAGCGTCGCCGAAGCAGACGGGCGCGCATCCGCGGGTGTCTTTCGAGGATGTCGACGCCGATATGGACGACAGCAAGGGGTGATGGGTAGACGCGCGCACGCACAGATCTCAGTTCTCGCGAGCGCAGCATCATACCCTCTGCCGCGCCAGGCTCTTAGCTCGGCCTCAATTCACCGTCGCGGTGCGTCGTCATGATGCGCCAATTCGAACTTGTCGAACGCGTAAAGTCCTACGATCCCGAAGCGGACGAGGACCTGCTGAACCGCGCCTATGTGTACGCCATGATGATGCATGGCACGCAGAAGCGCGCGTCGGGCGATCCGTACTTCTCTCATCCGATCGAAGTTGCCGGCATCCTGACCAGCTATAAGCTGGATACGGCGTCGATCGTCACGGCGCTTTTGCATGACATCGTCGAGGACACGAAGGCGACGCTGGACGACGTGCGCGGCCTGTTCGGCGACGAAGTGGCGCGCCTGGTCGACGGCGTGACCAAACTCGCGCGCATCCAGATCCAGAATATCGAGACGAAGCAGGCCGAGAACTTCCGCAAGTTCGTGCTTGCGATGTCGGAAGACATCCGCGTCTTGTTGGTGAAGCTCGCCGACCGTCTTCACAATATGCGCACGCTGCGGTTCATCTCGGATCCGGCGAAGCGAAAGTCCATCGCCATGGAGACGATGGAAATCTATGCGCCGCTGGCCGAACGCATCGGCATGCAGGAGATCAAGACCGAACTCGAGGACTTGGCGTTCTCCGAGTTGCATTCGGAAGCGCGCACGTCGATCATGACGCGCTTGAAGTTCCTGGAGTTGCATGGCGGCGACCTCGTCGTGAAGATCATGGACGAGCTCGATCAGGTGATGCAGGACGCCGGCGTCGAGGGTTACATCTCGGGCCGTGAAAAGACGCCATATTCGATCTGGCGCAAGATGCAGATCAAGGACGTGAGTTTCGAACAACTCTCGGACATCATGGCCTTCCGTATCATGGTCGAGAGCATCGCCGATTGTTACCGCGTGCTCGGCATCATCCATACGCACTATCCGACGGTGCCCGGCCGTTTCAAGGATTACATCTCGACCCCGAAGCGCAACGGTTATCGCTCGATCCACACGTCTGTGATCGGCCCGGAACGCCACCGCATCGAGATTCAGATCCGCACCCATAAAATGCATGAGGTCGCGGAACTCGGTGTCGCCAGTCACTGGCGCTACAAGTCCCAAGATCTGTTCGGCTCCACCACCAAGCCCGTGGAAGGCCGCCAGTATTCGTGGCTGCGCGAGTTGCTCGATATCCTCGAGCACGCGCAGTCACCGCAAGAATTCCTCGAGCACACCAAGCTCGAAATGTTCCACGATCAAGTCTTCTGCTTTACGCCGAAGGGCGATTTGATTGCGTTGCCGCGCGGCGCGAGCCCGGTGGACTTCGCTTATGCGGTGCATACGGAGGTCGGAAATACCTGCGTCGGCGCCAAGGTCAATGGACGCATCGTGCCGCTGCGCACGCGCCTCCAGAACGGCGATCAGGTCGAGGTCGTGATGTCGACCGCCCAGAAGCCGTCTCCCGAATGGGAAGGGTTCGTCGTGACCGGCAAAGCGCGCGCCCATATCCGGCGCCGCTTCCGCGCCGAAGCGCGTGCCGAGTACATCAAGCTGGGGCGCGATATCCTCGAGCAAAGCTTCAACAAGGAAGGTCTCAGTCTCACGGATAAGGGCTTGAACGGCACGCTCGAAAAGTTTGCCGTCGAGAGTATCGACGATCTCTACGCCAAGGTTGGCGAGGGGCGCCTGATGGGCCGCGAGGTGCTCGTGGCTGTGTATCCCGGCGCGCGCATCGGCGCGGCGGAAGACAACATCGTCAACCTGTCTCAGGCGCGTATGAAGCATGCCGCCGATGCGGGCGATGCGATCGCCATCAGAGGCCTGACCCCGGGCATGTCCGTCCATTTGGCCGAATGTTGTCACCCGTTGCCCGGCGACCGGATTGTCGGAATTTCCGGCGGCGGTCATGGCATCGACGTTCACGCCATCGATTGCGAACAACTGGAGAAAGTCGCCGATCAGCCGGAGCGCTGGATCGACCTCGCATGGGATCCGGACCGCGACAAGGAAGTACACATCGGGCGCATCAATCTCGTCGTGGCGAACGAGGCCGGGAGCCTGGGCGCGCTGTCGACCGTGATCGCGCGTAACTTCGGCAATATTTCAAATCTGAAGATCGCCAAGCGGTCGAAAGACTTCTTCGAGATGACGCTGGACATCGAGGTGAGGGGCGTGAAGCATTTGACCAATATCATCGCCGCTCTGCGTGCGACGCCGGCCATCAATTCAGTCGAGCGCGCGCGCGGATAACTTTCCCTCCTTCCCAGGCCTTCCTAATGTTCCGCCGCCGTCAAAAGCTGAGCCTGTGCGCGAAGGTTGGCGGCATTTTTTGGCCGCGGATCGGCTGGAAACGGGCCTGGCTCTACTACTGGTATCGCCTGCACCGGATGGAAGGCACTTCGCGTAGCATCGCGTCGGGCCTGGCTTTCGGCGTGGCGGCCGCGATGACGCCGTTCTATGGGCTTCATACCATCGTCGCGCTCGTGATCGCCTGGATCTTTGGCGCCAACCTGGTTGGTGCCGCGGTCGGAACCTTCGCCAACAACCCGTGGACCGCGCCGCCGATTTGGTTCGGCACCTATTACGCGGGCGCATGGCTCTTGGGCGGGCGGACCTCGTCAAACCCGAATTTCATCAATATGTTTAAGCACCTCACGGAAGCGATGATGAGCCTCGATATGGAACTGTTCGTCGAAAGCATCTGGCCGGTCCTGAAGCCGATGGCGGTCGGCAGCATACCGCTCGCGTTTGTCGTGGGCTTCGCGACCTATTTCGTGCTCGAGCCTTTGATTCGCACCATGCATCTTGAGCGCGCGGTGCGCTTCAAGAAAGCGCCGCATCACCCCAAGGAATGACGATGACTTCACGTACCGAGGACCGGCTTCGTTTGGGTGTGAATGTCGATCACGTCGCCACGGTCCGCAATGCACGCGGCGGCGTTCATCCCGATCCGGTCCGCGCCGCCTTGCTTGCGGCCGAAGCGGGCGCCGACGGGATCACGGCGCATTTGCGCGAAGACCGGCGGCATATCTCCGACGCCGACATCGAGGCTTTGATGCGCGATCTCACGGTGCCTCTGAACCTTGAAATGGCGGCGACCGCGGAAATGCTCGCGATCGCGCTGAAACATAAGCCGCACGCGGTATGCCTGGTGCCGGAGAAGCGCCAGGAGCGGACGACCGAAGGCGGGTTGGATGCGGCGGGGGGGCATCATCATCTCACGCCGTTCGTGCGCAAGCTGTCGGACGCCGGGATCCGTGTCTCTTTGTTCATCGAGGCCGATCCGCGTCAGCTCGATGCGGCGCGATCGATGGGCGCCCCTGTGGTCGAACTGCATACTGGTTCTTACTGCGATGCCGCAGGCGCCGCGCGTGGCGCTTTGTTGAAGCGTATCCAGGACGCGGCGGCCTACGCCCACAAAATCGGTCTGGAGTGCCATGCCGGACACGGCCTGAGCTACGACACGGTCGGTCCGGTCGCGGCGATTCCGACGATGGCGGAACTCAACATCGGTCATTTCCTGGTGGGCGAGGCGATCTTCACCGGGTTCGCCGCCTCCATCCGGCGCATGCGCGCGGCCATGGATACGGCGAGATCCTCATGATCATCGGCATCGGTAACGATCTGATCGACATCCGCCGTATCGAGCGGACCCTCGCGCGGTTCGGCGATCGGTTCGTCAACCGGATCTATACGGACGCCGAAAAACGAAAAGCCGAGCGGCGCAAAGGCGCGGGCGGGGCCTACGCCGCCACGCTGGCCAAGCGTTACGCGGCCAAGGAGGCGGCCGCCAAAGCGCTCGGGACCGGGTTTCGGGCGGGGGTCTTCTGGCGCGATCTCGGCGTTGTGAATGAACCTTCCGGAAAGCCGACGATTGTCATGACCGGCGGCGCCGCACAGCGCCTACAGTCGCTGATCCCGGCCGGCATGCGCCCCCAGATCGCGCTGACGATCACGGACGAATATCCCATGGCGGAGGCCCTGGTGATCATTTCGGCCGTTCCGGACGTTAAGTAATTCAATCCAGACGCATATTTCGAGATTGTTACCCGTGACCCATTCCCTTGACTTTAGGGGCTCCCGCTGGCTTCATCCGGCCCTTCCGCGCCCCGGTCACGGCCGAGGGCGAGATTTCCAACACTCATGACGAGATCCGGTATCAGCAGTATGAGCGCGAAAAAGCAGGAAGGTCTTGGCGAGACCTTGCTCACGGTTGTGTACGCGGTGCTGATCGCCCTGGTGATCCGGACCTTCGCGTTCGAGCCTTTCAACATCCCGTCGGGTTCGATGATCCCGACGCTCCTGGTCGGCGACTATCTGTTCGTCTCCAAATACTCCTACGGCTACAGCAAGCACTCCTTCCCTTTGAGCGCTGCGCCGTTCTCCGGCCGCATTCTGGAATCCGTGCCGCAGCGGGGTGACGTTGTCGTGTTCAAGACCCCGGCCGATGATAAGACCGATTTCATCAAACGCGTCATCGGCCTTCCGGGGGACACCGTCCGCATGCAGGATGGCCGCTTGTTCATCAACGGCCAGCTTGTCGAACGCCAGCGCGTCGACGAGTACACGTACCGCGACACCTACGGCAGCGTCGTGCGTTTCACGCGCTATACCGAGACGCTTCCGGGCGGCAAGCAACACCCGATCCTGGAAGACGGCGACCACGCGCACTACGACAATACGCCCGAATATAAAGTCCCCGAGGGGCACTACTTCATGATGGGCGACAATCGCGACAACTCGCTCGACAGCCGCGCCGACGTCGGCTTCGTGCCGGCGCAAAACCTCGTGGGCCGCGCCGAATTCATCTTTTTCTCGACCGATGGTAGCGCACGCTTGTGGGAAATCTGGCGCTGGCCGTTCGCGATGCGCTTCGAGCGCTTCTTCAACGGCATCCATTAGGGCCGTGTCCACGCGTAATCACCCGCTGGAGGAGGTCCTGGGGCACAGGTTCCAGGACCCGAGCCTGCTTACGCTCGCCCTGACTCATCGCGGCGCACTCGGGTCGGGCCGCAGCAAATCCAACACCATCGGCAACGAACGGCTGGAATTCCTGGGTGACCGGGTGCTGGGGCTCGTCATCGCGGAAGCGTTGTTGCAGAAATTCCCGGATGAGAACGAGGGCGCGCTCGCGGCACGGCTGGCGGCTCTGGTCAGCGCGGTGGAGCTGACGCGCGTGGCGGAGGCGATCAGCCTGTCGGGTTATCTTAAAATCGCGCCGACACAGAAGTTGGACCCCGCGGCGACGGCGGTCCTCGCCGACGCTTGCGAGGCGATCATCGGTGCGTTGTATTTGGACGGCGGGCTTGAGAGGGCCGCGGCGTTCATCACCAAACACTGGGCGGCGGCCATGGATACCAAGGCCGGTCCGCCCAAGGACCCCAAAATGGCGCTCCAGGAATGGGCGCAGGGCCGTGGCCTGCCGCTTCCGGCGTATAAGGATGTCGAGGCATCCGGGCCCGCGCACGCGCCGTCGTTTACAATGAGCGTAACCGTGGAAGGTTATCCGGAAGCCATCGGGAAAGGGCGCACGAAGCGTCTTGCCACCCAGGCCGCCGCGACCGCCTTGCTCGCGCAGTTGATCGAGAAGAAGACATGACGGAAGACTCCGAAAGCGAATTTGAATCGACGCGGTGCGGTTTCGTGGCCGTGGTCGGCGCGCCGAATGCCGGCAAATCCACGCTTGTGAATGCGTTGGTCGGCGCGAAGGTGAGCATCGTTTCGCCGCGCGTCCAGACGACGCGCACCCTGGTGCGCGGGATCGCGATGTTCGGCGCCGCGCAGGTGGTGTTCGTCGATACGCCCGGGATTTTCCAGCCGAAGAAACGTTTCGAGCGCGCCATGGTCGCCGCCGCGTGGGCCGGGGCCGCGGACGCGGAAATCGTGCTCCTGGTCGTCGACGCGGTGAAAGCGTCTAAACCAGGGGGTGAAGAAGATACCGACCGCATTGTCGCGGATCTCAAGGCGTCGAACCGCAAAGCATTGCTCGCGCTCAACAAGGTCGACCTCGCCGACAAGGGCAAGCTGCTCGAACTCGCCCAACGCCTGAACGCGACCGGCGTCTTCACCGAGATCTTCATGGTCTCTGCCCTCACAGGTGACGGGCTTGAACGCATCCGCGAAGCGTTGGCGGGGATGGTTCCGTCCGGCCCATGGCTGTTCCCAGATGACGAAGTGACGGACATGCCCTCGCGCCTTTTGGCGGCCGAAGTCACGCGGGAAAAGCTGTTCCTGAACCTTAAGCAGGAATTGCCCTATTCCTGTGCCGTGGAGACCGAGCGCTGGGAAGAAAAGCAGGATGGCAGCCTGAGAGTCGAACAGGTGATTTACGTCACCCGTGAGAGCCACCGCCCGATCGTCCTCGGCAACGGCGGGCAGCGCATCAAGACCATCGGCGCTTCGGCGCGCCGGGAACTTGAGGAGATGTTCGACCGCCGCGTTCATCTGTTCCTGCATGTGAAAGTGAACGAGCGTTGGAACGAAGATCGTTCCCTCTATGCGGCTTGGGGGCTCGACTTCAACGCCTAAGTCCGCTTTGATGCGATGAGGGGAGCGGTCGGCGCGCGGAGATACGAGAGTGGCTGTTTTTGGGGTGTTGGCGTTTGTCGTGGGGGTCGTGGCCCTTGCGCTTCTTGTGATCCGGCGCGGGCAGAACTTGCCGCAGCGCGGACTTGATCATCTTCTGATGTTTCTCGGCACGGCCGGTGTCATCGTGGGCATCGGCGTGATCTTCATGCGCTTTACTTAAAACCGTCGGCTGGCGCGTCCTGCGCGGCGCCTTTAAAATCCCCATATGGCCATCAGTTGGGAAGATCACGGCATTGTGCTCGCCGTTCGCCGTTTGGGCGAACACGATGCCATCGTCAGCCTGCTGACCGAGGCCCAAGGCCGGCATGCGGGCGTCGTCAAGGGCGGTAGCGGTAAGGCGGCGCGGGCGCTCTTGCAGCCGGGCAATGTCGTCAAAGCGAGTTGGCGTGGACGCCTGGATACCCACATCGGAACTTATTCTTTGGAGCCCGTGCACAGTTTCGCGGCCGGCGCATTGTCGTCGTCGGCGTCGTTGGCCGGCCTCAGCGCCCTGTGCGCCATGGTTGAGATGGCTTTACCCGAGCGTGAACCTCATGGCGCGGTCTATCGTCACACGCTCAGCCTTCTTGAGCATCTCGGTGCGCCCGGTTGGGAAGCCGAGTATGTGCTGTGGGAAATGGAATTGTTGCGCGACATGGGCTATGGCCTCGATCTGCGCAGTTGCGCGGCGACCGGCACGACGGAAGACCTGGTGTATGTTTCCCCGCGCAGCGGCCGGGCGGTCTCGCGGGGCGCGGGCGCCCCGTATGTGGATAAACTTTTCGTGCTGCCGCCGTTCCTGAAAAGCGAGCAGGCGGACGTCGGAGATGCGGACATCGTGCGTGGGCTGGCGCTGACGGGCTATTTCTTCGAGGCTCATGTCTTTGGCCCGCACCGCCAGAAAATGCCCGCTTCACGCGTGAGATTCGCCGAGAGATTCAAAATCTAAACGCTGATATGGCTTTTTTGATCGGGATCGCTATTCTCTCGCCCCCATGGCAAAAAAACCGACCGCTTCCGCCCCCATCATTGAAGACATCCGTCCGACGCCACTGGCCGAGGCCTTAGGCGAGCGTTATCTCGCTTACGCGCTGTCGACCATCGTTTCCCGTTCGCTGCCCGACGTGCGCGACGGTTTGAAACCCGTCCACCGGCGCATCCTTTACGCCATGCGCCAGTTGCGTCTGGACCCGAGCGGCGGCTTCAAGAAGTGCGCCCGTGTCGTCGGCGATGTGATCGGTAAATATCACCCGCACGGCGACGTGGCGGTTTACGACGCGCTCGTGCGCCTCGCGCAGGAATTCGCGGTGCGCTATCCGCTGGTCGAAGGGCAGGGGAACTTCGGGAACGTCGACGGCGATAACGCCGCCGCCATGCGATACACCGAAGCGAAATTGACGCCCTATGCGCAGGCCCTCATGGAAGGCCTGGACGAGGACGCGGTCGACCTTCGCCCGACGTACGACGGCGAGGAGAGCGAGCCCGTCGTGATGCCGGCAGCGGTGCCGAACTTGCTGGCGAACGGCTCCGCCGGGATCGCGGTCGGCATGGCCACCAATATCCCGCCGCATAACCTCGGTGAAATCTGTGACGCGCTCCTGCATCTGATCAAGACCCCGAAGGCGCAGATCGCGACGCTGGTCGATTTGATGCCGGGCCCGGATTTCCCGACGGGCGGCATTCTCACCGAGAGCCGTGAGACCATTGTCGAGGCTTATCGCACCGGCCGAGGCTCTTTGCGCGTGCGCGCCCGCTGGCAGGAAGAGAAACTCGATCGCGGCCAGTATCAGATCGTGATCACCGAAATCCCGTATCAGGTTCAGAAGGCGAAGCTGATCGAGCGCGTGGCCGCGCTGATGGAAGAAAAGAAACTTCCGTTCCTGGCCGACATCCGCGACGAGTCCACGGAAGAAGTGCGTATCGTCCTGGAGCCGAAATCCCGCACGGTCGAGGCCGAGCAGCTCATGGAGCAGCTCTTCCGCCAGACGGACCTCGAGATCCGCTTCGGGCTGAACATGAACGTGCTTGGCGCGGACGGCATTCCGCGCGTCATGGACCTGCGTGAAGTGCTGCAGTCGTACCTCGACCATCGTCAGGTCGTGCTGGTGCGCCGCTCCAAGCATCGCCTGGCCGAGATCGAGCGCCGCCTCGAGATCCTCGAAGGCTATCTTATCGCCTATCTGAACCTCGACGCGGTGATCAAGATCATCCGCACCGAGGACGAGCCGAAGTCGGTCCTGATGAAGCGCTTCAAGCTCACCGACACACAGGCCGAAGCCATCCTCAACATGCGTCTGCGCTCTTTGCGCAAGCTTGAGGAAATGGAGATCAAGTCCGAGCACAAGTCATTGTCGGACGAGCGCAAGGAAATCAACGCGCTCCTGAAGGACGAAGACAAGCAGTGGCAGACGATCGCCTGGCAGATCAAGGAAACCAAGAAACAGTTCGGCCAGAGCACACCGCTCGGCAAGCGCCGCACGGTATTGGGCGAAGCGCCGAGCGCCGTGATCGTGCCGATCGAAGCGCTGGTCGAGAAGGAGCCGGTCACGGTCGTCCTGTCGGCCAAGGGCTGGATCCGCGCGATGAAGGGGCATAAGGACGAAGTGCTGGCAAGCGGCGGCGATCTCAAGTTCAAGGAAGGCGACGCCTTCCAGGCCGCGGTGAAAGCACAGTCCACGGATAAGATATTGTTCTTCGGCTCCGATGGGCGCTTCTACACGGTGGCGGCCGACCGCTTGCCGCTCGGCCGCGGCTTCGGTGAACCGATCCGCCTCCTGGTCGATCTGCCGAACGACGCCGAGATTCTCGCGATGCGCGTTTATAACCGTGAGGAAAAATTCCTGGTCGTCTCCTCGGAGGGCCGCGGCTTCATCGTGCCGGCCGAACAGGTTTTCGCGCAGACGAAAAACGGCAAGCAGTGCTTGAACCTCGCCGAAGGCGAGAGGGGCCGTGTCTGCGCGGTGCTGCCGGGGACGTCCGGCGGCGGCGGCGATCTCCTCGGCAAACCCGGGGACTCCGTTGCGATCATCGGCGAGAACCGCAAGCTCTTGATCTTCCCGCTCAGCGAAGTGCCGGAGATGGCGCGTGGACGCGGCGTGATCCTGCAAAAGTACAAGGATGGGGGCTGCGCCGACGCGAAAGTGTTCAACTATAAAGAAGGTCTCTCGTGGAAATCCGGCGACCGCGAGCGCGTCGAGACCGACCTCAAGGATTGGCGCGGCGAACGCGCGCAGGCGGGCCGATTGCCGCCGAAGGGCTTCTCGCGGGACGAACGTCCGTTCAGCGGTTGATTCCCCGCGCTTGGCGCGCGCGCTTTAAAAATTCCCGGCTTTTGGGCGCCGCGCAGGCAACTGCGCGGCCACTCTTTTCAAATCTGCGCACAGACCCCGCATCGCCATCCTGCCAGGCAACAGCGCCCAGGCGCGCCCATGCGGGACAGGTCAATTTTATCCGACGGATATTTGGGCTCATCGCTCATTCGGCGCGCAGCACACGCCTCTGGCGAGGGAAATTCGCCGTCCCGTTGACGTCACTGCTTCATGACACGGGTATTCTTAACATTGGCGCGATGCGGCAGACATTAACCTACGACAATGTTCGCCTTTCGCCCTTGAGCTAGTTTTTTAGCTTGGGCTTAGGGAATTCACTAGGCGGCGTACAGCTCACCGAGCACGGCGGCGTGTCCTATTCCCTTTGATTGTTGATAGGCACGTAATGTCGAATGCATTTGTTCGTAGGCTTGAGGGCGTAGAACGGCTTTCTAAAATTGAACGGCAAGCGATCGTTGAGATCACTAAAAGTGTTCAGAAAGCCGGCGCGCGGCGTCCTATTCTGGGCGAGGGACAGCGTAGCGTCGGCGCGCATGTCATCCTTTCCGGCCTGGCCTGCCGCTATCGGATTCTTGAAGACGGCAGCCGTCAGATCACGGATTTTCTCGTGCCCGGCGATCTCTGCGAATGCGAGCACATCGTCGGCGCCGATAGTGGATACAGCATCGCGACTTTGTCCCCGTGCTCATACACTCATATCGATCATCCGTCCCTCGCGGCTCTGACGGAAAAATACCCACGCATCGGCCGCGCGCTATGGTCGCTCACGCTGATCAACGAAGGTGTTCTGCGCGAGTGGCTGGCCAATGTCGGCCGCCGCCCGGCCGTGCGGCGCGTTGCTTATCTGATGTCGGAGCTGTGCTTCCGTCTGCAGAACGCGGAAACGCTACGTCCGAGTAGCTGTGCGTTGCCGCTCACGCAGATCGATCTCGCCGATGCGACGGCGCTTTCGTCCGTGCATATCAACCGTGTCCTCGGCCGCCTGCGTGAAAAGCGGTTGGTGAGCCTGCAACGCCGCTCGATCATCGTGAAGGATACCGAAGGGCTGATGTCCTTTGCCGAGTTCTCGGGCAATTATATCCAGCGGTCGCATGGCGGCTGAGCCGCTACGTCACAACCTTGGATCGCCGGATCGTCCGCGAACGCTGTTTTTGGTGGCCGCGCGAAAGCGGCTAGGTTGGCGGGCTCAACTGCTGCCAGCCATCCGGCCCGAGGCACTCCAGCGGCTGGAAGCGCGCTTTGTAGGCCATCTTCGCGCTGTTGACGATCCAATAGCCGAGATAGGCATAAGGTAAATCCAGTTTGCGCGCCTGTTCGATCATCCACAGCACAACGTAATTGCCCAGGCCGTCGCGCGCGCCGTTCGCCTCGAAGAAGCTGTACACCGCCGAAAGCCCATCGGTTGTACGGTCCGTCAGGCACACGGCGATCAGGATGCCGGTACGGTCGCGGAACTCGACCATGAACGTGTCGATCGGGCTATCCTCGATCATCGCGCTGTATTCGTAGAAGCCCATCAAGGCCATGTCGCTGCCGGCGTGGCGCGATTGCTGATAGCGAGCGAAGAGTTCGTATTGCTCGGTCGTCGCGCGTGGAGGGACGCGTGTGGCGATCAGGTCGGAATTCTCGCGCCATTGGCGGGCGAGGGAACGTTTGCGGCT
>JAIUPE010000012.1 GCA_020160875.1 Pseudomonadota bacterium
GCGCCGAACTCATGAAGGCCATCGACACGGTTTTGTCGGCGTAGGTCGCGCCGGCGGCGGGGCAAATTATATCAGATATAATTTTCGCCGATTCCCGACTGGTTTCGCACACCTCGCAAAACCCGCACACGTTGGGAAGTGTCGCGCATGATGCGCGCACAGAATGCGCAAACGATGTGAGGACAACGGGACGGGCGGCGTTACAGCTTGATCAGCTGACGGAGGACTTTTTCCAATCGTAGCAAAAATCGCACTGCGATTTTTGGTGCGATCCCCCGGAGGGTTGATTCTGGAATTACAGCTTGATCAGCTGACGGAGGACTTTTTCCATATTGACCGCCAGCGCCCAACGCTCTTCCTGAGTCAGGGTCTCGAGCGCACGCGACAACTGTTGGAGTGGGTCGCCGCGCAGCAGGCTCTCGCCTTCATCCGTCAGCACCAAGCGATGGACGCGGCGGTCCTGTTTGTCGCCAACACGGCGCAGGTAACCTTTGCGCACAAGCGCGGCGACGGTTTGTGATGCCGTGCCTTTGGTCGTTCCTTGGAATTGCGCGAAGCCCGTGACGGTGCGGCGCTCGATGGTCGCCTCGTCAAAATAGCGCATGGCCGCCCACTGAGCTGGATTCAGCCCGGGCGTGTAGCCAAGATTATAGGCAGCCTTGCCCACCTGTTCGATCAGGCGAGCCAGGCCCCTCGTTGAAAGCTTGGGGTCGCTACGCACGATGTTATTATTTTGAAGCTGACAAAGATTCCCCTCGAGCGGGCAATATATCCGGTCGTCGTTCGAACAAGAAGCAAATTGCTTCACCAAAATGAACCGCTATACAACGCACCCACGCCAAAAAACGCTGCACACAACGGCAGATAAATTTGGAGTCCTTACAAACCCCACCTGCGGTGGCTTTCATGCGACTGCATATCAAAATTGATCGCATATGATGTTGGATCCATTTCATATTTTGCGTCCATTTCTGTTCAAGATGGACAGCGAGCGAGCCCATAAGGTCGCGCTACTTGGCCTAAGGTCGCGGCTCGCTACGGTATTTTATTCCGCGCCGGTCAACGATCCGGTCCTGCATCAGACAGTGTGGAACCGGCTATTCCCAAACCCGATCGGATTAGCGGCGGGCTTCGACAAAAACGCGGTGGCGTTCGAAGCCGCGCTCGATCTCGGCTTTGGCTTCGTGGAAGTCGGCGGCGTTACGCCGCTTGCCCAGAAAGGCAATCCAAAGCCGCGTCTGTTTCGTCTTAATGAAGATCGCGGCGTCATCAACCGCATGGGCTTCAACAACGATGGTCTCGCGGTGGTCGAAGCGCGTCTCAAGGCGCGCACTTCAAGACGCGGGATCGTCGGCGTCAATCTCGGCAAGAACAAGGATCAGACCGATCCCACCGCCGACTACGCGACCCTTGCCGGCGCGCTTGCGCCATTTGCCGACTTCCTCGTCATCAATGTGTCGTCGCCCAACACCCCGGGTTTACGCGCACTGCAAAGCGCCGAACCCTTGATCGCCATCATCCGTGCCGCGCGTGCAGCGATGACGAGCCAAGCGCCGCCGCTCCTGATCAAGATCGCACCGGATCTCACGCCGGAAGATCTCGCCGAAGCCGTGAAAGCTGCACGCGCGGAGAAGCTCGACGGTATTGTTGTTTCGAATACCACCGTCAGCCGGCCCGATTCTCTGCGGTCCGGGCACCGTGCGGAAACCGGCGGTCTCAGCGGTGCACCGGTGTTCGAGCTTTCCACCCGCATGCTTTCGGAGGTCTACAAACTGACCGAGGGCGCGATCCCGCTTATCGGCGTGGGCGGCGTCGCTAGCGGCGCCGATGCTTACGCCAAGATCCGCGCGGGCGCCGCGCTGGTGCAACTCTACTCGGCGCTCGTGTTTGAAGGCCCCGCTCTCGTCAATAAGATCAACACGGAACTCGCCGCGCTCCTGAAGCGCGATGGGTTCGCGTCCGTCGCCGCCGCTGTTGGAGCCGATCATCGATGAGTTTGCGCGCGATCTCCGGCCTCAGCGAAATCCAGAGCGACTTCGACGGCTTCATTCTTGATCTGTGGGGGCTCGTACATGACGGTGAAAAACCTTATCCGCCGTCCGCCGATACGCTTCGCGCGTTGAAAGCCGCCGGAAAGAAAACGATTCTGCTGTCCAACGCCCCGCGCCGCGCCCACGCGCTTGTCGACGCGATGACCAAAATGGGCATCAGCCGCGATCTCTATGGTGAAGTCCTCTCGTCCGGTGAGGCTACCCGCGCCGCGCTTATCAAGAAGGACGATCCGTTCTTCGCGGCGCTCGGCAACGCGGTTTATCACCTTGGCCCCGACCGGGACCGCAGCGTGTTCGAAGATACAGGCCTTACCATTGTCCCTGATCTCGCCGCCGCCAGCTTCATCCTCAATACCGGTCCCGTCAGTCTGGACGAGAAGGTCGAAGATTATCTCGCTGTGTTGGAACAGGGCGCGAAACGCAAGCTTCCGATGGTCTGCGCGAACCCCGACTTCGTCGTGATTCGCGGCGGCCGTCCCATCGTCTGCGCGGGCGCCATCGCGGCGCGTTACAGGGAGATGGGCGGCGCTGTGGCCCTTCGCGGAAAACCCGATCCGAAAATCTATCATCTTGCCGTCGAAACCCTCGGCCTCGATCCAAAGAAAGTGGCCGTCGTCGGCGACGCGCTGGAAACGGATGTGAAAGGCGCGCGCGCGAGCGGCCTTGCTTCAGTTTGGTGCACCGGCGGAATCCACGCCGAAGCCTTGGGCGTGAGATATGGCGAAGCCGCCGATTGCGCGAAAGCCGAGGTTTTGGCGCGGCGTGAAGGCCAGATGCCGACGTTCGCGATCCGCGGATTCTACTGGTAATTACGGCTCGAACTGCTCGGCCACGATACGTTCTTCCAGATTGTGTTCCGGATCGAACAGGACGCGCAGCGCAATCGTGCGGTCTTCGCGCACCGTCACGTCCACCACATCGCGCACTTCCTCGCGGTCGGCTACGGCGGACACGGGACGCTTATCGGCTTCCAAGAGTTCAAGGCGGACCGTCGCGGTTCTCGGCAGCAAGGCGCCGCGCCAGCGGCGGGGGCGGAAAGCGCTGATCGGCGTCATTGCGAGCAGATTGGCGCCAACCGGCAGCACCGGTCCGTGGACCGAGAGATTGTAGGCGCTCGAACCCGCCGGCGTGCACACCAGGATCCCGTCGCAAATCAGCTCGCTCATGCGTTCGCGGCCGTCCACCGAGATGCGGACTTTCGCCGCTTGGCGCGTCTGACGCAGCATCGAAACTTCATTGATCGCCAGGGCTTCGACCTGCTTGCCATCCGCGGTCGTGGCTTTCATCCGTAACGGATACAGCGAAACCTCAGCGGCGCGTGCGAGACGCTCGGGTAAATCTTCGTCGTCATAACGGTTCATGAGGAAGCCGACCGTGCCGCGATGCATGCCGAAGATCGGCGCATCGGCGGACATATAAGTGTGCAGCGCCTCGAGCATGAAGCCGTCACCGCCCAGGGCTACGATCACGTCGGCCTTCTTGGGATCGTGCTGGCCGTAACGCTTGATGAGTGCTTGAAGGGCATCCTCTGCCTGCGGCGTATCGGCCGCAACGAAAGCCACGCGCGAGAAGCTCATGTGCTAACCGCCCGTCACGTTCATATGCCGCGCTACCGCCGGGCGTTTGTGGTGGCGGTCGATGACGAAGTCGTGGCCCTTCGGCTTGCGCGTGATGGCTTCGCGGATCGCTTGCATCAGTTGCTCGTTGCTTTCGCTGGTCCGTAGCGGCGCGCGCAGGTCGGCAGCGTCGTCCTGGCCCAGGCACATGTACAAGGTGCCGGTGCAGGTCAGGCGCACGCGATTGCAGGACTCGCAGAAGTTATGGGTCATCGGCGTGATGAAGCCGACCCGGCCGCCGGTTTCGCGCACGCGCATGTAGCGCGCGGGCCCGCCGGTCGTGTCGGGAATGGAATCCAGCGTCCATTTTTGGGCAAGCTTCGCGCGCACCATGGACAAGGGCAGGTACTGTTCGGTGCGGTCGCCGTCGATATCGCCCATGGGCATCGTCTCGATGAATACGAGGTCGAAGTTCTCCCGGCCGCACCAGCCAACGAATTCGATGAACTCGTCCTCGTTCACGTCGCGCATGGCCACGACGTTGATCTTCACCTTGAGGCCCGCGGCTTTCGCGGCGCGGACGCCCTCCATCACCTGGGCATGGTTGCCCCAACGTGTGATGGTCTTGAAGCGCTCCGGGTCGAGAGAGTCGAGCGAGATATTGATTCGCTTTACACCGGCCTTGGCGAGGCCTTCGGCATACAAGGGAAGCTGCGTGCCGTTGGTCGTGAGGGTCAGCTCGTCGAGCGTCCCGGCTTTCAGATGGCGGCCGAGGCTGTTGAACAGCTCAATGATGTTGCGGCGCACCAACGGTTCACCGCCGGTGATTCGGAGTTTCCGCACCCCAAGGTCCACGAAGGCCGAGCACAGCCGGTCCAACTCCTCCAGCGA
Source organism: Pseudomonadota bacterium (assembly GCA_020160875.1). Lineage (GTDB taxonomy): Bacteria > Pseudomonadota > Alphaproteobacteria > Rhodospirillales > Rhodospirillaceae > SHVO01. The sequence continues at coordinate 4,499 of JAIUPE010000012.1, forward strand.
AAGAAGGTCCTTCTTCGGCAGGAAGGTCATGTTTTCCGCCATGCAGTACACGCAGCGAAGATCGCAACGGTCCGTCACGGAAACGCGCAGGTAGCTGATGGAACGGCCAAACGGATCGATCATTGTCCTTAGATAGCTGATTTTAGGCCCGGCGCGAGCCGTCTTCGACCACGACCAGTTTTACCACAGCCATGTTCAGGGTCACTTTACCGGCATTTTCGAAGTTCGCCGTGACCCGATTGCCGACCGCCGATTGCACCTGGCCTAGGCCCCACTCGGGCTGGTCCGGATTCCGTACAAGCATACCGGGCGTGAACTCGTCATGCATGCAACAATTCCGCTATCTACCTGTTAATTCGTCGGTATTCCTGTTTTAGATGCTTTCGAGGCCGCTGTCTGCCCTGCTAAACTCTCTGCGGTGTGGGGATTGGGGTTTTAGGGGTTATGAACGATTCGGACCTGGAGCTGGCACAGCTTCTGTGTACGCGCCTTTGCCACGACTTGGCGGGTCCCATCGGCGCCGTCGCGGCGGGGGTCGAGCTCATTGGCGATGACCCGTCCATGGCGGACGCGGAAACCATCGGCCTTATCGGTGATAGTTCCAGCGCCGCCTCACGCAAGCTCAAGTTTCTGCGCGCGGCGCTCGGCCTGGCGCAAAGCACCGCCGGCGATCTCAAAGGGCTCGTCGAAGACTACATCACGACCACCGCCGGCCCCGGTGCGCGCATCGAAGTCACATGGCCTGCGGCGCCTCAACTCGATAAGGCCGCGCGCGCGTTCGGTCCGATGTGGATCCAGTCGGTTCTCAATGTCTGCCTTCTCACGCTGGAAGCGCAGCCAGGATGTCGGAGTCTTGAGATCGCGGTGGAAACCGCCACGTCCGTGAAACTTTCGCTGACCGCGCGCACCGCCGCAGGCCGCACCGTCAACCCGCGTGAGGATTTGAGAAACGCCGCCCTTGGCCAGACAAACGGGGGCCTCACCGCCAAGACGGTCCAGGCCTATTTCGCCGGCAAGATGATCCGCGGCGCCGGCGGCACGATGACGCTTTCCACGCTACCCGACGGGCTTACCGTCGCCGTGGATGTCCCGGCCTTCTCATGAAGTTTTGCCTGGTGGTCGATGACTCTCGTGTTATCCGTCGCGTCGCCGCCAAGATCGTTCAGGATCTTGGCTTCGACGCCGAGGAGGCCGACAACGGCCGTAAGGCTCTCAATGCGTGTGCCATCCGCATGCCGGACGTGATGCTCATTGATTCGGAGATGCCCGATCTCGGTGGCCTCGAGACCGTGACGGCGCTGCGCAAGATGCCCGGCGGCGATAAAGTCGTCGTTATTTTCTGTGCCACCGAGAACGAACCGGCGTTCATCCGCGAGGCTCTGGCTGCAGGCGGCAACGAGTACATCATGAAGCCCTTCGACAGCGAGATCGTCCGCAGCAAGTTCCTGCTGCTCGATCTCCTGGGTTAGGAGGGCGCTTGGTTCCGGACGACTTCGAATATGCCGCGCGGCTGATGAAGGAACGTTCCGGGCTCGTGCTGACGCGCGACAAAAGCTATCTGCTCGAGAACCGCCTGATGCCTATGGTGCGTCAGCATAACTTCAAGTCGTTCCACGAGCTTGTCGCGGCGCTGCGCGCTGGCGATCCGGCTCTGCAATCGAGCGCGGTCGACGCCATGATGGCCAAGGACACCGCCTTTTTCCGCGATTGGAAGCCGTTTGTGCACTTCTCCAAGATCGTGCTGCCGAACATCCTTTTCGCCCGCCGCGATCGTAAGCAGTTCCGCGTGCTGTGCGCGGGCGTTTCGACGGGGCAAGAAGCGTATTCCGTCGCGATGTCCCTCCGTGAATCCGCCGCGCAGTTTTCGGGTTGGCGCGCCGAGATCGTGGGCGTCGATCTGTCCGCGAGCGCCATCGCTTCGGCGATCAACGGACACTACAGTCAATTCGACGTCCAGCGCGGCCTGCCGATCAAGGCGCTCCTACGCCATTTCACCAAGGACGACGACGGATGGCAGCTGAGCAGCGACGTGCGCGATATGGTGAAGTTCCAGACTTGGAACCTTCTCACCGATATCTACCCCTTGGGCCGCTTTGACGCCATTTTGTGCCGTAACGTCATGGTCTATCTCGATCTCCAGGCGAAAATCGATCTCTTGCAGAAGATCAGCCGCAGCATGGCGGACGACGGTGTTCTGTATCTCGGGACGCAGGAACCACTCACGGGCGTTTCGGCGGCGTTCCGGCCTGTGAATCGCGATCTCGGCATTTACGCCGTGCACCGGCCGGACAAAATCCAGCTCAACTCCCTCGCGCTGCCGCAAAAGCACTAGGCGCAAACAAAAAAGGCGCGGCGCCGAGGGCGCCGCGCCTTTGGTGTCGATGAAACGCCGTTAAGCGTTGACGGCTTTCTTGACGCTCGGCGCGGCTTCCGCCGCTTCGCTTTCGCGCAGCACGTAACCGCGGCCCCACACCGTCTCGATGTAGCTTTCGCCTCCGGTCGCGGTCGCCAGCTTCTTGCGAAGCTTGCAGATGAAGACGTCGATGATCTTCAGCTCCGGCTCGTCCATGCCGCCGTACAGGTGGTTCAGGAACTGTTCCTTCGTCAGCGTCGTGCCCTTGCGCAGCGCGAGCAGTTCGAGGATGCCGTATTCCTTGCCCGTGAGATGGAGCGGCTGATCGTCCACTTCCGCCGTGCGGGCTTCCAGGTTTACGGCCAAACGGCCGACCTGGACCTTGGGCTGAGCGTGACCCTTGGAGCGGCGGACGATAGCTTGAATTCGCGCGATGAGTTCGTCGCGGTTGAACGGCTTGGTCAGATAGTCGTCGGCGCCGACGCCGAAACCTTGGACCTTCTTATCGGCCTCTTGCAGGCCCGAGAGGATCAGGACCGGGGTCGCGATCTTGGAGCTGCGGAGCTGGCGGATCACGTCCATGCCGTCCATATCGGGCAGCATCAAATCCAGGATAATCAGGTCGTAATCGTAAATTTTACCGAGATCGAGACCGTCTTCTCCGAGATCGGTCGAATCGATGACCCAATCCTCTTTCCGAAGCATGGCGGTGATGGCTTGAGCGGTTGAGGGATCATCCTCAACGAGAAGAATACGCATGATGTTGTGCCCCCGAGTAACCCCGCACACTACATTCCGTTAAGGAGATTAACATGGGTCGGTAACCCCTCCTAACGAAACCTTGCCGCGAATTCCGTCCTTCTGGCCGTCCCGCAGCGGTGCAATGTCTTAAGGATTCCTCATTAACCTTTCCCAAAGGTTAACGTCATTAACCTTCTCGGTAATTTTTGCCTAGTTTTTTGGGGAGTTGTTAACGAGGCCCCGGCTAGGCTCTCTCCACCAGCGTAAAAGCGATTCGAGGACGGCTCTAAGTGGTTAATATTGCAACGTTATTGAGCGAGCTCGACCGAATCCCCACCTATCAGGTGTTCGGCAAGGTCGCTGCCGTTCAAGGTCTCCTTATCGAAGTCTCCGGGGTTCAGAACAACCTCTCCGTGGGGGACCGCTGCAACGTGATCACCCGGGATGGCCGCAAGGTGATCTGCGAGGTGGTTGGATTCCGCAGTGGCCGCGCCCTCGTTATGCCGTTCGGCCCGCTGGAGGGAATCGGCCTGGGGTGCCGCGCCGAAATCGCCGACGCCGCCCCCGCCGTGTACCCGGACGATTCGTGGCTGGGCCGCGTCATCAGCGCCATGGGCAAACCGATCGACGGGCGTGGACCGCTCAATGTCGGCCCCGTCGCCTATCCGATCAAAGCTTCTCCGCCGCCGGCGCACGACCGCAAGCGTATCGGCAGCAAACTCGATCTCGGCATTCGCGCGCTCAATACGTTCACCACCAGTTGCCACGGTCAACGTATGGGCATCTTCGCCGGGTCCGGCGTTGGTAAATCGACCGTGCTCTCGATGATGGCGCGTTATACGAATGCGGATGTGACCGTGGTCGGTCTGATCGGCGAACGTTCGCGTGAAGCGCGCGAGTTCATCGAAGACGATCTCGGCCCCGAAGGTCTCGCGCGCAGTGTCGTCATCGTCGCGACGTCCGACGAGCCGCCGCTTACACGCCGTCAGGCCGCCTATCTCACGATGGCGGTGGCGGAGTACTTCCGCGATCAGGGTAAGAACGTTCTCTGTCTCATGGATTCTGTGACGCGCTTCGCCATGGCCCAGCGCGAGATCAGTCTTTCCGCGGGCGAACCGCCGGCCACGAAGGGCTACACACCCACGGTCTTCGCTGAACTGCCGAAGCTTCTCGAGCGCGCCGGTCCCGGCAAGCGCAAGAGCGGTAATATCACCGGCCTCTTCACCGTGCTCGTCGAAGGCGACGATCACAACGAACCGATCTCGGACGCCGTGCGCGGTATTCTCGATGGTCACATCGTGCTGGAGCGTCCGATTGCCGAACGGGGCCGCTATCCGGCCATGAACATCCTGAAGTCCATCTCGCGTACGATGCCGGGCTGCAATACAGACGAGCAGAACGCGCTCATCCGCCGCGCGCGCAAGCTCATCTCGTCCTATGAAGACATGGCGGAGCTGATTCGCCTTGGCGCTTACCGCAAGGGTTCGAATCCCGAGGTGGACGAAGCCATCTTCTATTATCCACGCATCGAGGAGTTCCTGCGTCAGGGCAAGGACGACCATACCGATCTCGAGACGTGCTACAAACTCCTCGCCGAAGCGATCAAGCCGAACTCCGCGCCCGTCATCGAGGCGCCGCCAGAGGGGCAGCAGATGCGTATGGCGCCGCCGGCCGGCGCCGGACCGCGCCCTGTCGGCGTGCGTGTCCGCCCGCCCGCGCGGTAGCCACGTAAATGGCAAAAAAAGACCTTCATAATCTCATCCGTCTGCGCAAGTGGGATGTCGATGAAAAGCGGCGCAGCCTGGCAACGCTGCTGCGTCACGAAGAAGCGGTGATCGAACGCCAGAATGCGCTCGAAGCCGAGATCCAGATGGAAATGGCCTTCGCGGCCAATGCGCCGGTCGAACTGCGCGGCACGCTGCCGGGCTATATCGCGCTCAGCGATGAGAAGCGCGAACGTCTCGCGCAGGCTTTGCGTGAAGTGCAAACCCGCGTGGCTTACGCGCAGGACGAACTCGCGGAAGCTTACCGGCGCTCAAAGACTCTCGAGGTTACCCAAGCCAATCGCGACAAAGAGGAAGAACTCGAGCTCGCGCGCAAGGAAGAGGAGGATCTCAACGAGATCGGCCTTAACCTGTTCCGCCGGCGCACGGCGGTCGAAACGGCCTAATCCTTGACGGGCGCCGGTGCGCCAAAGGCGCCGACGTCGTTGATCGCGTCGAGCGGGACGTCGGGGCTGAGCTCCCGTACCACCATGAAGCCCGCCGTTCCATCGGACGTCACGACGCGTATCCACTGCCCATCGGGCGCGGTCTCCGTTGCGAGAACCAGCGTGCCTGTCTTCAGCATCGCTTCCATCTGATAGCTCGCGCCCGGGCCGGTCCGCACCGCCGCGCCGTCTCTGGTCACACTGTACACACGCCCGATCATTTCTTCGGTTTGATCGGGGGCCCTGGTCGCGGGTGCGGTCAACTTCGCATACAGGTCTTGCGCCATGGTTGTCAGCGGCATGGGCGCCGAGGTGACCGCGAATGTGCCCAAGCCGCCGACGATCAGGGCCAGCGGCAGCACCTGCACCATTGGCGCCCAGCCGGGCTTTGCCCAGCGGTCCTTGATGGCGCGGGCCGCATTGCCCATCGAGGCCGACAGCGGCGTCAGGAATTGTTCGACTTCGCCGCGCAAGTTGGTGGCCTTTGCGAAGGCCAACGCCTGTTCGCCGGCGCTGCGCGCGAGTTCCATTTCGCCGCGCGCGCGGAACGCCCGCGCCTGGCGCAAGAGTAACCGCGCGTTACGGTCCGCTGGTTTGCGCCCGCCGCGCACATTATTGACGAGCGCTTTCACCGTTTCCTTCGGTCCGTTCGGCCAAGCCCACCATCCGGCGAGCCAGGTCACCAGTGACGCGCGAACGGCCGCGCGGTCGGCGCAGCTGCGGCAGAACACATCCGCTACGGTGCGTTTCTGCACCGTCTTCAACCGGCCCCACACCAGGTCGAACACCACATAGCGCGGTTGCGCCGTGATCTTGCCGCAGCGGCACAGCGCGGGCTCCTCAACGGATGGTTTTGGGTTTGAGGGCTTGGCGGCCGGTTTCGGTTGTTCGGCGCGTGCCGGCTCGGGCTTCGCTTGCGCCTTTTTTTCCGCCTTTGGCTCAGGCTTGGCTTCGGCCTTCGGGCCAGCCTTCTGTCCGGTCTTCCACGGCCGGTCATAGGCCGCGCGCGTTTCCGGATCGCTCAAGGTTTCATAGGCCTCGTGCAGACGGTGGAATTGCTTGGCTGCGATCGGCGAGGGATTGAAGTCGGGGTGAAGCCGCTTGGCCTTATTGCGATAGGCCGATTTGATAGCATCCGCGTCGGCGTCCTCGGCAATGCCGAGCGCCACGTAGTATCCCTTGGGATCGCGGGTCAGGTTGGTCATCAGGCCCGTTTGCCAAAAACCTGGAAAGAAGCCGTTAATAGCCCGTCAGCGGCAAAGGGTGGATGCCGGCTTTCGCGCCCGAGAACGGCCGATAAAAGGAGCCCAATTTTAGGCCCAAAGGCCAGCTTTATCAGGTGAATTTCCGACATTGAGCGGGTCGGCGAATTTCTTGGTCACCTGGAAGGTCAATCCCCCCTTGAGGCCCATCGCCCCATTGGCGCTCGTGAAAATGCCTGTCAGACCGCGGCGCATCTCTTCGGGCAAAGCGTCCTTGGTCCGCAGCACCATGTCGAAGGCGCGCAGCTCCTTCTTGAACATGCCGTCGAGCTGCATCGCGCCGAGGCGGGAGAGATTGAGGTCGATGAGGAAGCGCGTGGCGCTACCCTTTCTGCCGCCGGCGCCGTCCGTATCCGCGTCGCCCTCGCGCCGTGTGATCAGTGCGATGCGGTCGATCTGTCCGCCCGCGTTCCAGGGTACGGGCAGCGCACGCCATTCGGCGCCGCCGTCACGCACGCGTGCGGAAAGTTCACCGACTTCGCCGGATAAGGTGCCCGCAAGATGCGCGCCGCGCGGGCCCGCTTTTTCCAGTGCGCGTAGGGTCGTATCGCCCGGCCATTGACGCGCGTCGCCCGTGCGCATCGCTTGCACGAAAGAGATTACCGCCGCGGCTGTACGCGGGCCGCCGTCAGGAATGGCTTGCGCGAGCTGTTGCGCGGCGATGGGGTCGCTGCGCTGAAGCACGCTGATGGACTCGATGAGTGTCGGCCAGCCGGTATATGCGCCGGCGGGACCGCTCATTGGCATCGCGCTCGGGGGGAGCGGAAGGGGCAAGGCCGCGCCCACACGCGGCGGCGTCGTGGCGGTCACTTCAAACACGATCTTGGTGCCCACCGGCAGATTGGCGCGCACGTTCAGCTGAACTTGGCGGTCCTCGATCTCAACGATGGGAATGGAGTCGGCGTTTGCGATCACCGTACCGGTCACGGTGGCGAGAGGTCGCGTACTTTGCACATGAGCCGGCGGTTGCGGCAGGACGGCCGGTTGCGCGCTCGTCAAAACCAGCCCGGGCTGGGGTGATGTGAGTGTCGGCGCCGTCGTGGTGACGACGGGCGGGGCGCTTGGCGTTATGGGGGGCTGCGGCAGGACGGTCGGCGCTTGCGCGAGAAGCGGTGGCGGCGCGGTGACCGGCGCGGCGTTCGGCAGCTGCATGCTGACGATTTTCAGCGCGAGTTCGCTTCCGCTTCCGACCGGGAGGCTCGCGAGTGTCGGCGGCGCCGCAGGCGTTGCGGGCTGCTGAAGCGCCGTATTCGGCGCGGCTTCGATCGCGGCGGGCGCCTGGGTGATGATGGCGGAAATCGTTCCGGCCTGCACGAAGGGCGTGGGACCGTTTGGCGTCCACGTCGCCGCGAGCGGAAGAGGCTGCGGTCCCGGCAGGATCTGTGTCGGCGGTGTGAGAGATGGCGCTGGCGTAACGGGAGGCGAGGATACGCGATTTTGCGCGAGATATTGCGCGGTCGCGGCGCCATCCACGGTCGTGATTCGTATCGTCACCTGTTGCGGCGTAGCGCGCACGATCTCCAAATCGACGTGCGCCTTCTCCGGCAGCACGATCGGAAGACGTACGGCGATATCGCCGACGGCCGTATGAAGTACGATGGCCTGTTGCGCGGGCGCATTGGGCGCGGTGGCGGGGATCGGAGCGTTAGGTGGGGGCGGAAGCACCATTGCTTCAATCGTGGTGCCGACAGGCAACGCCGCGATAGCCGGCGGCGGCTGGGCGATCACGATCGTCGGCGCCGCCGCCGCCGCCAGCACTTGCGGCAACGCGACGTTCGGCGGCGGGACGGTGGTCATGGCCGTCTAAGGGTTAAGGCGCGAGAAGCCGCTCGGCGATGGCTTCCACATCCATGGCAGCCTCGGACGAGGGCGAGCGGATCAGGATCGGCGTCTGATTGCGGATGCATTCACGCACGCGTGCGTCGCGGCGAATGATCCCGGCCAGCGGCGGCGAGATTTTCAGGAAGCCCTGACACGCCTTGAACAGCGTCTGATAGGTGCGCTCGCCTTCGCGCGTCGAGTTCGCCGCATTCACGACGATGCGAATATCCGCCTGCGGACGTTCCATGGATGTGATCTTGATGAAGGCGTAAGCGTCGGTGAGCGAGGTCGGCTCGTCCGAGGTGACCACAAGAATGGTGTCGGCCGCTTTCGCGAGTTGACGCACCGACTTTTCAACACCGGCGCCGAGATCGAGCACGATGCGATCGTAGCGGCCCGCGAGCAAGGCGAGGTCTTCGCCCATGATCTGAAGACGCGAGAGCGGGATGTTCGCGAGTGAGCCCGAACCGGAACGTCCGGCGATCACGTCGAACCCGCCCGGTTCGTACTGCATCGCCGCCTGGTTCAGCGAAAGCTTGCCGGCGACGACGCTACCGAGGTCGTACTGCGGCATGAGGCCGAGTTGGATATCGATGTTCGCGAGACCCAAATCGCCATCGAACAACAGAGCCTTTTGTCCGCGGCGCGCGAGCGCGTGCGTGAGCGTGATGGAGAAGAAGGTCTTGCCGACGCCGCCTTTGCCCGAAGCGACGGCCATCAGGCGCCCGCGCTTGGCCGTAACCGCCGGGCGCCCCGCGAGACGCGGGCCGGCTTGACCGGCAGCGGGAGCAGGACCCAGCGAACGCACGCCGGGGGGAACAGTCGTCGTCATCTCTTAACCTCGGAACGAATGCCGGTGGGGCGCAGCACTTGCGCGGGCGGCTCTTCCACACGCGGCTGAAGCTCTTCTTCGGGCGGCAATATAAGCCGCGCCATGGAAACGGGATTGACGGCGCACAAACCGGTGGCGACGTGCGGGTTCAAACTCACTTCGCTAAACATTAACTGGCCGGCGTCGGCAGCCGCCAAGATTGCGCCGAGACGGCGTGTCATATCCAGGCGTGTAGCCAGAAGGCGTGTCGCGCCCGAGGCGCCGAACGCCTCGCCAATGTCGGCGGCTTCCTGCGCGTCGCCGCCGGCGGCGAGCACCAGAATAGGCTCCACGTCGGCCGCGTTCTCCAGGTTACGCAGGTAGTCCATGTCGTGCTGGCTGAATGGGTTCAGGCCCGGGCTGTCGATGAACACCAGGTCATAGCGGCTCATCATCTCGTTCACGGCAAGCCCAAGTTGATCGGGCCCGCGCACCTGGCGCAGTTCGACCTCGAGGATGCTTGTGAAAGCCTGCAATTGTTCGATGGCGCCGGCGCGAATGGTATCGGCCGTGATCACGCCCACCGGTCGTCCGGCGAGGCGCGCGCGCGCGGCGAGTTTCGAGCAGGTGATGGTCTTGCCGGAGCCCGGCGGACCGACCAGCATGAAGGGGCGAGGTGACTTGCGCTCGGGCAGCGGCGCGAAGTCGAAATGGTCTTCAAGGGCGGTCGCGCAGGCCATGGTGGGCGAGCCGACTTCGACGGCGGTGGCGGCCTGAACCATCTTCTCGATCAGGCGCGCGGGAACACCGTGGTACGCGAGCGCTTCACGGACTTTTTCGGCGAACGGTGTCGTATTGCGGCCCGACAGCGCGCTGGCGATGGCCTCATCGTCAGCGGGATCCTCGAGCGCGGCCGTGATGCGCACCCCTTGGCCGTCGGAGGCCCGCTGGGTCGAGACGATGATGGCATCGTCTCCCAGTTCCTCACGCACCATGCGCATGGCTTCCGCCATGGTCGGCGCATTGTACGACTTAAGCCGCATCCAATCCCCGCACCAGGTACGCGCCGCGTCTGGCGCTCCTGGTCCCTAGTCTCTGAGCGTGTGGCGGATTTGACGTCCTGCGGAGCCTGCAGCGGCTACGTAAGGAACTTCAAATCCACATGCCACACGCCAACATTTATAACGCTAGCGCCATATCGCTTCCAAAGCTCGCTCGATATTTGCTGCAGGCGCCCGCGAACTTTGGAAGCGGGCGCTCGCGGCTAGATCTGGCCCACGGTCCGGATCTTCGCCTTCGGATGAATTTCGTTTTGTGACATTACCACGGTCATCGGCCGGAAGCGGTCGATAATCGAGCGCACATAAGGCCTGACCGTCGGCGATGTCAGCAGCACAGGGGTTTCCCCTTGCATCGCAAAGCGCTCGAAGTTCTGGCGCACGGCCGTGATGAACTCCTGCAGCTTCGAGGGCGCCATGGATAGCTGACGGTCGTCGCCTTGGCCGGTGAGCGACTCGGCGAATTCCTGCTCCCATTCCGGCGAAAGCGCAACCAGCGGTATGACTCCATTCTCGTCTACATTCTTATCCGACAACTGGCGCGAGAGGCGCGCACGCACATGCTCGGAAATCATGAGCACGTTGCGGGTGATGGCGCAGGCTTCCGAAATGCCTTCCAGGATCGTCGGCAGGTCGCGTATGGAAATACGTTCGTTGAGCAGATTCTGCAGCACGCGCTGGATGCCGGCCACGGAGATCTGCGACGGGACGACTTCGCCGATAAGCTTCTGCTGTTCCTTGTCGAGTTCGTTGAGCAGCTTCTGCGTCTCGGTGTACGAAAGCAGCTCCGCCATGTTGTCGCGCACGACTTCGGTGAGGTGCGTGGTGATGACCGTAGGAGGGTCCACGACGGTGTAACCGCGGAACAGCGCTTCTTCGCGGTTGGCCGGATCGATCCACAGCGCGGGCAGACCAAACGTCGGTTCCTTGGTGCGCTCGCCCGGCAGCGAGATTTCCTCGCCGCGAGGATCCATGACCAGCAGCATGTTCGGGCGCAGGTCGCCTTTGCCCGCTTCGACTTCCTTGATGTACACGGCGTAGGAGTTCGCCGGCAGCTGCATATTGTCCTGGATGCGCACCGCGGGCATCACGAAACCCATGTCGGTGGCCAGCGCGCGGCGCAGCGACTTGATCTGGTCGGTGAGGCGCTTGTTGTCGTTGTTGATCAGCGACAGGAGGCCGTAACCGAGCTCCAGGCGCACCATATCGATCTTCATGGCCTGACTGATCGGTTCTTCCTGAACCGGCACTTCCTGCTTCGCCTTGATCTCTTCGAGCTGTCTGGCCTTCGTCGCCTTGGCGCCGTTCTGGAACGTCACGTATGCGGCGATGCCCCCGGTGAGGCTGGCGAGCAGAAGGAACGGCAGCGCCGGAACGCCCGGCAACACCGCCATACACACCGCGAGGAAGCTGCTCATGCCGAGCGCTTTGGGATTGTTCGTGAACTGCTTGGCGAGTGCCGAGTCCATCGTGTCCTTGATGCCGCCTTTCGACACCATAAGACCGGCGGCGGTCGAGACGATGAGCGCCGGGATCTGGGTGACAAGACCGTCACCGACGGTGAGGCGCGTATACGTGTCGGCGGCTTCGGCGAAAGGCAGGCCGCGCTGGGCCATGCCGATGATCATGCCGCCGATGACGTTGATGGCGGTGATGATGAGGCCGGCGACGGCGTCGCCGCGTACGAACTTCGAGGCACCGTCCATGGCGCCGAAGAAGTCGCTTTCTTTCTGCAGGTCTTCGCGGCGGGCCTTGGCTTCTTGTTCGTCGATCAGTCCGGCCGAAAGGTCGGCGTCGATGGCCATCTGTTTGCCGGGCATGGCGTCCAAGGTGAAGCGCGCCGTCACTTCGGCGATACGCGTCGAACCTTTGGTGATGACCATGAAGTTCACGAGGCTGAGGATCGCGAACACGATCACGCCGATGATGAAGTTGTCGCCCATGATGAAGCCGCCGAACGCCTGAATGACGTGACCGGCGGCGTGCGTGCCTTCGTGGCCGTGCGAAAGGATCAAACGGGTCGAGGCCAGGTTGAGCGCGAGGCGCAGAAGGGTCGCGATCAGCAGCACGACCGGGAAGGAGTTGAATTCCATCGCCCGGCTGATGAACACGACGGTCATCATGATCAGTACCGCGAGGGTGATCGAAAGCGCGAGCGAGATGTCGAGCAGCCATGCCGGCAGCGGCATGATGAGCACGACCATGATGAGCACGATGCCCATCGCGAACCCGAGGTCGCCGCGGCGAAGCGAGGCAGAAATGCGCTCGCCCATCGCGCCGAAATCGAAACCCGGTAGGGCGCCGCCTTGCGCAACCGCGGGCGTACCGGCCGGCGCGGGGACACTCGCCCCGCCTGGTTGCGCTGTTTGTTCGGCCATCCTCAACCCTCTTGAACCTCGTGCCGCGCACCGTTCCGGCGGCGGCGAAAGCGCCGTTGGGCTATGGCCGCCGCGGGCCATACTTCCCCGCGCAAAAGCCGCTAGTCCCCTCGCGCGTTAACTTTTGCCCGCGTGTGGTTAACACCTCGTTTAAACCGGCAATTTTTGCCCATCCCGATTTGGGCCCGATTTGGGGTCAGACTCCATTTCTTTAATTTACTCTGACCCCAAATTTCGCTAGGCTTATTTTTCCACGATTTCAGGGGGTTAGATGGCGCGTTTGGGCCGATATTTTGTGGCGGATCAACCTCTTCATGTGATCCAGCGCGGCAATAATAAGAGCCGCATCTTCTTTACGCGGGACGACGCCACGTCTTTCCTCGGCTGGTTGGGCGACGCCGCCGAGCGGTACGGCCTTTCGATTCACGCTTACGTCCTCATGCCCAACCACATCCATCTGCTCGCGTCGCCGCAGGACGCCGAGAGTCTGCCGCGCACCATGCAGTCGGTCGGCCGGCGCTATGTGCGCTACCTGAACCGGCGCATCGAACGGTCCGGCACCCTGTGGGAAGGCCGCTACCGCGCGACGATCGTCGATACCGACGCTTACTTCCTGCGTGTTGCACGCTATATCGAGCTCAACCCCGTGCGCGCCGCGCTGTCGCCTGACCCCGCGGCCTACCGCTGGTCGAGCCACCGCGCCAACGCGCTTGGAAACGCCGATCCGCTCGTAACCCCACACGCGCTCTATCTTTCGCTAGGCCCCGACGCCACCGCACGCGCGGAATCTTACGCGGCGTTATTCGCCGCGCCTCTGAGCGATGACGTACTCGCCGCGATCCGCGGGGCCACCAATCGCGGCTGGGCTCTCGGCGATGAAGCTTTCCAGGAACGCATGTCGGCGGCGGGTGGCCGCCGCGCGAAACCACGCGCGAAAGGACGCACGCGCGCGAACGCCGATGCGCCGCCCTCCGGCCCATCGCCGGATTTCCTCGCCGGTTAGCGCCTCAGCGCTTTCCGTTCGCCATATCGATGTACTCCTGCAGGATCGCTTCCACGTCCGGTACGGGCAGCGCCCACGCCGAGCGCGGCAAGGTCGTTGCGCGGCCGCGCTGCAGAAGGCGCGCCGGCTGCGGTAAGGCGAGGCTGGTGAGGGATACTCCGTGCGCCGCCAAATCGAGCGCGGGCACGGGTTCGATCCGGCGCCCTGGGAAAGCTCGCCCGAGAACCTCGAGCGCGTTTTCGTCGGTTGGAGCGTCGAACACAGGCACAAGCACCGCGCCGTTCAGCGCAAGAAAGTTGGTGTAGGACAACGGTAGCGTCCGGCCGTTCCGCGTTACAGGCGGCGGTGCGCAGAGATCGATCAGTGTCAGCGCACGCCCCGCGGCATCCTTATTGCGCGCGAGCGCAGCCCGCGCCACACGCAAAACCTCCGCATGCGGGTGCCCGTCCGGTGCGGTCGACGTGGCGACGACGCCCGGTGCGAGGAAGGCCGCCAGCGCCCGCACATCGGTGCAAAGCTCGTCGTCGGGCAACGCCAGCTCCAGCCATATCACCCGCGCCGCGCCCAGCCAGCGCTGCAGAATCGCAAACCCTTCAAGGCGGGTGACGCCGGGATTGCGCGCGATGTCGAACACGCTTTCCGCAAGCGCCATCAGCGTGCCTTCGCCGTCGGCGGCAAAGGCGCTGCCTTCGAGTTTCAAGGGGGTACGGAAACGCCTCACTTCCGCATAACCGAGGAGTTCATGCGCGAAGGTTCCATCGGTTTCCGTCGCGGCGCGTCCGCCCCAACCGCTGAATCCCCAATCGGTGGCGGCCGAACCGCCCTTTCCGTCGACCAGGAAACTCGGCCCGATGTCGCGAAGGCGCGCCGACCCATGGCGCAGAGAGACGATGGTGACACCGCCGCAGGCCTTGCGCGCCGCATCCTCGGCGCCGGGCGAAACAACCAGGGACACCGGCTCATAGCGTCCGGCGATGTGCGCGATGCGCGCGACAGTCTTTTGAAGTTCGGTCTCATGCGGCCACGGCAACCAGATCTGCGCGTGCCGTACGTCGTCGGCCGGCAGGTAGAATCCGTCGTCGCCTGGTGTCGTGGATGCGCCGGCCGCGCCCGTCATGGAAAGCCCCCGAAGAGACCCGACATTAGTGGCGCGTGAACGCCTCCGAAAGTCGAATTTTCCCGATTTGAGAGCAAGCAGCGGGATGCGGCCCGGGGATACCAGCGCCATTTTTCCCCGGATGCTTCGAACGTGCTAAAAGGAAAATCCATGAGCGCTCTTCGCAAATCAGCCGTCACTCCGACCGAACAGGATCCGCGATGGGCGGCCGTGGTCGCCAAGGATCCAAGCGCTGACGGCCGTTTTTATTATGGGGTGAAGACGACCGGTGTTTACTGCCGGCCGTCCTGTGCCGCCCGGCTCGCCAATCCGCGCAACGTCAGTTTCTATGCAACACCGCGCGACGCCGAGGCTGCGGGTTTTCGCGCCTGTAAACGCTGCAAGCCGATGGGGCCTTCGCGCACGGCGGAACATAGCGCGACGATCGCTTGGGCCTGCCGCATGATTGAAGGCGGCGAGGAAGCACCTTCGACGGCCCAACTCGCCAAGATCGTCGGCCTCAGCACGTTTCATTTTCACCGCTTATTTAAATCGATGACGGGCCTGACACCCAAGGCTTACGCCCAGGCTCATCGCGCGCGCGAGGTTCGGGCGCGCCTGCCGCGCAGTGCTTCAGTCACCGCCGCCGCTTACGACGCGGGCTTCAATGCCTCAAGCCGCTTCTATGAGAAGTCGGTTGAAATCCTTGGCATGAAACCCGGCGATTACCGGCGCGGCGGACCCGGTGAACGCATCCGCTTCGCGCTCGCGCAATGTTCGCTTGGCGCGATTCTCGTCGCGGCGAGCGAAAAAGGCATCTGCGCCATTTCCCTGGGCGACGATCCCGAAGCGCTCTTGCGCGAACTCGAGGACCGCTTCCCGAAGGCCCAATTGATCGGCGGCGATGCCGCGTTTGAACACACGGTTGCGAAGGTGATCGCCTTCGTCGAGAAACCCGGCGTCGGCCTCGACCTTCCGCTCGATGTGCGCGGCACGGCCTTTCAGGAGCGTGTTTGGCGTGCGCTGCGCAAGATCCCGGTAGGCCGTAGTGTGACCTACGCCGAACTCGCCGCGAAGATCGGTACCCCCGCGGCGGTGCGCGCTGTCGCGGGCGCGTGCGCCGCGAATACCATAGCCGTCGCCATCCCATGCCATCGGGTCGTGCGAAAGGGTGGCGCGCTATCGGGGTATCGGTGGGGTGTTACGCGCAAGCGGGCCTTGCTGGACCGCGAAAGCGCGAAGAAAAAAGCTTAAGCACGGCGATTGCATTTTATCCCGGTGACGCGCGGCGCAACACAAACACACCGCCGGTATCAATCATAAAGTCAAAGCGAGCCGACGCGCTCTTCAACGTTCTCAGGACCGGTCCATCCGCGAGTTCGCGCGCAATGATACGGATGGTTTCCAAAGATGCGCCGGCGTGATGGCGATCGGCGCGCAGGAGCGCCTCGACAAGGGGCAAGTGATCGAGAGCGCGGTTCCCGGCGCGGCGAAATAGAGCGTGGGAATAAAGACGAAGACGCCCAAAAACACCTGGGCCGCCAGGATTTAAATCCGTGGCGGCCCGGCGGTGTTTCTGTGCGGCGGAACGAAGGCCTAATGAAAATCCTTTGAGCTCGGTTTGCGCCGGCCCGTGTATCCGGCCGTGAATCCGGCATCTAGAAACGGGCGCAAAGGATCATCCTTGAACTCGTAGTCGACCCATAGGTCGCGAGCATACTGTTCGCGCGAGCGGGGCCAACCGGTCGCGCGCAGCGATGTGCCCAATTCATAGGCCATATCGATGGCCTGCTCCGGTGTTGTTGTTTGTGTGACTTGAAATGTCATTGGGGTTCGCGCCTCTTTTTTTTTGCCTCATCTTCTCGCGCCACGTCGGCTGCCCCAGACGCGGACGCGGCGGGAAGACGTCGAGAGGCAAAACGCGAATACCGGGCTTTTTGTTTCCGCTTTCACCGGTTGCGGGAGGGAAACGGCGACTTAAAAACAAAAAAGCGCCGGGTACGAAAACCCGGCGCTTTAAAGTAGCACCGCGCTCCGGCCGTGCGGCCAAAGCGCGGTGATCGGCCTAGTCCATCACGATTTCAACGCGGCGGTTCTGAGGCTCTTTCACACCGTCACCGGTTTGAACGAGCGGCTCGGACTCACCCTTGAACATCACGACGATTTCCGCGTCCTTGAAGCCCTGCTTGATCAGCTCGGCCTTCACCGCGCGCGCGCGGCGTTCGGACAGCGCCAGGTTATACGCGGGCGTACCCGAGGTATCCGCGTGACCGGTCGTGGAGATGCGAACCTTGCCGTTCTTCTTCGCATAGGCGGCAGCTTCCGTGATGATCTTCTGAGCGTCCGTGCGGACGTTCGAACGGTCGAAGTCGAAGAACACAAGGAACTTCTGCGGCACCGGCGGCGGAGGAGGCGGCGGCGGCGGCGGCGGGGGCGGCGGCGGGGGCGGCGGCGGAGCCGCGGCGGGGGCCGGGGCCGGGGCCGGAGCCGGCTTCGCGAACGAGAAGCGCAGACCCACGAGGATGTTGTGGCTCTTGTTGTCGTAGTCCGTCATCGTTTCGGTACCGCGGGACGCGAAGTCCATGTTCGGCGCGACGATGTAACGGTAATCCACGAACCACGCGAGGCGGTCGCTGATCGGACCTTCCACACCGGCGATGCCCTGCCATTGCAGGTGCGTGTCGGTGTTATGATAGATCGGACCCAGGCCCTGCACACGGCTCAGCTGCGTCTCGGCATAGCCGAGGCCCAAACCGAGGTAAGGCGTCACGCGGCCACCCACCGGCTGGAAGTCATAAATGCCGTTGATGCCGAGGTGCCATGCTTCCGTGTCACCCGAGGCCGGATAGGCCTGCAGAGCCTTCACGTCGGCATCGCGATAACCGAATTCCAGTTCGAGACGGAATCCGGAATCCATTTTGTAGCCGCCGGCGACCGTGCCGATCCAGCCGTTGTCGAACGAGAACTTGCTGCGGGGAGCCGAAGTTGGCGCGCCCGTCAGGTTAACGCGGTCGTGCTGCGGCATGTTGATGCCGGCGCCGAGCGAGAAGTAGCCGCCCGGATCCACGGCGTGCGCCGAGGTCGAGATCGCGGCGCTGGCTGCAGCAGCCATGAGCGCGACGGATAGTCTTTTCATTGCTTATTCTCCGATAATGCGTATGCGAAAGGGGGGATCGCAAACGACCGCAACCATGGCGACAGGACGGTCGGGCCGCAAGGCTACAAACGCGTCTTTTTGACTTATTTCTCAGAGTGTTGCGCCAATACAATACGAAATTGCATCGGGCGATATCCCTCCGCCACATGAACGCGTGGCCAAAAGGAAAGGTTCCCGCGCCGCTTTTAAGATTTTTGCGGCGCAACCGTGCGCGGGGGCGGACGAAAAGATCCGTGTGGTTTCGGTGCGAACCGGTTAGCCCACAAGCTGCGGCGGGATCGGCTTGTGGCCCGGCGTTTCGTGGTGAAACACCTGGCCCAGGTCGCGCGCATTCACCCGTTGGCCGCAGCCGCCGCAGCGGTAAGACAATTCGTGCTGCTGGGAGAACGGCGCGTCGAACGGCTTGGCGATCCGGCCCGAAAACGGATTGTTGAGTTTGAGGGCGTGGAATGTGGGACCGTTGGTCATGCATTCATAACGCGGCTGCGCGAAATTGGTTCGGGTGGCAACCTTCACAACATTGGGACACATGCGTGCCGGCGACTTCGTGGGCACGCCGTCGTCAATGCGGCGGCGCTCGCGTCGTCGCGCGCCTTTCTTCGAAACATGGGCCAGGCCTGTCGTGATCGTGAAGCGCGGCACGGTTCACCCACCAGCATCGCCATCTTTCGCGATGGCGGGCCGGTCTTTCTCACATATTGAGCCGAACGTGTGGCGCTGCGCCACGGCGCTACCTCTATTTTATTGAGTCTGCGCGGCATGGCCGGGGAACTTCACAAGCGGCTTTCTCGTTTTATCCGCATTCCGTTGCCGTGCTTGTTGCCTCAGGGAGTGTGCCATGCTCCGCGTTGTCATGTGTATTGCGGCCTGCGCTCTTCCATTTGGGTTCTCGTCCTCGGCCGGCGCGCAGTCTTATGTTTCTCTCAGCGGTGAAGCGGCCATCGCTTCGCCCGGCCGGCTTGGTCCTCCAACGTCCATTATGCGGCACTATATGCCGCACGCGGCTTCGCCGGCGCGCGCGCTGGGCCTGCTCATTGACGGCGCGGCGCCTGTCGCGCCGCCTGCGCCCATCGCTGGGATTTCCGTCATGGCGCCTCAGCCGATCGCGCACAACGCGGCGCATGATCTCGGCACGGGCCATTCCGCTAATGTTGTGGCGCATGTGAAAGGTGCCGGCCGTGAATAGGACCCGTGTCGCCGGAGCCGCGAAAACGGTTGCGGTCCGGATGAAGGAAAGGGTCGGCAAGATGCGGAACGCCGTAGGGCGTCGGTGGGATTCGGCGAAGAAGGCCAATCGTGAAGCGCGCGGCGGGGCGTACTAACCGGGCGACCCCACAGACTCCCTGATCTTTATTTCGGTATCTGTCACGCCGGGTTCCCCTACTTGATCGGTGAGCCCGGCGGATTATTTGGCGTGGTGGTCGGACGTTTCGCCGTAACGGGTGCCGCGCAAAGACCTTATGCCGCGCACATCCGTCCGGTGACCGCCGGCGATTCGGCATGTGTGTGACATGAGGAGACGAATGATGATGAAACTTGCAGGCAGCGTCGCGGCCGTGATTCTGACGAGCACGGCGGCATGGGGTGCATGTGACGCGGAACGCCATCCCATCCCGGCAACGCGCTATGAAATGAAAGGCGCCGAAGTTCTCGACAAGGAAACGGGCCTCACATGGCAGCGCTGCAGTGTCGGACAGACGTGGCAGGACGGCCAGGGATGTGTCGGCACGGTCCAGGAATTCGATTGGCGCGGTGCGAAAAAACAAGCGCGCCGTGGTTGGCGGCTTCCGACGCGCGAAGAACTCGAGACCCTTGTTTCCAAGGCCTGCACGCCGTCCATCAATCCTGACGCGTTCCCAAATCTGGATCCGTTGAAGCTCTGGTATTGGAGCGCCAGCGAAACGGAACGCGGGTTGGCTTGGCTTGTCCAGTTTGGCGGGGGCGCGACGTTCAATGGCTATCAGACGGCGCCGAACGCGGTGCGTCTGGTGCGTGGCGGAAGGTGACAAACCACGTCACCGGTCCGGGCTGGCGCGGATGTGACCGCGCCAGCCATCCTAAATGCGCGGAATAACCTTGCGAACCATTCTTAATTGCAATACACCGGCATTTGCTGGTTGTGGGCACATTAAGGACGATTTCGATGCGGGCGCAGGCTGCGATTTTCTTTCGGCGTTTTTCTTTTCTGATGGCGCTCTGCGCGGGCGGGCTGTTCACGCCGCATGTGCAGGCGCAGGACAGCGCCGCCGCGCCTGTGTCGGCGGCGTCCGATCCCACCGCCGACGTGCGCCAGATCTGGCAGCTCGTCGATTACATCGCCGTTGATTATGTGGGAGCTGTCGCGAACGGAGCGGTGATCAGCGAGGGCGAATACGCCGAGATGACGGAATTCGCGGCGACCATTCATTCGCGTCTCGCAACGTTGCCCGCGAAAGAAGGACAGGCCGCGCTCATTACCCAAGCCGAAGGCTTGATGGCCGCGATCTCGAACCGCGCCGCCCCGACGGAAGTCGCGCAGCTCGCCAATTCGCTGAGCGCCGCGCTCGTTGCGCTCTACCCAGTGCCGGTTGCGCCGGCCACGGCGCCCGATCTCGGCGCCGCGCAAGCGCTCTATGCCGACAATTGCGCCGCCTGCCACGGTCTCGAAGGCCGCGGCGACGGAGAAACCGGCGCGCACCTCGACCCGCCGCCCATTGCCTTCACCGATCATGACCGCGCGCGCGTCCGCAGCCCGTTCGCGCTCTATGAAGTGATCACGCAAGGCGTCGCCGATACCGGCATGGCCAGCTTCGAACAGTTGCCGGCCGATCAGCGCTGGGTGCTCGCCTTCTACGTCGGCAACATGTCCGCGACGCCGGAACTGCGCGCCCAGGGCGAGAAGCTGTGGCAGGACAGCGCCGCGGTCCGCGCCGCCGTGCCCGATCTCGCGACTCTGACCGCCGCGACCGAAGAAAAACTCGCCAGCGCCATCGGCGCCGAGCAAGCCCGCGCGGTCACGGCATATTTGCGCTCTTCGCCCGGCGTTGCCGAGCGGCCGGCCGCGGAAGGCGGTCTCGCCATCGCGCGTGCGCGCCTTGCGGAAAGCGTGAAGGCCTATGAAGCGGGCGACGCCCGCGCCGCCGGCCAGCTTGCGCTATCCTCCTATCTCGATGGTTTCGAACCGGTGGAAGGCGTACTACGCACGCGCGACGCGGGCCTTCTCGCGCAGGTCGAAACCGCCATGGGTGAGTATCGCACGCGCATCAACGCCGCCGCGCCGGTCGCCGATGTGATCGCGCAGGCCGCCGTGCTGCGTGGCCTGTTCGACGCCACCGACGCGGCGCTCTCGCCGTCTGCCGACGACGGCACCGCCGCCTTCCTCGGTGCTTTCACCATCCTGGTGCGCGAAGGGGTCGAAGCGCTGCTCGTCGTCGTCGCCATGATCGGCTTCCTTGGCAAGGTCGATCGCCGCGACGTGCTGCCGTACGTGCATGGCGGTTGGGCCGCGGCGTTGGTCGCCGGCCTTATCACCTGGGCCATCGCGGCCTACTTCTTCGAAATCGACGGTGCCAGCCGCGAGTTCACCGAAGGCTTCGCCGCTTTGTTCGCGGCCATCATCCTGGTCGCCGTCGGCATCTGGATGCACGGCAAGAGCCTTGCCGGCCGTTGGCAGGCCTACCTCAAGGAACAGATCTCATCCGCGCTTAGTAAGAGCTCGGCATGGTTCCTGTTCGGCCTCGCGTTCGTCGCCGTCTACCGCGAGGTGTTCGAAACGATCCTCTTCTATATCGCCTTGTGGGCGCGCGGGAGTGTCGGCGCCATCGTCGGCGGCTTCTTTGCCGGCGTCGCGGTGCTGGCGGTCATCACTGTCGTGATGCTGCGGACCAGCAAGCGCCTGCCGATCTCGCAGTTCTTCGCGTGGAGTTCCGCGCTGGTGGCGCTGCTGGCCATCGTGATGGCGGGCAAGGGCGTTGCGGCGCTGCAGGAAGGCGGGCAGCTGCCGCCGAGTGTGGTGAACTTCCCGCGCTTTGAGATCCTGGGTGTCTATCCGTCGCTCTACTCGCTGCTCGCGCAGCTCGCGGTCATCGTCGTGATCGTGCTCGGGTACTTCTACAACACCCGTAGCGCCGCGAAGGAGCACCCCAAGGCCGCCTAACGGCGGAGCACGTAAAAGTAAAACCGGCCAGCCTCTCGCGGGGCTGGCCGGTTTTCTTTGTGCTCATGGCGCGTGGATTACCGCAGCGTGAAGGCTTCGGTCGTCGCGATCAGGCTGATAAGACGGCGATAGTTGTTCTCGATGGTCGCGGCGGGACGCCGGGCGCTGATCGCGGTTGGGGCGCCGTTCGGGCCCGCCTGATCGGAGATGAGGACGTTCATATTTTCCGGCGGCAGGAGTTCGCCGATCATCCGGCGCACCCAGTACTCCACCGTTGCCGTCGCGGATGTCGCAGCTGCGGCTGGTGTTTGCGCCGTCAAACTCGTTTGCACCTCGCGCCAATTCGGAACCTGGAACAGGAGATTCCATGTTGCCACGTTGGCGCCTGTCGCGAGCCAGTAGGCATTGAAATCGGGACGGCCATCCGGCGCCGGCCAGGCGAACAGACCATCCGTAAGACGGTCGAGCGCCGTCGTGGCCGTGGTGCCGGCCCCGAGAATGGAGTCGGTCGTACGCAAAAGCGCGATAATTCTTTCGTACGGGCGGCGCACCTTGCCGATCGGGTGCGCATAGATGTCGTCCCCATTCATGACAATGGCGCGCAGCACCTGCGCAATCTGGTCCGGCGCATTCTGGTAAGTCCGGAACGCCGCCACCGCGCGGTCGTAAGCTGCGAGGGGAATGCTGTCGCCGAAAATACGGCGGATGAGGCGGCCGCAAACATAGCGCGCGGTCGCGGGATGCGTCGCGATCGTATCGAGCATGGCACGGCCCTGCGCCATGTCGCCGACCACGTTGGCGAGATTTCGGCCGAGTACGGATGTGGCGCGCGTATTGTGCTGCGTCGGGTTGTAGATGAACTCGCCAGTGTTCGGCAGCGTCTGATTGCCGGTGGTGCGTTGCCCGGTCTGCAACGTCCAGCCGGAAAGTGCGCGCGAGGCCTGAATGACATCCTGGTCGGTAAAGCCGGCCGGCGTGCCGTCGGCAAGGCGTGGCGCCGGCGTCACGTCGCCCACGCCGTAGTAGGCCTCCCCGCCCAGCGTATGAAGCTCCATGATCTCGCGCGCGTAGTTCTCGTTGGGCGTCGTGGCCGTGCTGAGGTAGTTGTCGAGGTAGATCAGCATCGAGCCGGCGGTGGCGGTGGCTTCCAGAAGCGTCCGGAAGTTGCCAAATGCGTTGGGGCGGATCGCGACGCGGTCGAACACGGGCAATAACACCGTCGCCGGCTCAGCTTCGTTTTTGCTGATATTGAAATGATTGTGCCAAAAATCGACCATGAACTCGCGCAGCTGGTAGCTGCTATGCGTGTTGCGCATCCATGTCGCGGCCAGGAGTTCTTGGCGCACGCGCGTACGTTCCGCGCCTGAAATCGCTTGGCTGCTGGCGCTGCGGTTAATGGTCCAAAGATCGGGTACCGGCAGATTGAGATAGTTGAAGGGGCGCATCTCGTCGACGGCCGGCCAGGTCCCTCGTGTTGAGGCGGGGTCCGAGGCGGCGTAGTTGATTCGCATGGTCTGCGCGGCGAGGTGCCCGGCCATGTACGGATCATCATCCGGCGGCGGGCGCAGTTGATCCTCGAGCCAGGCCTGTAAGCCGGTGAAACTGACGTTTCTCTCCTCGAGGTCGCGCGCCCCGAAGGTCAGCCGATTCAGCGCGATGCGATTTGGCGTTGGCATTTTGCCCTCTTGATTACTCGAAAATGCCCAGCGGCGCGTATTTCAGCGTCGGGAACACCGACGCGAGTTTGGCTTCTGTGCGGCGCTTTACTAGAATTTCCGCCAGCACCTGACGGTAATCGGTCGTGACCGCGAGATCGCCCGCGTTCAGCGCTGCGGGCGCGAGACCCGGCCAACTTCCGTAAATTTTCCCGCCTTTTGCGTTGCCGCTGAGGATCAGCATCCCGGACGCCGAGCCGTGGTCGGTTCCCTGATTGGCGTTTTCTTGGAAGCGGCGGCCGAACTCCGTCATCGTGACAAGCGTGATCCGATCTTGGTAATTCGCCATATCTGTCCAGAACGCAGACAAAGAGCGGGAAAATTCTGTCGTTCGGGTCGCGAATTCATTGACCAGATTGTTGTGCATATCCCAGCCGCCGTAATCGACCGTCACGACATCGACGCCGACGTTCATGCGGATCAGGCGGCCCACCGCCCGCAAGGACGCCGAGAAACTGCCGTTCGTGTAGCCGGCCGTGCCCGAAGGGTCTTGAAAACCCGCCAGCCCGGCTTGAACGTCCTGAATGGTCGTCAGGGTCTTGAGGACGGAATCTTTGTACGGCGTTCTCGCGCCGCTGCTGTTCAAAAGACGCATGACGTTGGCGTTTGGAGTGCCGCCCGACACGTTGAACGACGATGGATCGGCGATCGCCACTGATGCCGCCTGGCTGAGGAGCGCGGTGGGCGTGGTTGATCCCTGGGCGACCACGGAAAGATCGTTGGGCACGCCAACGGATGTGGTGTGACGCGCGAGCCACCCGGAATTCATGGCGGGATCGGCGTCCGCCGTACCCTTTTCCATATTGGCCTGGCAGGTGAAGTGACTGCGGTCCACGGTGTACAATCCCGTCGCATGCACGAAGGCGAGTTTACCGCTGTCGTAGAGGGGCTTTAGTTCCGGCGCGCTGGCGCTCAGATAGAAGTCTGTGCCGTCCAGCGTGCCGACACCGATCCCCGCATTGGCGCCGGTCAGTTGCACGCGGATGGACCGGCGCGCGTTTTGATAAAAGATATCGCCCGCGGGGGACAGCATCTGTAGCCAATCGCAGGCGCCGCGCTGGAACACGACGACGAGGACATCGCGCGCCGGCGCGCCATCTGCGGCGAAGGACACGCTGACGCCGGGCGCGATCGCAAGACCGGCGGTCGCGGTCATCCCGGAGAGAATCTGGCGTCTGGATATCTTCATGGCGAACCTATCTGAAGGCCTGTTCTGTCATCGCGAACGGCAATGCCGTCGCCGCGCCGTTTCTGGCGCAGGAAGAAAGTGCTCGATGTTGGAGAAAGTTTGTACGGCGCGCCTGCAAGGCGGCGCACGCTCCGGACATCACGCCATTCAGCGCGACGCGGTCGGCATCTGGAGTCGCCGGAAGCATTCTTGCCCCTTTTGAACGCCGGGCCGGACTGCTCCGGCGAGGCTGCCCCGATCATATCAAAAATCGCACGAAGTTCGGGATATTCGTGCGGCCGACGAAAAGCGATCCAATACCTCTGGGGGCTATCGCGCATCATCGCTGAAACCTTCTGGAACCATTTGAAATTCCAGGAAAGATGGCTCCCCAGTCAGACCGTTACATTACACCTAAAACGTCTGAAGACATGCCGGCGTTGCAACTTTTCTGATCTATAATTACGGGCAAAAATTAAAATTCTCGCGCATAGCGCGATGGTCCTGGAGGGGCCTCAACGGCCTTTCTTGCGTCCGGCGAGCGCTTTTTCCAGTGCGGTCGCCACGGTATCCATGATGGTGACGCGCGCGAAATTCTTGCTGTTGGCCGCAATGATGCGCCACGGCGCGGCGTCCCGCGATGTGCGTTTTACCATCTCGTTTACCGCCGCCGCGTAAGCGTTCCAGTTTTTGCGATTATGAAAATCGTCGGCAGTGAGTTTCCACTGCTTCGCGGGATCCTTGCGGCGTTCCTTGAAGCGCTTGAGCTGCTCATTCTTGTCGATGTGCAGCCAGAATTTCAGGAGCACGATACCTGACGCCGTCATTTCTTCTTCGAACGTGTTGATTTCGTCGTAGGCGCGTTGCCATGCGGACTTTGGAATCAGGTTGTCGACGCGCTCCACCAGGACGCGGCCGTACCAGCTCCGATCAAAGATCGTGATATGTCCGGCGCGGTCAAGTGCGCGCCAGAAGCGCCAAAGATAGTGATGTTTACGCTCCTCGTCGCTTGGCGCCGCGATGGGCACGACCTTGTAATTGTAGGCGCTTAGTCCGTAGGCGAGCCGCCTGATGGCGCCGCCCTTGCCCGCGGCGTCCCAGCCTTCGAAGGCAAGAACGGTCGAAATACCGGCCTGGCGCGCGGCCTGCTGGGCCCTGTAAAGGCGGGCTTGCTGTTCATGGAAGGCGCGCGCGTAATCCTTGTCGCTCATGGATTGGCTAAGATCGACGGCGGCGAGGATATCGTGCGCCGGCACTTTGCGTGGCACCGCGGCGTGCCCGCGCTTCGGCGTGCGGGCCATGCGTTTTAAATGCGCCGTGAAACTCTTACGTAGGATATCGAGAATTTCGAAACGGCGCCGATTGGCGTCGCGGCCCCCGACGATGTGCCACGGCGCGCGGCCGGTATTTGTCTTGGCAATCACGTTCGCCGCTGTCTTCACATACACGCTGTAGGGCGGCTGTGGCCGCCACGCATGATCGGCCGGGCGGAGTCCGAAGATCGGGTCATCGCCGTCGTCTTTCTGGCTTTTGCGATGGTGCCGCTCGGATAGGTGCAGCCAGAATTTCAAGATGAGGGCGCCATCGTCGGCCAGGGTCTGTTCGAACGTCGCGATATGCCGCAGGCGGTCGTCGCCGCGCCCGACGGGACGCTTCGGATCGAGGCCCAGAAGCTCGCCGTACCAGCCTTCCAGATACAGGCCCATCGCGCCCGCCGCAGGCAGGCTGCGCCAGTAGCGCCAAAAAGGCGGGCGTTCGCTTTCCTCGTCGCTCGGCGCGTCGAACGCGTGGGTTTCGACCCAGCGTGGGTCCATCCAGGTATTGATGACGTTCAGCGTGTCGATGACCCCGGCGCCTTTCACGCCGGCCAGGACGACGATCACCGGAAATCGGGCCTTGTTACGAATCTCCTGCTGCAGCTCGATCAGATCGAGCCGTAAGTCATCCTTTAGCTTGCGGAAATCCCCGTCGGACAGGGGCTCGGCCTTTTCGGCGGATTTGAAGATTTTCGCGGCGGGAGAAGCTTTTGCGGGACTCACGCGGACCTCGTGGAAAGCAGGAGCTGATATGCGCCGAGCCCGCTTGGATTCCGGGGAAGACTATTGTATTTCCGGCTCCACCCCGGCGCGGGATGCCACGGGGCCGTTCCGGCCCGCTCATGAGCCGCATCCCAACTTGTATATAAGGAAGTGAAGCACCCCATGGCAGTTCGTGTCGCACTCAATGGCTTCGGTCGTATCGGCCGCATGGTTTTCCGCGCGATGGTCGAAGCGAAGCGCTCCGACGTCGAGTTCGTGGCCATTAATGACCTCGGCCCCGCGGAATCCAACGCCCACCTTCTGCGTTTTGACTCCGTGCATGGACCGCTTCCGGCCGAGGTCAGTGTCGAAGGCGACGACATGGTCGTCAACGGCAAGCGCATCAAGGTGCTCAAGGAACGCGATCCCGCGAAACTTCCCTGGAAAGATCTCGGTATCGATATCGTAGCGGAATGCACGGGCATTTTCTCCGATAAGGAGAAGGCGCAAATCCATCTCGGCGCCGGCGCGAAGAAGGTCCTGGTGTCCGCCCCGTCCGCGGGCGCCGATTTGACTGTGGTTTACGGCGTCAATCACGACAAGCTCAAAAAAGAGCACAACGTGGTGAGCAACGCATCCTGCACCACCAACTGCCTGGCGCCCGTTGCGTACGTGCTCGATGAGCTGTTTGGTTTGCAGCAAGGCTTCATGACGACGATCCACGCCTACACCGGCGACCAGTCGACCGTCGACACGCTGCACAAGGACCTGCGCCGCGCCCGCGCCGCCGCGCTCAGCATGATCCCGACCTCCACCGGCGCTGCGAAAGCCGTGGGTGAGGTGCTCCCGAACCTGAAGGGCAAGCTGGACGGCACGTCGATCCGCGTGCCGACCCCGAACGTCTCGGCCGTCGACCTCAAGTGCGTGCTTGGCAAGGCGGTGACCGAAGCCGAGATCAATCAGGCCATGACCGACGCGGCCGCCGGCAAAACGTTCAACGGCAACCTCAAGAACGTTCTGGCCGTGAATTCGCTGCCGCTCGTGTCCATCGACTTCAACCACAACCCGTCCTCGTCGACCTTCGATCTCACGCAGACCAAGGTGATGCCGGGAAACTTCGTGCGTATCCTGTCGTGGTACGACAACGAGTGGGGTTTCTCGAACCGCATGCTCGACACCCTCGTCGCCATGGGCAAATTGCTCTAAGGCGTCGTCCGTCCCTTGCTCGATAACCCTCTCCCCCTCGTGGGGAGAGGACAGGGCGAGGGGGTATTTTTGTTTTCCTACTTCGCGAGCGCCTATGGCTTCCTTCAAGACTCTCGACCAGGCGAATGTTGAGGGCAAACGTGTCCTCGTACGCGCCGACCTGAATGTTCCGATGAAAGAAGGTCGCGTCACCGACGCAACCCGCATCGAGCGTCTCGCGCCGACTCTTAAGGATCTCATCGCCAGGAAGGCGAAGGTCATCGTGCTCTCGCACTTCGATCGCCCGAAGGGCAAGCGTGTGCCCGAGATGTCCCTGAAGCCCATCGCCCCCGTGCTTGCGAAAGCCATTGGCGCCGATGTCGCCTTCGCCGCCGATTGCATCGGCGAAGACGCGAAAAAAGTCGTCGACACGCTCCAGCCGGGCGATGTCGCGCTGCTCGAGAACCTGCGCTACCACAACGGCGAAGAAGCCAACGATCAGGCCTTTATCAAGGATCTCGCCGCGCTCGGCGATGTTTATGTGAACGACGCGTTCTCGGCCGCGCACCGCGCGCACGCTTCCACCGAAGGTCTTGCGCATATGCTGCCGGCTTATGCCGGCCGGCAGATGCAGGCCGAGCTGGAAGCGCTTGCCAGCGCGCTCGATAACCCGAAGAAGCCGGTGATGGCGATCGTCGGCGGCTCGAAGATCTCGACCAAGCTCGACGTGCTCAACAACCTTGTCGAGCGCGTGAATCTGCTCGTCATCGGCGGCGGCATGGCCAATACGTTCCTGAATGCCCAAGGGATCGACGTCGGTAAATCGCTGTGCGAACGCGATCTCGCCGAAACCGCGCGCGGGATTTTGGAAAAGGCCAAGCAGGCCGGTTGCGAAGTCGTCCTGCCGACCGATGCGGTCGTGGCCGAAGGTCTTAAGGAAGGCGTTGCGACGGCCGTGGTCGATATCAAGGCTGTGCCGGCCGACACGATGATCCTCGATGTCGGTCCCGCGAGTGTCCGCACGCTCGAAGCCAAACTCGGCGGCTGCAAGACTTTGCTCTGGAACGGCCCGCTCGGTGCGTTCGAGATCAAGCCGTTCGACGTCGGCACCAATGCCATCGCCAAGGCCGTGGCGGCGCTCACGGAAAAAGGCGCGCTGATCTCGGTGGCCGGCGGCGGCGATACCGTCGCGGCGCTCAACGCCGCGGGCGTCTCGGAAAAGCTGTCCTATATCTCGACGGCGGGCGGCGCTTTCCTCGAATGGATGGAAGGCAAGGAATTGCCCGGCGTGAAAGCTTTAGGGGGTTAATTGATGAGCCAGTTGCTGGCGATTTTCGCGACGGTCTTCTTCGCGGAGTTGGGCGACAAGACGCAACTGGCCACGGTTCTCTTCGCCGCCGACAAGGAGCAATCGCGCTGGTTGATCTTCTTTGCGGCCGCTGGCGCGCTCGTTCTCTCCACGGCCATTGCGGTCGTGCTCGGCACCCTCGCCGAGAAGTATCTCACCGCCATCCCGCTGAAACTCATCGCCGGCATCGGCTTCGTGGTGATTGGCGCCTGGACGATCTGGGGTCACTACAATCCCTGAACCAATTTCAGGGCGATCCATAGAGCAAAGGCCGCGATCATCAACGCCGACGTGCGGTTGATCCACACCAGCGTTTCATCGGCAAGGCGCGCGCGCACCGTGCTCACGGCGCCGCACAGAATGAGCCACCAGGCGAAGGACCCGGCGAAGACGCCGAGCGTCAGCGCCGCGGAATATGCGTAGCCGCCTGTGAGGCCGACGCCCGCGCCGACGAACAGCGCGAGGAAGGTGAGGATCGTCATCGGGTTGGCCAGCGTCAGCACGTACATCTGTGCCGCCGTCGCCGGGCCCGCGCCCGGCGCTGCCATGTGTTTGGGTGTGGCCGCTTCGCGCCAGATGCGCCGGGCCAGCCACAGCATGGCGAGGAGTCCGGCCGCGCGCAGCGGGGTCTGCAAAGTCACCAGGAGCACCGTGACGGCGGTAAGGCCGAATGCGGCGACGGCCGCGTAGGTGGCGTCGGCCAGCGCGATGCCTGCACCGGCGGCCAGCCCACCACCGAACCCACGCGTGAGGCTCTGTTGGATGCAAAGAAGGCTGATGGGGCCGACCGGCATCGCGATGGCGAGCCCCAGCCCGAAGCCGGTTGCGAATGTGATCCAAAGCAGCGTCATGGTAGGAAGATAGAATGAAACAGGGGCTGATCTACAGTGCGGCCGCATGCGCCGAAATCGCCGGCTGCTTTGCCTTCTGGGCTTGGTTGCGCCTCAACGCGCCGGCCTTTTGGGTCCTGCCGGGCGTGGCGAGCCTGTGTCTGTTTGCATGGCTGCTCACCCTCGTGGAAAGCGGCTTCGCCGGTCGTGCGTACGCGGCCTACGGCGGCATCTATATCGCCGCCTCGCTCGTGTGGATGTGGTTGGTGGAGAAGTCCCCGCCCGACCGCTGGGATCTGACGGGGGCGGGGCTGTGTCTCGCGGGGGCGGCCGTGATTATCTATGCGCCGCGCTAACGCGGCCTACGCGCGCCGGCTCAGGCTCATTTGCAAGGATTTGTCTCTGCGCCGCGCGCGAAGGCGCGCAAACAACAAACGGCGGCGCTGCGCGGCGAGCTTATCTATTCGAGCCCGTTCCGTCCCATCTGTAAAAACTTGTCCCGGCGCCGCGCGCGAAGGCGCGCAAACAACAAACGGCGGCGCTGCGCGGCGAGCTTATCTATTCGAGCCCGTTCCGTCCCATCTGTAAAAACTTGTCCCGGCGCCGCGCGCGAAGGCGCGCAAACAACAAACGGCGGCGCTGCGCGGCGAGCTTATCTATTCGAGCCCGTTCCGTCCCATCTGTAAAAACTTGTCCCGGCGCCGCGCGCGGAGCTGGCCGGGATCGATGCGCAAGAGTTGGTTCATGTGCATGTCGATGGTTTCGCGCACGGCGGCGAAGGTCGCAACCGCGGCGCGATGCGCGCCGCCGATGGGCTCTGGGATGATGCCGTCAATGACGCCGAGACGCTCCAGATCCTGCGCGGTCAGGCGCAAAGCTTCGGCGGCGGTCTTGGCCTGGCCGTGGTCGCGCCACAGGATCGAGGCGCAGCCTTCCGGCGAGATCACGGAATAGATGGAGTGCTCGAGCATCAACACGACGTTACCGGCGGCGAGCGCGATGGCGCCGCCCGAGCCGCCTTCACCGATGATGATCGAAATGAGCGGCACGCGCACATTGAGGCAGGTGTCGATACAGCGCGCGATGGCTTCCGCTTGGCCGCGCTCTTCCGCGTCCACGCCCGGATAGGCGCCGGCGGTGTCGACGAAGGTGATGATCGGCACGCCAAATCGATCGGCGAGTTCCATCAGGCGCTTGGCCTTGCGATAGCCTTCGGGGCGCGCCATGCCGAAATTGTGTCGGATGCGAGTCTCGGTGTCGCGGCCTTTCTCGAGGCCGATCGCCATGACCGAGCGGCCAAGGAAACGGCCGAGACCGCCGATGACCGCGGCGTCTTCGCCGAAACTGCGGTCGCCCGCGAGCGGCATGAAGTCGTCGATCAGCGCCTTGAGATAGTCGACCGCGTGCGGGCGGTCGGGGTGGCGTGCGACCTGGGTCTTCTGCCAGGGGGTGAGTTTAGCGTAAGCCGAGCGCAGGTCCTTATCGACCCGCGTTTGCAGACGGCTGACTTCCTCGGCGATGTTGATGCCGTCGGTGTCCGACAAATGCCGCAGCTCGGCGATCTTGCCTTCGAGTTCGGCGATCGGTTTTTCGAAGTCCAGAAAGTGCATGGCCTACGTTAGCTCCACACTCACGTTCCGGTTTTTCCCGGAATCTTAGGCTGCGGCGCGGGTCCTGTGAACCTTGGATTAAGTTTACGCCGCAAAAGGCGCGTAGAAATGACGATCTAAGGTTAAAAAGTCAACCACCGGGCGACCCCCATCCTCGACATGTAGCAGACGTAATGTGACAGCTATACAACAGGTTGTGGATACATATGCAGGCCGGAGACGATCGCCTCGAAATCCCTGTCCTTTTCCGGGGTGATCTGGCCGTTACGGATGGCGAAGTCGATGATCACCAGGCCGACGTTGAACTTGAACCGGTTGGTGGTTCGCACCAGCCGCAGGACCTCGCGGACGGGCATCAATTCAAAGCCGACGATCTCCTCCGACGGCTTCGGTTTGGCGTTCGCCGGCATCTCAAGATCGAAGCAAAACAAAGTGTCGGCGCGCAGGCCGCCGTCGCGTTCGCAGGCGTAGGTAATGACGCTCGCGGGTTTGGCCGTCTTGGCGCGCGCGGCGTCGATAGAAGCCTCTTCCTCGCATTCCTTGATGACATTCTTGATCAACGACAGGCCCGCCGGTTGGCCGCCCGCGACCATGTTATCGAGCTTGCCCGGTTCGATCATACGGTCGGTCGCCCGCGTGCCGATCCACAAGTGCAGACCGTCCTTCTTTTTCACGAAACCGTTCACATGCACACCGTAGGCGCGCACGCCGAAGGCGGGAACCAGGCCGCGGTCCATCTGGAAGTATTCGCTTTCGCTCCAGCGGTTCTTCACGCTGTAAAGCTCCTTACGCAGACCTGGGAAGTGACCGGTTTTGCGGAGCTGCGACGCGACGTCCCTGATAGCTTCGGTACGCGCTTTTGGGGTCTTCAGCTTGGGACTCAGGGCAATGCCGTCCTTCGCTGCGACGAAGATCTTCCGTAGGTCCTTGTGCCCTTTTAGGGCGCGCACCCGTTCATGGGTAATCCATCCCACCTGCGTGCCTGCCACCGTGAACGGCGCGAAGCGTTTGGGTCGCCAGCGGTTGCACAAATTAACCTTATCGAGATAGCTCATGAACGGACCACTCTGACACGCTATGGGTAAAGTCGGGTGTAAAGTCTGGATTCTATCTGAACGCGGTTTGCTCTAGAATCACCCATATGAAAGAACGCATTCCGTTTGTCGTCGCCGTCGCGGCCACCGTCGTCTGGCTTGCGGTCGTGGGGCTGTACCTCTCGCAAATGTCCTGGCCGGGTCTCATGGCCCTCGAACCCATGGCGCTCGCCGCGCTGTTGACGGCAACCGCCGGCCCGCTTGTCGCGCTGTGGCTCGTCATGGTGGTGCTCGAGCAGCGCCGGGCCGCGGCGCTCATGATGCAACGGTTCGCCGAACTCGCGAACCAGGAGCGACGCACCCAGCAGCAGGCCGAGACGTTGGCGCGGTCCATCACTGAAATGCAGAGGCAATCCACCGACGCGCTGTCGTCGGAGACGCGCAAACTCGCGCTCCAGGATCTCGCCTCCAGCGCCGCGGTGCTCGCCGAACGTCTCGGTGTGATGAAGCGCGATGTGGTCGCCGCGACATGGGTGCGTTTTGGCGCGGGCGACACCACGGTATTTGTGCAGGCATTCCTGAACTTCGCGGGGGCGCATCCTGACATCGCCGAGCGTATCGGCGAAGCCGCGGTGCGTGATCAAGCTGCGCGCGCGGCGCTCGCGGGTTTCGTGCGCCGGTATGAACAACTCGCCGATCTCGCGCGCAGCGACAAACTCCTGCGTGCCGTCATCGAGGACGGGGCGCTGGGACGCGGCTACCGCCTGTTCAAACAGGCCGACGATCTCGCGGCGCTCGCGACGACACCGCATGTGTCGGTGGAAGAGGCGGCCGACGATTTGCGCGATCGTCTTGATGGGCTTTCGCGCCGTCTTGAAACCGTCGGGGATGAATGATGGCCGGTTGGCTGCGCGCGCTCTTCGGCGAAAAGCCCAAACCGAAAGCCGCCAAGCCCCGGCAGAAGACCGTACTCCCGCCGTCGGAGCGTGCGGCCTTGCTGAAGGAGGCTCTGGCTGCGCACCGCGCCGGCCGCTCTCATGTCCGCGACGCCCTTGAACGTCAGCTCGACGAATACCGCGCCAAGATCCCGCGTCCCGGGCGCGATCCGGAGGCCACGGAGCGTATGCTCAGCCTCCAACAGGCGGACGGCGCCCTCAAGCGCCTGATGGGCCACGATTTGAAGCGCTTCCTGGTGCTGGTGGGCATCCGCGAGCTCCTGGACGAACAAGCCGCGGCGCCTAAATCGACTCGGGCCCTAACAAAGCGTTGATAAATCACGCTTTTCTTTGAGGGTTCGCCCGCCAGAGTCCCTTGACCCCAGGGCCTTCAACAGGTACAACGCCGGGCTTTCCGGGGGTCCCTCAGGTGGGAAACCCCGCTTTTATAAAGGATTTGAGCCATGGCACGCCGTTGTGCAGCCACCGGCCGCGGCGTTCAAAGCGGCAACAACGTCAGTCACGCCAACAACAAGACCCGTCGCCGGTTCCTGCCGAACCTGCATCAGGTCACGTTGCTCTCGGACGTGCTGCGCCAGCGCGTGCGCCTGCGCGTTTCGTCGAATGGTCTGCGCACCATCGAAAAGCGCGGCGGTATCGACGCTTTCCTGCTCTCGACGCCGGATGCGAAGCTCGAAGAGAGCGCGCTGGTGATCAAGCGTCGCATCAAGCGCGCCCAGGCCAAGATCGCCGCCTAATCGGCATCTGAACCAAATACAAAAAGCCCGCTGGTAACAGCGGGCTTTTTTATTTTGGGGATCCGAGGACCGCCCCAGCCGCTTGGGCGGGTGAGGGATGAAGGACCTTCGACAGCCAGCCGGTCCGCGCGAGACCGGCCTCAGCCTCGGCCCAAGAAACGGCCGCGGCATCTTGCGACCAATGCCCGGCGGATGCTTCGTCACACCAGTACTTCAGCTTCGGCATGGCCTTTAAATGCGCGCCGGACGCCATGAACACGCGCATGGCAGCTTCGTCACGCCAGATCGATTTTGTCCAAAAAATCCTGTCTGGACCGCCGCGCACGTCGATCGCGAGACACCCCTCCGCGCCACGGACCTGCGTGTTGCACCGGCTGGTGTGCCAGGCGAAGGGAAAAAGGAACCAGAAGTTCCTCAGCCGCAAACGGGTGACCGAGACATGAATCATCGGTCATCCATATCTTGCTTAGCGGTTTTCGGCGAGGGCGCTGCCTTGTGCGCGCGCCACATTGCTCTTTACCGCGGCTTCAAGCGTCGCCGCGCCGGCTTCGGCCGTCGCCGCGGCCGTCATGAGGCGGCCGCCCTGTTCGGTGATCTGCGTGCGGGCGTCGGCCGCAAGAGCGGCGTCGCAATAGGACTTCGCGTCATCGGCCTTGCCCTGCGCGAGATAGGCTAGGCACAGGTTCTGGCGGGCGATCAGGTGATTGGCCGGTTGCGTCTTCGTCCGTAGGACATCCTTGGCGAACCGGATCGCCTGGGCGTGCTGGCCCTTGGACAGTGCGTCGGTGGATTGATTCACGGCCGGCGAGTTGGCCGACCAAATCAGCTGCGTTTCGGCCGCTTGGGACGGCGCGGAAAGGGCGAAAAGGGTTGCTCCGGCGATAACCGCGGCAAAAGTGAGCCTAAAAAATGCCTTTTTTTCCATGGCTTATCTCCTGCGAAGGATTTCTGAAGCGCTCGCTTCAGGCGCCGGGGAAAATAGGCTAGAAAACCGTGAATAACATTCCTTAAAACGGAATAAGAGCGGTAAATATCATGAATAACCTAGATTGGAGCATTCTCCGGGATTTCATCGCGGTGGCTGAGACAGGAAGCCTGTCTCAAGCCGCGCGTCGGCTGCGTTTGTCGCAGCCCACCCTGTCCCGCCGCATCGCCGCGCTCGAAGAACAGTTGAAGGCGCAGCTCTTTCAGCGCACGCCGCGCGGTCTTCTCCTCACCGACGCAGGTGAGCAAGTTCTCGCCGGCGCGCGCCGCGTGGAAGAAGAGGCCTTGGCGATCGAACGCCAGGCCGAAGCGGCGCATCAGACGCTCACCGGCACGGTCCGCATCTCGGTGACCGAAGGACTCGGGTCGCTGTGGCTGCCACGCAAGCTCGCCGCGTTTCACGCTTCGTATCCTGGCGTGTGCGTCGAGGTGCTGGTCGACAATCGCACGGTCAACCTGATCCGCCGTGAGGCCGACATCGCGATCCGCATGTTCCGGCCCGAGCAGCCAGATCTCATCGCCAAGAAAGCAGGTGATCTTGTGATGGGGCTTTATGCTTCGCGCGGCTATCTCGACCGTCACGGCCGTCCGACCAAGCCCAGCGATCTCAAGGACCATTATCACGTCGGCTTCGACGAAAGCATGAGCACGCATCCCGGCGTGCAGAAGCTCGAGCGCAACTTCGTCACCGAGCGCATCGTGCACCGTTCCTCCAGCTTCGTCGGTCAACTTTCGGCGACATTGGCGGGCATCGGCATCGGCGCCCACGACTGTGTGCTCGCGGATGCCGAACCGACGCTCGAACGGTTGTTACCCGATGTATTCAGGCACGAAGTGGAGATTTGGCTGGTGACGCATGCGGACCTGCGCCGCAGCGCGCGCATCCGCGCCGTGTTCGATTTCCTAAGCGATGTCATCGCGGCGGACCGTACGACACTGACGGGCGGCGCGCCCGTTATGGGGAACGCGGCGTAGCGCCGTTCGTCCCTACGGGAATACGGCGTTAGCTTTTAGGCCGTGGCGGCGAGATGCCCGGAAATCATCCGCCATGTCCGGCAGCGTGAGTGCTTGCTCTAAAACACCGACGGCGCGCCCATGCGGCCGCGGCGGCTCCACACGTCCTCTTCGAACAAGTCCGTGAGCTGGCTCATCACGGCGCCACCGAGCTCGTCGGCGTCCATGAGGGTCACGGCGCGGCGGTAGTAGCGTGTCACGTCGTGGCCGATGCCGATGGCGAGCAGTTGAATGTCCGACTGGTTCTCGATGTACGAGATCACCTCGCGCAGATGGTGCTCGAGATAATTGCCCGGGTTCACCGACAATGTTGAATCGTCCACCGGCGCGCCGTCCGAGATCACCATCAGGATGCGGCGTTGCTCGGGACGCGTGGCGAGACGGTTGTGCGCCCAGGCGAGCGCTTCTCCATCGATGTTTTCCTTGAGGATGCCTTCGCGCAGCATCAGGCCGAGGTTGCGGCGCGCGCGGCGCCACGGCGTATCGGCGGCCTTGTAGATGATATGACGTAGGTCGTTGAGGCGGCCCGGGGTGCTCGGCTTGCCGGTGTCGTTCCACAGGCGGCGCGACTGGCCGCCTTTCCATTGACTGGTGGTGAAGCCGAGGATATCGACCTTCACCGCGCAGCGTTCCAGGGTACGCGCAAGGATGTCCGCCGTCATGGCCGCGATGGTGATGGGGCGGCCGCGCATGGATCCGGAGTTGTCGATCAGCAGCGTGACGACCGTGTCGCGGAATTCGGTTTCTTTCTCGCGCTTGAACGATAGGGAATGCGTCGGGTTGGCGACGATGCGTGCGAGGCGGCTCGCGTCGAGCAACCCTTCCTCGAGATCGAAGTCCCAGCTGCGCGTCTGCTGCGCCATGAGGCGGCGTTGCAGGCGGTTGGCGAGGCGCGAGACCACGCCCTGCAAATGCGCGAGCTGGCGATCGAGCTGCAAGCGCAGGCGCACCAGCTCCTCGGCATCGCACAGATTGGCGGCGTCCTCGACTTGGTCGAAGCGCGTGGTGAAGATCTTATAGCGCTCTTCCTGGGGGCCTTGGTTGTGGCCGGGGCGCGGACGTGACTGCTGTGCGTCGGCTTCCGCCTCCGCCGCTTCCATGGTCGGCTGACCTTGGGATTCGATGTCCGATTCCGCCTCGTCGCCCTGCACGGTCTCGCTGCTGGCCGGCGTCTGGCCCTGATCGTCGCCGTTCTCGGTGCTCTCGTCCTTCTTGTCCTGGTCTTCGGACTCCTGAGGCTCGGATTCCTTTTCGGTCTCGTTGTTTCCGTCCTCGTCGTCTTCCTGCTCCAGTTCCTCGGCGTCGTCGTTCTCGAGGTTCAGGGCCTGGATGAGCTTTCGCAGGACATCCGCGCTGGCCTTCTGATCGTGGATGTTGGCGGCGAGTTCCTTGAGCGAGGTGTCCAGTTTCTCGCCGAAGGCTTCCTTCAGGATGCCGCGCACATGCATGCCGATAGCGCCGAGCGGCGCGCCGTCGCAGGCATCGTGGATCAGGACCTTCAGCGCGTCACCGCGCTCGATCTGCTCATAACTCCGCGCCGCCTGATAACCTTCCAGCGACAGGCGCTGCTCGAGGGCGCCCGAAAGATTGCCGCGTACGCCGGCATATTGCTGCGCGCCGAGAACCTCGACCCGCGCCTGTTCCATGACGTTGTAGGCGTCGATGGCTTCTTTGTTCACCGGCATGCGGCGGGCGTGAACGCCCGCGCTGTGGTGACGCAGCTTCAATGCCGCCGCGTCCGCCGCGCCGCGCAAGCGGGTCACGGTTTCTTTGGTCAGCTTGTGCGGCGGCGAGGGCAGACGCACCTCGCCGGTGACCGTCGGACCTTTTTGATTGGCGGAAACGGGCGAATAGACAACCGTCAACTCGCGCCGGTTCGCGATGCCCTTCACCGCCGCGGTGGTCGCGGTTTTGAAGGTCTCGGTGCGCGAGAGTCCCTTGTCCGATCCGGAATAGGGCGGTTTCATGCTTGTTCGCTAAGCGACGGCTTCCACCGCGCTCCCGGCAATATCCTCACCGAAACAGCGCTGATAGTACTCGGCGATCACCGGGCGTTCGGTCTCGTCGCACTTGTTGAGGAAAGTGACGCGGAACGAATAACCGACGTTGTTGAAGATCTGATTGTTCTCGGCCCAACTGATGACGGTGCGTGGGGACATCACGGTCGAGATGTCGCCGGCGATGAAGCCGGTGCGGGTCAGGTCGGCGACTTCCACCATCGCCGAGATGATCTTCTTGCCGGCGGCCGTATCATAGCCCTTCACCTTGGCGAGCACGATGTTGGTTTCTTCGTCATGCTTCAGGTAATTGAGGGTCGCGACCACGTTCCAACGGTCCATCTGACCCTGGTTGATCTGCTGCGTGCCGTGATAGAGGCCGGTCGTATCACCGAGGCCAATCGTGTTGGCGGTGGCGAACAGGCGGAACGCGGGATGCGGACGGATCACTTTGTTCTGATCCAGCAGCGTCAGGCGGCCTTCGACTTCCAGCACGCGCTGGATCACGAACATCACGTCCGGGCGGCCCGCGTCATATTCGTCGAACACCAGCGCGATGGGACGTTGCAGCGCCCACGGCAGCAAACCCTCGCGGAACTCGGTCACCTGTACGCCTTCGCGAATCACGATGGCGTCCTTGCCGATGAGATCGATACGGCTGATGTGGCTGTCGAGGTTGATACGCAAGCACGGCCAGTTGAGGCGCGCCGCCACCTGTTCGATGTGCGTCGACTTGCCGGTGCCGTGATAGCCCTGCACGAGCACGCGCCGGTTGTGCGCGAAGCCGGCGAGGATGGCGAGCGTGGTGTCGTGATCGAAGCGGTAGGCGGGATCGACGTCCGGCACATGGTCGCCGCGGGTCGAGAACGCCGGCACCTTCATATCGATATCGAGGCCAAAGACGTCGCGTACGGACAGCTGCTTATCGGGCGCCGTCATCACTAGGTCGTCACGCGCACTTTCGTTCCGCTTGCTCATAACGCTCTCTCACAACCTCTCGCAAAGAAGGGTCTTATGGCACGCCGGGCATGGCCCGGCCAAGGTCACCATACAGCCCTGAATTATATGGGGATATGACCAACCCGCCGAAAGCCGAAAATGGGCCTAGCGCCTGATCCCGAAAAGTGGACGCCGGTTTTCGGACAAGATCAGGCGCAAATCTAAAAAAGTCGGGTTAGGTGGCCGCCGCAAGACCCGCGCGAAGCGTCTGATAGGCTGCGTTGATGACCTTCATCCGGTTCTCCGCCTCCGCGGAACCGCCGTTGGCGTCCGGATGGTACTTTTTCACCAGCGCTTTATAGCGCTCCTTCAATGTTTCGAGGGTCACGGGTCCTGAGAGGTCGAGCACCTTCATGGCCCGCATGCGTGCCGTGGCGCCGCCAGGCGTGGCGCGGCTTTGCGCGTCTTCCGCACGGGCCTTCTTTTTGTCCTCGAAATCGGTTCCGGCCGCAAATCCAAACGGATCGTTCACGCGCGCCCCCGGTCGTCCGGCCCGATAGCCGGCGCCTAAGGTGCCCAACTTCCATGTCGGTCGCTCCCAGGTCGCGGCGCTGCGGATCTCGGCCTCAAGATCGGCGACAGATGAGCCGGCATGAAAATCCCAGCGCGCGTTGTAAGCGCGCACATGTTCCAGGCAGTACATGACATAGTCCGCGAGTCGCCGGTCCCTTGGCGCGCGGTACTCACCGGCGGCGGCGCAGCCGTCCCAGGCGCACGGCGTCGTCGCCGTGTTTTTGCCGGTGGAACAGGTGAAACGATCGCGTGTTTCGGACATCGGTTGAATATGGTGAGGGGTCTGAAAATCCGCAATCTTGTTTCTTTTTTCGCGCTGTGCTTCTGCTGATGCGTGACCCCAGAAAGCGGAAACCGGTTTTTGGAAAAGGTCACGCATAAAAGAAAGAGCCATGACCACATACGCAAATCGCATCCGCACAAAGCTCACCGAGTCGTTAGCGCCGACGCGTCTCGAGGTCGAGGACGACAGCAATCGCCATCATGGCCACGCGGGTGCGCACCCGAGCGGTGAAACGCACTTCAATGTGACGGTTGAATCGGCCGCGTTCGCGGGCAAGAACCGCGTTGCGCGCCAGCGCCTCGTCTACGGCATCCTCGCCGATGAACTGCGCGAGCGTGTGCACGCGCTGTCGCTGAAGCTCACCGCACCGGGAGAGTAGTCACTCTCCTCGATAAAATTCAGGATATTCCCGCTTCACGATGGCGCTGGTGGTCGCCCAAGTGTGGCAGGTGTTGAGGAAGTGCGGCATCGCGCGCGGCTGACCGCTTGCTTGCTGCTCACTCTGACGCTTCAGCCGCGCGCGAACCATCGTTTGCATCAACGTCGTCGCCACCGGCCCGATCAGTGAGCCCATATGCGTGCAGCCGTGCGTCGCGCCGAGGAGCGTCGCGACCTTCTGCGTGAAGCCGGGCCGGATCACGAGGCCGGTCAATTTGCCGTAGGCGGGCGCGATCGACGGGCAGATCCGCCACGGGTGATAGTCCATCGCCGCTTCCGCGGCGGTGATGGTCATCTTGGAATCGACGGTGATGCGTAAGTGCATGTCGTGAATCGGTTCGCCGGCGGGGATCACGGATTCATTTTGCGAACTGGCGCCCCAGGTGCTGATCGTCTCCGTCTTCACGTCCGTCAGGCGGCCGTCGACGTCCCACTGGCCGTCGGCGCGCTCATACCCTTGGCAGACGAGGGTGCGTTTGTGCATCAGTTTGCGGGGCACGGGCGGCGGAAGCGGCATCAGCCTTCTCCCGTATAGAGGCTCGGGAATTGATCGCGGGTGACGTCGCCATCAGACTTCCAGGCGTGACATTGATTCACGAAGAATGCGGTCACCGGCTCGCCGCGCGCTTCCTTGTCCTTGAGCGCCTTGTAGCCGCTGGGCGACAGAAGCTGGTACGCGGTGTTGGCCATCGGGCGCAGAAGGTCGACAAGATGCACGCAGCCTTGCGTGCCGCCGAGCGCCTGACGCACGGCGTTATTGAAACCCTTGCCGAGGTTCAAGCCGACCAGTCGCTGGAAATTCGGCGTGATCGACGGGCACATATTGAACGGTGTGTAATCCATCGCCGCGGCGGCCTCGCGGATATTGAGCGCGGCGTCGATGGTGATGCGCAAGCCCATGCCGTGTACCGGCACGCCGGCTTTCACCTCGCCGCGGTCGGTGCTGGGATAGGAGTATGTCTTCGCGTCCGTGAGCCAGCCGTCGATGTCGAACAGGCCGTCCTCGCGCTCGTACCCTTCGCAGGTGATCGTGCGCGTATGAATCAGATCGCGGTTGTTTGGGGGCGTTAAAGGCATTCGGCGGATATACGCGCGCGCGTCAAACCCGGCAAGCGCAGGGCCGTTCTAGCAGCTATGCAGGGAAAATAGCGCTAAGCCGCCCCGTAGCTCTCGCCATAGATATAGGCGTTGCGGTCCTTAAGATCCTGTTCCAATTCGCCGTTATAGACGGCGTACAGGTCGCGGACCGAGACCATGCCGACGACCTTGTTATCCTCGACCACCGGCAGATGGCGGTAATTGCGGCTTTTCATCATGCGAATGGCGTCGGACGCCGTGTCGGACGGCGCCAGCGTATCGGGATCGGTGGTCATGACGTCGCGTACGGGCGTCGCGTCGGGGTCGAGACCGGCGGCGACAACGCGCACGGTCATGTCGCGTTCGGTGACGATCCCCACCAATCGCTCGAGGTCCATGACGAGCACGGCCGCGATCTTTTTATCGCGCATCAGGCGCGCGGCCTGGCGCACCGTATCGCGGGGGGACACCTTATGCAGGATTTGGTCGCCGATGACGTCGGGTACAATTCTTCGGATCATGACGCGCTCCTTCAATCGCTGTTGAAAGGGGTGGCACGACAAGCCTGACAGTCCTTTGATGAGGACGTGGTAGGCCTCCTCAAGAACGAAGCGTGAGTGTGACCTTGGCCCGGAAAGCGGTCAATGGTCCGAGGGGTCCCGGGCGGCTGTTACGCGGACTGGACTCAGCCCGAACGGTCCGCCGCCATGGCTTCGGACGCACTCTCGTCGTTCGGCTTGGGCGGCGTGACGCGCACCAGGGTCAACTGATTGCGCGCACGGCGTAAAACCTCGAATCGGAACCCGTGGAACAGGAATTTTTGACCGGGTTCCGGGATCGTACGGGCTTCGTAAAGCACAAGACCCGCTACGGTTGAGGCCTTGTCGTCCGGCAGGTCCCAGTCGAATTCGCGGTTCAGGTCGCGCAACGTCACGCTGCCGTCGATGAGATAGGAGCCATTGGTTTGCGGCCGCACGCCGGCCACGGCGACATCGTGCTCGTCGCGGATGTCGCCGACGATCTCTTCCAGAATGTCTTCCAGCGTCAGCGCGCCCAGAAGCGTGCCGTACTCGTCCACCACCATGGCGAAATGCTCGCGGCGGGCGCGGAAGGCGTTGAGCTGGTCGAGCAACGTGGTGGTCGCGGGAATGAACCAAGGCTTGATGGCCAGGCGCACCACGTCGACCTTTTCGGCTTGGCCTTCCACCGATTCCAGGGCGCGCAGAAGCGCCTTCGCGTGGATGAGGCCGACGATATTGTCCGGCTGATCGCGCCACAACGGAATACGGGAGTAGGGCGACGCGGCCATCTGTTCGATGATCTGCGCGATGGGAAGGTCCGCGTCGATGGTGATGAGTTTTTGGCGGTGCACCATCACGTCGCTGACGGGGTATTCGGCGAGATCGAGCACGCTGCGCAGCATGGCGCGTTCGTGTTTGACCTCGTGGATGATCTGCTTGTCGGCCATCTGCACTTCGATCGCGCCGCGCAACTCCGCCAGGACTTCCTTGGCCGAGCGCGAGACGGTGGTGCTCAGTTTGAACATGCGCAGGGCGCCGTTCACAAAATATTC
The DNA here is from genome assembly GCA_020160875.1 of Pseudomonadota bacterium. GTDB lineage: Bacteria > Pseudomonadota > Alphaproteobacteria > Rhodospirillales > Rhodospirillaceae > SHVO01. The sequence continues at coordinate 48,002 of JAIUPE010000012.1, forward strand.
AATCGCCGCGTTGAACGGCTTGAACAGGCGCATGAGAAAATACATGACGCCCGCGCACTTGAGCGAAGCGGAAGTGGTGTACAACAACGCGTAGGTCTTCGGCAGGATCTCGCCGTAGATCACCACCAGCACGGTCATGATGGCGGTGGCATAGAATACGCCCTCGTTGCCGAACATATCGATCATGAGGCTGGTGGTCAGTGCTGAAGCCAGGATGTTGACGAGGTTGTTGCCGAGAAGAACGGTCGAGATCATCTCCTCGCGTTCGTCCAGAAGTTTGGCCACTGTGCCGGCGCGCGGATCGCCCTCGGACTCCAGTTGGTGCATCAGTGGCTTTGATGCGGTGGTCAAAGCGGTTTCCGCGACCGAAAAGAACGCTGCGACGGTCAGCAGCACAAGTACCGCGAAAAGAACGAAAAGCATGGCAAGTTCCTCACAAGGAACGGTGAAGCGGAAATGGTGGATTAAGAGGCGAGCGCCGCGGTCAAGGTCGCCTCGAGCGCGGTGGCGGGAACGTCGCGGGACATGAAGGCGTCGCCGATCCGGCGCGCGAGCACGAAATTCACGGCGCCGTCCTTCATCTTCTTGTCCTGACTCATATGCGCGATGAGCATCGCTGGCGTGATCGCGCCGCGCGTGCTGTGGCGCGGCGGATCGACTGGCAGGCCCACGGCTTTCAGATGCGCGCGCACGCGGGCTGCGTCTGCGGCGGGACAAAGGCCAAGGCGCGCGGAAAGTTCGAACGCCAGGACCATGCCGATCGCCACGGCCTCGCCGTGCAACAGGTTGCCGCCATAGCCCATCTCGGCTTCCAGCGCATGGCCGAAGGTATGGCCGAGGTTCAGAAGGGCGCGTACGCCGCCTTCCTTTTCGTCGGCCGCGACGACTTTGGCTTTTGCGTTGCAGCTGGTCACGATCGCCTCGCGCAAGGCGGCGTGCCCGCCATCCAGTGCGGCGGCGCCGTTTTTCTCAAGCCAGGCCCAGAAGTCTGCGTCTCCGAGCAGGCCGTATTTGGCCACTTCGGCGTAGCCGGCGAGCAATTCGCGGCGCGGTAGCGTGGCGAGGACGTCGGTATCGGCGATCACCAGGCGCGGCTGATGGAAACTGCCGACGAGATTCTTGCCGGCGGCGGTGTTGATGCCGGTCTTGCCGCCCACCGAACTGTCGACCTGCGACAACAGGGTGGTCGGGATCTGTACGAAGTCCACGCCGCGCATAAGGACCGAGGCGGCAAAACCGGCAAGATCGCCGATCACGCCGCCGCCGAGGGCGACAATCATGGTGCCGCGCTCGCACTTGGCCGCCAGCATCGCGTCCAGAAGTTTGGCGAGATGGTCGAAGTCCTTGCTCGCTTCACCCGCGGGGATGATCGCATGGTCGGCGCGGATGCCGGCGTTCGTCAGCGCCTGTGTCAGCGGCGCGAGATACAGCGGCGCGACATTGCTATCGGTGACGATGAAGACGCGCTTCTGGGACAGCACGGGCGCCATCAGCGCTGCGGCCTGCGCGAGCAAATCCCGCCCGACGTGAATGTCGTAGGACCGCGCGCCCAGGGGCACGCGCACCACTGTTGCGGTTTCCCGCGCGCTTTCGGAAGAAGAGGGGGCCGTCATGGCTGAGGGCATCGCGTGTCAGTCTTTCGTGATGAGCCGCGCGCCCAGGAACTCCTCGACGGCGGCGAGCACGCGGGTGCAGGTCAAGGTCGGATTGTCATGGCCCGTTTCGACGGCGATGTCGGACTCGGCATAGACCGGGTAACGCACGTCGATCAGGCGCGCGAGCACTTCGCGCGGATCGCTTCCGTTCAGAAGCGGGCGGTGCGTGCGGCCTCTCGTGCGCTGCGACAGGGTATCGAGGTCGGCTTTCAGCCACACGGAAACCGCACGCTCCCGAATCAGCGCCCGCGTGTCAGGGTCCATGAAGGCGCCTCCGCCGGCCGCCAAGATGCTTGGCGTGCCATGCAGGAGGCGGGTCATGACGCGGCGCTCGCCGTCACGGAAGTAGGGTTCCCCGTATTTCTGGAAAATCTCGGCGATGGAGCATCCGGCCGCCTGTTCGATCTCCGCATCGGCGTCGATGAAAGGGATGCCCAGGCGTCCGGCGAGGCGGCGGCCGATGCAGCTCTTGCCCGCACCCATCAGTCCCACGAGCACGATGGTGCGGTCGAGGGCGCCCTCGTTTTTGGGCGCCCCGCTTTTTTCGCTCGGGCCTTGGGTCTGGACCATTTCACTCACGGGATCGCGTTGCTCAACGCCTTGTCATATCAATTAAGTCTTTGGTTGCATGGACATTATCACACGCGTTCATTAGTGTCTGCCTAACGGCTGATCGGTAAAATAAGGGCTATTGGAGCATGGTGAAATTCGTCGTTCTGGGTGTGCTTGCGCTGGTGGTGGCCGGGGCCATCGTCCTTATGACATGGGATATGCCGGCGCCGACGACCACCATTGAAAAAGTGATTCCGAATGAGCGTTTCAATAAATAAGCCACCCCGCGCGGCGCGCGGGGCGTTTTTCACGTCGTCCGCCGCGCTCATTGGCGCGGCTTTTTTGCTGGGCTCACAGGCCTTTGCGCAGAGCGCGCCCGTGTCGCTTCTTCCGTCCCAAGCGCCTGCGCCGGACGCCGCCACGGCGCCCGAGCCGCCCGTGCCCGACGATGCGGAACCGGCCGAGGAATCTTCGGCCCCTGCGATTTCCTCGAGCAGCCTCGATGCGCCCAGCACCGACCGCATTGGATTGATCGATGCCGCCGGCGGCGGCTTCTCCGCCGACATGTGGCACGGCACCGATCTTGAACTCCTGCGCCGTGTGCTGCCGCAACTTCCGCGGCGAATGGACTCCCTGGCGCAACGCCGGCTCGCGCGCGCGCTCTTGCTCTCCGCGGCCGCGCCGCCCGCAGCGCCGGGCCCCGCGGCGCCGCCCGTGGTCGGTGGGGATAACGCCAGTCCGGCACCGCCCGCGCCTCCCGCGCAGTGGCTTCTCGAAACGCGCTTGATCGGCCTTGCCGCCATCGGCGATTGGGACGATGCCCTGGCCCTGATGGACCTCGTGCCCGCCGATCAGATGACCGACGGCCTTCGTAAACTGCGCGCCGACGGCGCGATGATCACGGGTCGTACCAACGACGCCTGCGCCGAAGCGCAAACCGCCCTCAGCGCCACGGGGGATGCGTACTGGCAGAAGATCCAGATTTACTGCAACTTCGCCAACAACCAGGCCAGTGCCGCGTCCCTCGGCCTTTCGGTGCTGCGCGAACAAGGCGTGCAGGACCCGCTGTTTTTCTGGACGGTCGATCTTCTGAACGGCAACCGTCGTCTCAGCCCGCCCAATCTCGGACGGCCCGAGCCCGTGCACCTCATGATGCTCGCGAAAGCCGGCGGCCCTGTGCCGGATTCGATCATTCAGGGCGGTGACCCGACGACGCTGGCCGTTGTCTCTGGCATCGCGCCGCCGCCCGACGATAAGAACGACAAGACACCCGCCGCGCAGAAGGCCGAGCGCGCCAAGCTCGCCGCGGAATCGCGCATCACCGTGGCCGAGCGCGCGGTCGCCGCCGGCACCCTCGACGCCGAACGCCTGCGTCTCCTTTATCGCCAGATGAACATCAAGGACGAAGCGCCGCCGGCATTGGCGACGGTCACCG